>NZ_CP018099.1:0-349166 GCF_001886815.1 Caldithrix abyssi DSM 13497
GAAAGCAAATTTTGTTTATAATTATTTTATTTGTACTACTGTTTTTTTAGAACTTAAAATAGTTACCCACATTTCCACACACACTACTACTACAATGTTTATTTTTATATTTAATATTAATAGATTAATATGTGTTGCAAATTGATTTAAAAAATTTGAGGAGAGATAAATGGTTCATGTCTTTTTTTCTTTATTGATATTAATCCATTTTCTGATCGCTCAACCACATCAAAAAATGGATGTTAGCTTGTTGCATGAAAATGCATTTGTTGCTGATCTTCACTGCGACGCCATCTATCGTTATTTACGGGGCATTGATCTTTCTAAAGAAACACAGGGACATGTGGATATTCCCAAACTACGACAGGGCGGTGTGGACCTTCAGGTTTTTGCCTGCTTTGCGCCTGCCCCTCAAAATGATATGGAAAAAAATCAGTCAGCAAAAAATGTTTTACGTCAAATAGATGGGGTTTACCGGCTGATTGAAGGAAATAAAAATTTCCTCTCTCTGGTAACTTCTTATGACCAGATTGGCCAATTAAAAGAAGAAAATAAAACAGGAATTATGATTGGCATTGAAGGAGGTTACGCCATTGAAAACGATCTGGCCCTTTTAAGAGATTTTTACCGTTTAGGCGTACGGATTATGACGCTTACACACTGGACGCATACCGATTGGGCCGACGCCTCTGGCGATTCTACGACTACATTTGGCGGCTTAAATGAATTTGGCGTAAAGGTGGTGCAGGAAATGAATCGCCTGGGAATGATTATTGACGTTTCCCATGTTCACGATGAAACTTTCTGGGATGTGATCAACATTTCTACAAAACCGATTGTCGCTTCCCATTCCTGCTGCAGAGCATTGAGTAAGCATCACCGAAATCTATCGGATGAAATGTTGTTGGCGCTGGCTCAAAACGGAGGAATGATTGGGATTAATTTTGAACCTGGCTATTTAAATGCAGAATTCTGGAACGAAAGAGATCGGCTAAAGAAAAAATTGGCCGAAAAATTTGGGTTACCACGGAGCAGAAACGAAAGACGTAAAGCAGATCCAGAAAAATTAAAACTATTCAGACAGGAATTAAAAACAGAAACCGAACGGCTAAAACAAAAATACCAGATAGATGTTAAGTTGGTAGTTGATCATATTGAGCATGTCATCCAGGTGACCGGAAGCGCGGATTACGTTGGATTGGGATCGGATTTTGACGGTATCAGTACCACGCCTATCGGACTTGAAAACGCCGCGGCCATTCCTAATATTACGAAAGAATTGCTGAAAAGAGGATATGATAAAGACGACATTGAAAAGATTCTCGGTAAGAATTTTTTGAGAATATTTAAAGAAGTCGGTTCGCCGTTGTAAATTTATTTAAAAAGGACGATAAAAAAGAATGAGTAATAACAGCGTAAAACGTTTAATAATTGTTGTGTTCTTGCTAATTTAATACCTTTTCCGTAAATTTTATTTTTATAGATAATACTTGGAGGGATAATGGAATTTACGATTGAAAGATCGGAATTTTTAGCGGCATTACAACGTGTTATTAACGTTGTGCCGACAAAAACTACCAAAGAAATTTTATATAATGTATTATTGATTGCCGAAGACAACCAATTAAAAATTATAGCGACAGATCTGGATATTACGCAAATTTCCTGGGCCAGAGCCAGCGTTAGCGAAGAAGGCGCGGTAGCCGTTCTTGGCAAACTGCTGTTAGATATTCTGCGTGAAATGCCGGAAATTGAAATTAAGTTTCACGTGGAAGAAAATTTTCGCGTACAGATGGAAACATCCATGGGGCATTACAAATTATTGGGAGAGCCGCGCACAGAATTTCCATCTGTGCCCATGGTTGATAAAGAAAATTCCATTTCCTTACCAAATGATAAAATGAAGAAAATGATAGAACGTACCATTTTTGCCTGTTCAACGGAACCGGCGCGTCCGGCATTAACTGGTGTGCTGTGTCAGATTTTTGAAGAGGAATACCGAATGGTAGCCACCGACGGTCATCGGTTGGTGCGGTTTATAAATAAAAATTTTCAAAATCCCGGCTTCACCAAACAATATATTGTGCCTACAAAAGCGTTAAATTTTGTGGCGCGTAATTTACCGGAAGAGGGCCAGCATCAGCTTTTTATTAGTAATGACCATATTCTATTCGAATTGCCCAACACCAAAATTTATTCCAGATTGATAACAGACCCATATCCGGATTATGAACGCGTTATTCCCGATTATTTTCAGAAAGAAATGATCATCAACCGAGAAGATTTAATTCATTCGGTGAAACGCGTATCCCTGTTTGCCAATCCAATGACGTACCAGATTCGGTTACAAATCAATCCCGATAATGTAACGATTATGGCGCAGGATATTGATTTTGGAGGAGAGGCCAGCGAAACCATTCCATGCCGTTTTGATTATGAACCATTGCTCATCGCATATAATGCCAATTATTTGTTAGATCTATTACGGCATATGGATGCAGAACAAATCCGCGTGATGGTGGAAGATGCTGACGGACCGGGTTTACTTTTTCCTCTGGAACAGGAAGAAGATGAAGATATTCTGATGTTGATTATGCCGGTGAGGTTAAGTGAAGCTGATTAATCTACAGGTTAAAAATTTTAGAAATATTAAACAATTAACATTAAACATAACAAAAAATATCAATATCATTTACGGGGGCAACGCACAAGGAAAAACGTCAATATTAGAAGCAATCTATTTGCTGGGAATAACCAAAAGTTTTCGCGTAAATGATGATCGGGCAATTGTAAATTCAGGGAATGAATTTTACGAAGTAAGAGGAACTTTCCGGAAAAATTTAAAAAATACCTTTAATATAAGATTATTCTTTTCCATAAATGAAGGAAAACACCTCTTTTTGGAACAGAAAAAGGTGAAAACTTTTTCTGAAATGATCGGAAAAGTTCCTGTAATACTTTTATCTTTAGAAGATCTGGAATTAACGTATGGTTCGCCGTCTTTTCGCAGAAAGTTTATTGATATTTTGATTTCGCAAATAGATCCACTCTATTTGCAGGCATTAAAACAGCTGATCAGAATTTTAAAAAACCGCAATAAATTATTAAGCATGATCAAAGAAGGCGGGCAAAAGGAAGAGGCGCTAATACCCTGGAACTTACAATTGGCGGAACATGCTTCTTATGTGTGTTTAAAACGTCATGAGATTATTGAGGAAATAAATCCGTTAATTTACCATTTTTATAAAAACGTCTCAGGACGCAATGAGAAAATTGAAATAAAATACAAATCCTTTTTTGATGTGGCAGCGTTAAAAGAAAAAGAGGTTATAAAAACGTTGTATTTAAAAAAACTGGATGAAGTAAAAGAAAGAGATATCAATTACACGACCACAACCATTGGGCCGCATCGAGATGACCTGATCTTTTTTAAAGATGATGCGTTAATAAAAATTTTTGGTTCGCAGGGAGAAAACAAAACTTTTTTAATCAGTTTAAAATTTGCAGAGGCGGTTTTGATGGAAAAAAGAATCGACGAAAAACCAATTCTGCTTTTAGACGACATATTTAGCGAGCTGGACCTAACCAGAATTCAAAAAGTGGTGGAAAATATCCAGCAGTTGCAATTTCAAACCTTCATCACAACGACCAATGCGGAAAAATTTGACTCTGGGTTGTCTGATGTTGGGTTGTGGCACGTACAAAATGGTCAGGTGCATTATGAAGCATGAACCAAAATCAATAGGCGCCGCTTTGCAAACGGCGCTAAAGCAAATGGAGGCGTATGACAATTTCCTTAAATTATGGGTGGTGCAAAACTGGAAGAAAGTAATGGTGAAGCCCCTTTCAGAAATTTGCAGGCCGATTAAATTCGAAAACGAAACATTAATTATTGAAGCAAAATCTGAAGCGTGGGCCAATGAATTGCAAAAATATAAAAAAGAGATGATCGATATTTTGAACAGAAAATTTGATCAATTGAATGTAAAAGATATTAAAATTGAATAGGTGATACAATGTCAGCTAAAGAATACACAGCAAAAAATATTCAGGTTTTAAAAGGACTCGAAGCGGTACGCAAACGACCGGCGATGTACATTGGCGATGTAACTTCAAAGGGGTTGCATCATCTGGTGTACGAAATTGTAGATAACAGTATTGATGAGGCAATGGCCGGCTATGCCACAGAAATAATGGTAACCATTCACCCGGATGAATCGATTTCTGTTGAAGATAACGGCCGGGGCATACCGGTTGATCTTCATCCCGTGGAAAAAAAGCCGGCCGTGGAAATCATTATGACTACCCTTCATGCCGGCGGAAAATTTGACAAAAATACCTACAAGGTCTCCGGCGGTTTGCACGGCGTGGGCGCATCGGTGGTAAACGCCCTTTCTGAATGGTGCAAAGTGGAAATTTATCGAAATAATAAAATCTATCAGCAAGTTTATGAACGTGGCGCGCCGGTTACTGAATTGAAAATAATTGGTGAAACCGATAAACGCGGAACCAAAATCACGTTTTTAGCTGATTCGGAAATTTTCAAAAAAATTTCGTACAAGTTTGAAGTTTTGGCCAATCGCTTACGTGAACTGGCATTTCTTAATAAAAATCTAAAAATAACGATAGTCGATGAGCGTAATGATATTCAGGAGACCTATCAATATGAAGGCGGTTTAAAAGAATTTGTCGCCTATCTTGATGCGAGTCGTACTCCCTTGCACGAGGAACCGATTTATTTTGAAGGCGAGCGCGATGGCATTCCGGTGGAAATTGCCTTGCAATACAACACCGCCTACACGGAAAATATTTTGACCTATTGTAATAACGTTAATACCATGGAAGGCGGAACGCATTTATCGGGATTTAAATCCGCTTTAACGCGCACGATCAACAGCTATGCTCAGAAATATAACTTTATTAAAAACAATGATAAAATTAACTTATCCGGCGAGGATGTGCGCGAAGGATTAACGGCAGTAATTTCGGTTAAAGTGCCGGAGCCCCAGTTTGAAGGACAAACCAAAACCAAATTGGGAAACTCTGAAGTTCGCGGGGCGGTAGAAACGCTGGTCAACGAAAAACTGTTTGAATTTTTAGAACAGAATCCAGCCGTTGCCAGACCAATTATTGAAAAGTGCATTAGCGCTGCCAGGGCCAGAGAAGCCGCACGCCAGGCGCGCGAACTGACGCGTCGGAAAACCGTTCTTGATAGCAGCTCTTTACCGGGCAAACTGGCCGACTGTTCTTCCAATGATCCCAAAGAATCGGAGTTGTATCTGGTGGAGGGTGATTCGGCCGGCGGTTCGGCCAAGCAGGCGCGCGATCGACGCTTTCAGGCCATTTTGCCCTTAAAAGGTAAAATTTTGAATGTGGAAAAAGCCAGGCTGGACAAAATTTTAAGTAACGATGAAATCAAAACCATTATCACGGCAATTGGAACGGGCATAGGTTCCGATAGTTTCGATATTGAAAAACGACGTTACGATAAAATTATCATTATGACCGATGCGGACGTGGACGGAGCTCATATCCGTACCCTGCTACTTACCTTCTTCTATCGCTACATGGGAGAGTTAATTCAGCAGGGTAAAATTTATATTGCTCAACCTCCGCTTTACAAAATTAAAAACGGAAAACAGGAGTTTTATGCCTTTGACGATGAAGAAAAAGAGCGCATCATAAAAGAACTGGGCGTGGATGAGAGCAAAGTAGTAATTCAACGCTACAAAGGTTTGGGTGAAATGAATCCTGAACAGCTCTGGGAGACAACCATGAATCCGGAGACGAGAACCATTTTACAGGTAAGCATAGATAACGCCATGGAAGCGGATCAGATTTTTACCATCCTCATGGGCGAGGAGGTCGCTCCCCGCAAAAAGTTTATTGAAGAAAATGCGCAGTTTGTAAGAAATCTCGATGTTTAGTAAGGAGTAAAAATGGCTTCGAAGGAAAAAATAATCCCTATTTTAATAGAAGATGAGATGCGCGAGTCGTATCTCGATTATTCCATGTCGGTGATTGTTTCACGAGCCCTGCCAGATGTGAGGGACGGCTTAAAACCGGTGCATCGCAGAGTGTTGTTTGGCATGCACGAATTAGGCCTGCAGCACAACAAAGCCTTTAAGAAAAGCGCCAGAATCGTTGGCGAAGTTCTGGGTAAATACCATCCGCATGGCGATATGGCCGTTTATGACACGCTGGTGCGTATGGTGCAGGATTTTTCGCTGCGCTACCCTTTAATTGACGGCCAGGGAAACTTTGGCTCGATTGATGGCGATTCCCCTGCGGCCATGCGTTACACGGAAGTCCGTTTACAGAGAATTGCAGAAGAGCTCTTAACCGACATCAACAAAAATACCGTCGATTTTGTTCGTAATTTTGATGAGACTCTGGAAGAACCGGTGGTCTTACCGGCCAGGTTGCCAAACCTTTTGATTAACGGGGCAAGCGGCATTGCCGTGGGTATGGCAACCAATATTCCACCGCATAATTTGGGAGAAGTGGTTGCAGCCATTAAGGCGGTTATTGATAATCCAGAGATTGAAATTACGGAGATCATGCAGTATTTAAAAGGACCGGACTTCCCCACTGGTGGAATTATCTATGGTATTGAAGGCATCCGTCAGGCTTACGAAACCGGACATGGAAAAATATTGGTTCGCGGAAAAGTAGAAATTGAAGAAATGCGCGGCGGCCGCGAAGCCATTATTATTAAAGAAATTCCCTACCAGGTAAACAAACTAAATTTGATCAATAAAATTGTCAGCCTGATTAAAGAGCGTAAGTTAGAAGGAATATCGGACATGCGCGATGAGTCTGATCGCGATGGAATGCGCATTGTAATCGAAGTGAAAAAAGATTTTAATCCGCATGTGATCATCAATTTTCTGTACAAGCACACCCAGCTACAAACAACATTTGGCATTAATATGCTGGCTCTGGTACAGGGACGGCCAAAGGTGCTAAACCTTAAAGAAATGATTCAGCACTTTATCGATCATCGCATAGAAGTTATTGTTCGCCGTACGCAATATGATCTGGACGAAGCGGAGCGCCGAGCCCATATTCTGGAAGGATTGCGCATTGCCATTGATAATATCGATGAAATCATCGAACTCATTAAATCTTCTGCCAATCCGGATATCGCCAGGGAAAAATTGATTCAACGATTCGGTTTAACGGAAATTCAGGCCAAAGCCATTTTAGACATGCGCTTGCAACGCCTGACCGGTCTGGAGCGAGAAAAAATTGAAAACGAATATCGCGAACTCTTAAAATTGATTGATGAACTCCGATCCATTTTGGCTTCAAAGGCAAAGCAGTACGAAATTATTAAAGAAGAGCTGGACGATCTGGTTAAAAAATACAACGATGAACGGCGGACAGAAATTGTTTCGTCGGTGGAAGATGTATCCATAGAAGATCTGATTCTTGAAGAGGATGTCGTCATTACCATTTCGCACATGGGTTTTGTGAAACGCATTTCATTGAATGAATATCGCACACAAAACAGAGGCGGAAAGGGCATAACCGGCGCGGTTACAAAAGATGAAGATTTTGTTGAGCATCTGTTCATTGCCAATACTCATGATTATATTTTGATCTTTACAGACCGCGGAAAATGTTACTGGCTAAAAGTGTATGCCATTCCAGCCGGGAGTCGCATTTCCAAAGGTCGGCCGATAATCAATCTGATCGATATCGAATCCGGCGAAAAGATTAAAGCCGTTTTACCGGTAAAAGAATTTGATGACGAACATTTTATTTTAATGGCTACCCGAAAAGGATTAATCAAAAAGACCAATTTAAGCGCGTTTAGCAGGCCGCGTAAATCGGGCATCATCGCCCTGAATATCAGGGAAGACGACGAGTTAATCGAAGCAAAACTTTCTGATGGCGATCGAAAGGTATTGTACGTTACGGCTCACGGCAAAGCCATCCATTTTCATGAAAGTCAGGTAAGGCCAATGGGTCGCGGGGCAACCGGGGTAAGGGCCATTCGATTGCGCGAGGGCGACCGCGTGATTGCCATGGTTGTGGCAAACGGTGAAATGGATCTTTTAACCATTTCGGAACTGGGTTATGGAAAACGCACACCGATTAAAGAGTTTCGCCAGCAATCCCGTGGCGGAAGCGGAATTATTGGAATGAAAGTTACAGAAAAAACCGGACAACTGGTTGGCGCCCTGGGCGTTTATGATAACCAGGATATTGTGATTATTACGGTAAAAGGTATTATTAATCGCCAGAACACCATCAACATCAGCCGCTATGGCCGTAGTACGCAAGGCGTTCGATTGATTCGCTTAACGGAAGGCGATCGCGTAAGCGACGTGGCCAAAGTATCGGTGGAAGACGAGGAAACGCAATCGGATATTTGATTCTTGAGAAAAATTTCGTAATTTTAATCAGGTCATGTATTGTTTTTTGGAGGATAGGATGAAAAAAATATCGGATTCGACGATCAGTCGGCTTTCCACCTACTATCGAACGCTTTCTCATTTGATTGATCAGGGGATTGAAACCGTTTCATCAGAACAAATCGCCGAGATCAACAACATTACGTCCGCCCAGGTAAGAAAGGACCTGTCTTTTTTCGGTTCGTTCGGAAAACGCGGATTGGGATACAATACCAGAGATTTGCGCGATCAAATCGCCAATATCTTGGGCCTGTCCAAAAAGTGGAACGTGGCGCTGGTAGGCGTCGGAAATATTGGACGCGCTTTGATCGACTATGCAGAATTCAAAAAACAGGGATTCCATATTAAAGCGCTATTTGATAACGATCCAAAAAAAGTTGGTCAGGAAATAGGCGGCTTGAAAATTCATCACATGGATAGCGTTTGCAATGTGGTGAAAGAGGAAAAAATAGAAATTGCCATTATTGCCGTGCCGGCTAAAGTTGCGCAATCGGTGGTGGATAGCCTTGTAAAGTGTGGGGTTAAGGCCTTTTTAAATTTTGCGCCCATTACCATTAAAGCGCCAGATGATGTGATGGTTAAAAATGAAAATATGTCTATTGAACTGGAAGCCTTATCCTATTTTTTAACTCAAAATGAAAAGGGAGATTAATCTTTATTAATCTCCCTTTAAAATTTAATCTTTTTTACTTATCTAAGATTTCTTATTCAACGCCTAAAGCTTTGGCTTTGTCAATCGCTTCTTGCGCTTTTTCGGTGTCCTTCAAGTTGTAATAGACTACGCCAAGGTTGTACCAGAATTTACCTTCATCCGGAAAACGTTCGGTTGCCTGTTTTAAAGTAACCAGGGCGTCTTCATAATCTTTGGCCATAAGTTCGCAGTTGGATTTGTAATCGTACGCTTCTTTCATGGATGGATCAAGTTCAATAACACGCCCGAAAGCTTTAGCGCATTCGTGTAAGTATTGTTGTTTGGTGCTGTCGTCGATGCTGCCCGAAGCAACCTTTTGAAAATAGAGCCGCCCTAAATTAAAAGGAAAAGCCTTTTCTTCGGGATTAATTTCCATGGCTTTTTTATACGTTTCGATGGCCTTATCTGTTTTACCGGCAAAGTCATAGGCTTCGGCAATAATCTGAATGGCGTCTGCATTTTCTGGATCTAACTCCAGAGCCTTCTCCAGTAAAGGAATGGCTTCTTCAAATTTTTGATTGACCACATAAAATCGACCGAGTTTTACATAGGCGTCGGCAGAATCGGGCCATTCCTGGGTTAATTTGGTGTAGTAAACAAAAGCGCTGTCTTTTTCACCAAGGATAGAATAGGCAAAGGCAATTAAATCAACGGCTTTGTAATCGGGCTTAACAATATTTGCCTTTTTAAAATATTCGGTTGATTTTCTGAGCTGCTCTTTGGCTTCTTCTGAAGCGGTGTCTTGCATTTTGGCGTAAGTATTGTAGTTGCTAACCCCTCGATTAAACAGATTTTGAAAATAGTACATGGTTGCATTTTTGATTTTGTTCTGGATATCCGGGGTGGGGTTGTTTGCCAATGCCTTATCAAACGCATGTTTCATTTCAGAATACATTTCTTTTTTGCCATAGATTTCACCCAATAAATACCAGGCTTCGGCATTTGTCGGATATTTTTCCGTTGCTTCTTTGGCCAACTTTAAAGCATTGTCATAACGTCCGGCGTTGTAATCCACAAAAGCGCCCTCGAGTTCAGGCGGCCGGCAGGAAGTGAGCAAAGTTAACACCAGAATTGGTATGGCTAATAAGAAGAGTTTCTTCATGTTGCATCTCCTTTATTAAATTGTTTTGGAACGTTAATTATATTTTTTTCGAATGGTTTTTTTATTATTCCGAATTCTGTGATTATACCGTTTATTAAATCGCCAGGAGTAACGTCAAATGCTGGATTGTAAACCTGATAGGAATCATTTGACGGTATATTCCAGAATTGTAAAACTTCCTCTTTTGGTCTTTGTTCAATAGGAATTTGTTGTCCAGAATCGATGTTCAAGTCAAAGGTGGAATAAGGCGCGGCAATATAAAAAGGAATGTTATGGGCTTTGGCCAGAACAGCCAGCGAATAGGTGCCAATTTTGTTAGCCGTATCGCCATTGGCGGCAATGCGGTCTGCTCCGGTAATTACAATATCGACTTTTCCTTCTTTCATTAAAGAGCCTGCCATATTATCGGTGATTAAAGTGGCAGGAATGCCAGCCTGGTTCAACTCCCAGAACGTTAAGCGTGCGCCCTGTCCCACAGGCCTGGTTTCATCTACAAATACATGAACTTTTTTATGATTTTCTGCCGCTTTGTACACAATGCCCAGCGCCGTCCCAATACCGCCAGTGGCTAAAAAACCGGTATTGCAGTGCGTTAAAATATTAAACCCATCAGCAATCAGGGCATCGCCATAACTTCCAATTTTATCGCATGTTTCGCGGTCTTCGTCGTGGATGGTTTTGGCTTCATGGATTAAAGCGGAAACCATCTCGTCTTGGTCATTTTGTAAATTTTCAATCACGGCCATTTGACGATCGATAGCCCATTTTAAATTAACTGCTGTGGGTCGCGCCTGTTTCAGCTGCTGCGCGGCATTTTTCAGCGCTACAAAATCGAGTTTTTTTAATGCCTTCAGGTTTAACGCATGAATGGCAAGGCCATAGGCGGCTACAATGCCAATGGCCGGAGCGCCGCGAACACGCAGGGATTTAATCGCTTCGATTACCTGAGATAAATCCTTTAGCGTGCGATACTCTTGCTTATGCGGCAAGAGGGTCTGGTCTAAGATTAACAATCTGTTGTTTTTAAATCGAATCGTTTCTATATTCATCTTTTGTTCGTTATTGTTTGTTCAAATTTTTAATTTACTAAAAAGGTAATGGAACAACAAATAAAATGTAAGGGACGCGCATGCAGAAAATTTTAATGATTGTTTTCGCTTTAATTTTTGTCGGAAAATCTTATGCTCAGCTTTTTGATGAAGTATCTTTTTTACATAATTTGAAGAGTTCTTACTATTTGTTGAATAATCAATCGGTCAAAAATTTTGTGGTTCAAATAACCAGCGCCAAGATGGATGCCTTTACCAAAGCAAATTGGGACAAGACGAATGTCCCTGTGCTGCAATTGATCTGGCAGGCGCCGGCCGATGTATATCTATCGGAGATAAAGACGCCGTTTAATATGAACAATGAACAGAAAAAAGAATATCGTGAATTATTAGACGGATTAAAAATTCAGGTAAAAGGCATATTTTTAGACTTGCAGAGATTCTATTTAACAGGGTTAATATCAGACGCTTTACTTAGTAATTACACACTAAAGCATAATGAAGAAGCGGTTCAAATGACTTTTAGAAATGTGGATCAGCAGGGAACCGTCGTTAAATACTTGTTGGGTTTAAATGCCCTGTGCATTCTAATCGACATCGAATATCCTGCCCAGGCAAAGCACATGGTGATTTACCCGGAATTTAAATTGAAAGACACAAAATGGCTTTGCCAGGGCTGGACCGTTCAAACCATGATCAACGGCCAGGTGCGCAGCGGTTTTAAGCTGACCATCGATTATGAGCAATATAATCAAATTTATTTACCAGTAAATTTCTTTCTGGAGGTGCAAAAAGCCGAAGAAAAGGATAAAATCTATTTTGATGAGATTCGGTTTATGAACTATCAATTAAATCAGAACATTGAAGTTTCTAAATAAAAACTTATTTGAGACTTTTCAGAATAAATTTAATTTTTTGCTGAACCACTTCTTTGGGAAGTTCCTGTTTAACTTTTAAGCGAACGACTTCTTTAAATTTTTTCTCGAATTCAACCTTTTTGTCACAGGGCAGACAATATTCAATGTGCTCTTCGAAGAGACGTTTTTTCTCTTCGTCCAGCATGTTGTCCAGATATTGTTGAATATATTTTTCAATATCTTCGCATTCAAAATGTTTTTTACTTTTTGGGCTTAAATTCATCCGTAATATACCCTCTCTCTTTAGCATAATTCCAAAGATAACGTTGTAATAATTTTCGACCACGATATAATCTCGACATAACCGTTCCCAGAGGCGCATCAATAATTTCTGAAATTTCCTGGTAAGAAAACCCTTCAACATCACATAAAAGAACCACCAGCCGGAATTGATATGGTAAATTATCCAGCGCTTCTTTTACATCGTCGTCAAAAAGATTCTCCAAAAATTCCTCTTTGGGAACTTCCTGCATCGATACTGTTTCATCTAAACGCTTATAAAGGAAGAATTCTTCCATCTCGTCGTAACTAACTTTTTGCGGCTGCCTGATCGTTTTACGATAGGCTGTAATAAAGGTGTTAACCAGGATGCGAAAAACCCAGGCGCGAAAGTTCGTATCCTTTTGAAATTGATCAAGAGCCCGATAGGCCTTAAAAAGCGTGTCCTGCACCAGATCTTCGGCGTCATGCTGGTTGTGCGTCATGCGCAAAGCGGTATTATATAAGGAAGAAAGATGCGGTTCGATCAGTTCTGCAAATTCTTTCTGTCTATCTCTTGTCAAATTGTGCCCCTCATTTTTCAAATCTTGAAAATTAACCAAAACAATAAAATAAGTCAAAATTATGCTTGGAGTTTTAGGCTGATTCTGAAGGTTGACCCTTTATTATTTTTAGTTTCTTTCAAAATTAAACGTCCCCCATGGTAATTTTCTATAATCCGTTTGGCAAGGCTCAGGCCTAACCCCCAACCTCTTTTTTTGGTGCTGAAGCCAGGTTTGAAAATTTTTCTCTTTTCATTAGAAGGTATTCCCTTGCCATTGTCAATAATATCGATATAAAGCTCGTTTTTATCAACGTCTTTCATTGCCTGAATAACAATCTTTCCTTCAACCCCGGAACGCATGGCGTCTATGGCATTTTTGATCAGGTTTTCAAGAACCCAGCTAAATAAATCTTCATTAACGTTGGCGATTAATTTTTGATCCTTGAAGTTGGTTTCAATAATAACGGTTTTTTGGATATTTGGAAGTCTGCGGTTAAAATAATCCACCACATTGTTTATAATGGGAATAATGTCGGCCTTTTTAACGGTTGGCCTGGAGCCGATCTTGGAAAAACGATTGGCGACCTTATTGAGGCGTTGTAAATCTTTTTGGATTTCCTCAATGGCCGTCTCTTTTACTCCATTGTTCAAACGCAATAGTTCCAGCCATCCGGAAATGGAAGTAAGGGGCGTGCCCAGCTGGTGCGCCGTTTCTTTTGCCATGCCCACCCATATAAATTGTTGTTCGCTTTTTTTAATGTAAGAAAAACCAATGTATCCAACCAGTCCAAAGGCCAGAGCAGAAATAATGGCCAGGTAAGGAAAGCGACGTAATTTATATAAAACATCAGGATACCCATAGTAGTAATAGCCAAGAACAATTTTATTTTGATATTTTATGGGAATGGGCGCATTTTCTTCTTTTATTTTTTTTAAGGCATTAAAGAGCTTAAGGCTATCTTTGTGCGTAAATTCGTCCATGCTTTTATTGTCAATTTCAGGATCGATGTTGCGCCAGCTTCGCGGATTATTTTCCGTATCCGTGTAAATGAGCGGATAATCTGCATTCTGGATAACTTCATTAAATAAAAAATCAATGTCTGTGTTTGAGTTTGGATTATTCAGGCTTTCTTCCAGTAGTTTAATTCGAAACTGCACGGCTTCAGCGGTCTTTTTTTCAAGAACCGAAACCAGCCTTTGTGAGTACCAGATGCCGGAAATCACCAGAGCAATACCCAAAAGAAATAAAAAGGCTTTAAAATTGGCTTTAACTCGTTCGTTAGAAAAATCTATTTTTGGCATAATTTATTCAACTATTTTAATCGACAGTATTTGATCGCCTACTTCAATTTGATCAACCACATTCATGTTCTTAATAACTTTGCCGAACCGGGTGTAGTTCCCGTTTAAATGAGGTTGTTCAGAATGACAAATGAAAAACTGACTGCTTCCCGTGTCAAAACCGGCCGTGGCTATGCCCACAGCACCTCTTTCAAATGAACGGGGAGAATGCTCAGAAGGAATCAAATATCCGGAAGTTCCCCATCCCGTGCCCGTTGGATCGCCGCCCTGAATTACAAAGTCTGGAACCACCCGATGGAAATACAACCCATTATAAAAGCCTTTTTGTGCCAGGTGTAAAAAGTTTTTAACAGTAAGCGGGGCAAGGTCTGCCTCAAGCCGAATGGAAAAGCGGCCCTTTGTGGTCTCCACTTCAACAACAGGGGCGGAGGAGGGAAAATATAAACTATCGGGCAATAGAAAAGAAGGTAAATAGCTCACCCAATCATATTCCTGTTTCGTTTCAAATATTTCAGGAAATTTTTTGAACAGTACGGGATGCACGGCGTACTTTGCCAGGCTATCGGCATTAACGACGCTGGAATATTCAAAATTTTTGAACATCTGACAAATGCTCATTTGAATTTCCAGCGCATCCATTCCCCTGAATTTTTTAAATAAATTCAGCAGTTCAAGATCGGGTAATTTTTTCTTTTTTTGTAAATACCAGTCGAGAGCGGTGCCAACATTGGAAACATATTTTGAGTTTAACAATAGATTTGCATCCTTTGTTTGAACGCTGTTTAGTTCGGCAAGAGCAGAAAAAGCGCCGTTACTTAAAAAGGGATCGTTTAATTTTAAAAATTCTCGCAATAAGCGGTTACTTAGTTTTAATTTTGTTTTTGCCAGAGCGTATAATAGCGTTCGTTTAAAATAGGGATTTCCTTTATCCAGAGCATTGTTAATTAACAGATAAGCCGTGTTGGGGTCAACTTGCGCCAGAAATCCGGCAATAGCCGCTTTTTCGTAGGTCGCTGGAAGTTTGCCGAACTGATTAACTAAAAATGGGCTGATTTTTTTACCGGCCATTTCAACAAGGGCCTGGTAGGCGGCAATGCGAACGTGGCCGATGGGGTACTCCGTGAGTTGTTTAACCTGTTCCTGCAATACAGAGTCTTTAACCATGGGCGTCATGTAAATGGCGGAAAGTAAAAGACGCCAATTAGAGTTGGTTGAGTTAAGATTGCGCTGTAAAAAAGAATACAGAATATTCGAAGAAAGAGAATCCAATAGATGGCTTTGCTTTTTAGCCAATAATTTGCGCAGCTTTTTTAAAAGAAAAATTTGCGCCTCAGGATCGCTGTTTTTTATTAAACGAATTAAAGAGGGAAAGGCGCCGTCGGGCAGGTTTGAGTTGTAAAGATAATAGGCTTCCGCAGTTGACAGCGAAGATTTAGCTGAATCGATGATATTCAATGTCTGGCGGAAGTGAACTTTGCGGTTTAAGACACCGAGAGTTGTCAGCGCCGCGTCCTTCAAAAGATCATCGTTTATAAATTCCTGAAGAACGTTCCAGGCATGTTGTTGACCGCAGTTGGCCAGAAATCGAATCAGATAATTTTTAACGCGCGGAGATATTTTGTCGTCCTGTAAAGAAGAAATCAAAAGCTGTTCGGAATGTGTGTGATTTAATTGCGAAAGGGCAAAAGCGGCGGCAATTTTCAAAGAATCGCTCGAAGCCCCAATAAAAAGTTCTTTGGCGATGGGAAACAATGAATCTTCTTTAGTGCGGGCGATGGCCAAGGCAATTTTTATGCGGGCCTCCTCACTGTTGGCGTTAGTAATCAGTTTCTGCCAGTGTTCCACATCTGAGGAGCGGGAAATTTCGAGTGTTTTTAGTTGAACATCAAAGTTAGTTTGCTGATTTTGAGTTGTGCAAAAAGTTAAAGAGAGGATCAATAGCAAAAAGAGTTGTTGGTATCTCATAATCCATACTTCCCCACGGTTTTATGTATAATTTTAATGTTAACAATAATAATTAAAAAAACAAACCCAGGCAAAAGTAAACAAAAAAAAGTAGAACATGTTGTTTTTTTAAAAATTATAACAACCAAAAAATGATTGACATTATTTTATTAATTACGTAATTTGGAAAACGTGAATTTATTAATATTTACAATAGCAAATTTTATGTAAAAACAGATAGTTGGAGGAAGAATGTCTAAACACGAAGCAAAAGGATCTATAGTATTAGAACTCATAATCGTTCTTCTGGTAGCGGCCCTTGTTGCTGTTATTTTAATCCCTGGTAAAATATGGAAAGAGCAAGAGCAGGAAGCCAAAACAGCGCACAGCAACATGACCGCTATTTACGAAGCCCTTAAATACTACAAAACGCTGACAGGAAAATACACGTCAGATCCGGCCGAATTGCTTAATACCATCCGTGCCGATTCCAATTTAATGCGTAAACAAAAAGTGGTAAATTACACGCGGGAACTAATCAGGAACTTTAACGGCTATTTAAATTCACCGTACGTGCGGAATTTAATGCGCATTAGAGTTAATATCAGCCAGATTATTGATGATCTGGAAAGTAATCGTTATCATTTCCGAACGGTTGAAGAGATTAATAATGAGGCAAACGAGTTAAAAATTCAGTTGGGCAACTATTTAAATTCTCCGGCCATGCCAGACCTGGTAAAGGTATTTTCTTATCTGGATTCGCTGAACCAGATCAAGCAAACACTAACCGACTATACTTTGCAGGTTAATACCATGAAAATTATTTCGGCGATCGATTCGCTGGAGAAATATTTGCAAAATGTCGATCCTATTAAAGCTCAGGAGGCCTGGGCGCCGTTGTCCGAACGGATCGCAATCTTTGATAAAAAAGTGAAGCGTTCGCCGATTAACAGAGTTTCAAGCGTTGCCGACCGGGTAGAAGATTTCAGAAAACGCGTTGATGGCTCGTTTGAACAAATAAGCGGCCTGGATATTGCGGCAGAACTTCAGAACATTCAGCAGCGTAATCAAGCACTTAAAGACATGTATCAGAAATTTTTAAAAGATTACAACGTTACCTCCCAGTTCGCCTTGAGTAAACTTTCTGAAGCGGATTCTCTTATTGTACACCTCACCGAAAAAAACTTTTATAGTCCTGTAAACGGACAGATGTATAAAATATTGTTCGATTCGGATTCTCAGTTTGTAAAGATTGAAAGTCCGGTTTTACTGGATGAATTAAAAGAAAAAGCGACGCCGGTGGCTAAAGAAATTGAAGCACTGCCCTTTATGCCGATCATCGAAGAGTACATCAAAATGGTAGATTCTACGTTGAAAAAAGCAAATGAAATTAGAAGTAAATACCGCAAAAATGCTGATATGTTTATTGCCTACAAAGAGCTGGAAGATCTGAAAGAACGTTTTGACAACTTAACGGTGATTACTGCGGCCAATGATTTATCGCAATTTGTCCAAATAGTGCCTCGTTGCCAGAGCTACAGCCTATTAAAAGAAAATATTGAAAAAACATTGAACGGCGTTCGGGTTTTTAACCAGGCCTACAGTGAAAACGTATTCGGAAACCTGGATTCGGTTAACGTAAAGCTGCTGGCAAAATTAGACGAGTTCAATGAATATCTCAGCAAGATTAAAACACGTAGGCGCAGAGCAACGGTTCCAACTCTGGAAAATGAGCGCATGGCTTTAGATTCATTACTGACCGCTTTTAAAACAGTAAAAGACGAACAATTGATTGACAAGCTCAATTCGCTGGAAAAAGAACTGGAGCACCTTTTTGTGTTTGCAGAAGAAGGTAAAAAGATCAAGGTTTACGGCGTGTTTGATAAAGAAATAAAGAATTTTGGATACATTTACAAGGATGTGAAAAGCTGGGAAGAAGAAAAGAAAAAATAATATGAAGGGGGGAAACAATCCCCCCTTTTATTTCAATTAAAGGTTGCAGACAAATGGAAGAATATCTTGGAATTTCCTTTACCAACCGTTCTCTCTCATTAACAAGGGTCCATGAAAGTGAAGAGCATCCCAAATTAATTTCGACCCATGAAATTCTTTATCCATTCCCTTTTGAATTTAACGCTCTTTTAAACGAAGAAAACTTTAACTTACTGGTAGAAAAGCTTACCCAATATGTACAGAATAACAACTTACAGGGTATGCTTTGTAATGTTTCGCTTCCCATGTATTTAGCGCAAATTAAACGCGCGCCTCTGCCCTATGACGCCGATAGCCGTGTGTTGCAAAAACACCTGGTGTGGGAGATGGAAAACATTGGCACGAGACCGCTTGAAGACACTAAAGTGGTGAAGCTGGATCATGAGTTCCGCTTTGGTTCGTACGAAGAATCGGTGTTTGCCTTAACCCCTAAAAGCATCATCCAAAAAATAAAAGAATTGATTGAAAAAAGCGGGTTAAAAATTCGACGTTTACTGTTGGACTGCGATACGATTCTAAAATTATTAAAGAAATTCAATTTTTTGAATCCGGCTAAAAATCAACTTGTGTTTCAAATAGATGTGTTCAGCGTTACCCTGTTTCACTATATGGATGGCGCATTTTATAGTTACGATCTTTTTACTTTTGCCGAAAAAGAGAAAGAGAAAAATTTTGAACAAAAGGTAATCCGTCTTTTGGAAGAACAGGTCGAAAAGTTTACCAATCTTGTGAACATGTTGCCTGGATATGAATATCCGCTGGATGTTTATGTCTCGCGTTTGATAACGGAAAGTTTGAGCAGGAAAATGAAAGATTTAGATTTCCAGGTACATGAAATACGGATGGATAAGTTATTGGGTGAAAAGTTACCAGTAACAATTGAATCTTATGCCGTGATGTTATAGAAATTTGGGGAGGGAAGCAGTGGATCACGATTTATTGAATGAAGATGATTTTTTTGAGCAATTAAAAAAGGGGAAACAAAAGCCGACGCAACCCCGGCAGGAAGAACCGAAAGAAGAGATAAAGAAAGCAGAAATAGAAGAACAGCCCGAAGAGCCCTTGGAAACAGATTTGTTCGAAACAGGACAAAAAGATGAGGCTCTTTCGGTAGTAGATGAAGGAGCGCCTTCCGAACCCGTCCGGGAAAAAGAGGAAGAAGAATTAATGCCGGATGTTGGCATGGAACCACCGCTGGAGCCGCATCCTTTTGAAGAAGAAAGCTTTGCCTCTTACGAAGAAGATATGTTTAGCGCCCAAACTGGCGTTGAAAAGGAGCAAAAGGAAGAGGTTGAGCAACAGGAAAAACAAATAGAAGAACAAGAGGCGCAGCAGCCACAGCCACCTCAAAAGATTTACATTCCGGAAGATAAAGTTGAAGATGAAAAATTGCCCACACTGAGCAAAAGGCCGGTTATTGTCTGGAGTGTAATCGCCGTTACGCTAATTGTGGCGCTGTTTGCAGGATATATGTTTTTTAGCGACAAAGGCACGGAAGAAAAGCCCGTGGCGCAGGAACAGCAGCCGCAAAGTCCGCAGGAGCAAAGCCCTTCGATGGACCCGCTCCTGGAAAAGCAAACCCAATATCTGGGCATGATTGCGGCTGAAAACAACCAGAACCTGGGCGTTATAAGCGCCATTAGTGATATTGCCGGAAAAAACAAGGTGCAGATTTCCAGTTTGTTGTTTTACGGCGGAGACCTTTCAGTCGAATTGTTCGGGCAAACTCGCGATCAACTGGCGCGAGCTTTAATGGATATTAAAGCGGCATTTGGCGGCACGGCAGTAAAAGTAGTCGCCTCTGATGAAAGGCCTGGTGATGGCATAACCAGCGTTATCTCCTTAAAATTAATGAAAAAAGGCGGCACGGCAGACCTTAACGCAAAAGTGGGAAGTTTAGAAGAAGCAAAACAATGGCTATCAATGTTGGCTCAACAATTTTCATTAACGCTTTCGTTGGTCAAACCATTAGATACAAAGCCGGCTCAATTCAACTTGAGCGAACAGCGCGTTCATTTTAGAATGAAGGGCGCCTATGACAATTGTTTTAAGTTTTTGAGCGCTTTAGGCCAGAGCAACCGAAATCTTAAGGTTTACAAGCTGGTGGTTTCTTCTCTTGATCAAAAATCTTTTAATAAAAGCAAATATCAGTTAGAAATTATATTGGACTTGTTTTTGTAGGAATCGGGAATGAATGCGAATAATAGCGGGTATCTATAAAGGAAGAAAACTAAAAGGAAGTGCGGATCTTTCCATCCGCCCCACAACGGGGCGTGTAAAAGAATTAATTTTTAACGTCTTGCAAAAATTTCCTGAAAACAAGGTTGTTGTAGATCTATTTTCTGGCAGTGGTAACCTGGGCATAGAGGCCCTGAGCCGGGGGGCGCAAAGAGTAATCTTTGTCGATGCTTCTGACCGTTCGCTTTTAGTGTTGAAAGAAAATTTAAGCTCCATTGGCGTCCCGGAAGATAAATACACGATTGTAAAAAGCGACGCCATCAGCTTTGCCCGAAAAGCCAGCTTTCGGGCGGATCTTCTGCTTCTGGATCCGCCGTTCAAATATCCGGAACTGCAAACGTTAATTGATTTACTAACTTCGTCAGAGATGATGACATCCAAAACAGTGCTGGTTGTTGAGCACGAAAACATAAACCCCGTGCAAAAAGAAGGCGCGGAATACGAAGTGTTAATTCAGAAAAAAATGGGACGTAGTTTAATTAGTTTTATCGTGAAAAAAGAAGAAGATGAGCAATAAAAAAATAGCAATTTATCCGGGAACGTTTGATCCCATTACGCTGGGACATATCGATATTATCGAAAGAAGCGCCAGGCTTTTTGATGAAATCATTGTAACTCTGGCTATTAATCCGGCCAAGGAACCTTTGTTTGATGTGCATGAACGAATGGAAATGATTGAGGAGGCGATCAAGGATTTTCCCAATGTGCGCGTTGAAAAGTTTGACGGATTGATTGTAGATTTTGCCAGAAAAGCTAACGCCAGGGTAATCATCAGAGGGTTGAGAGCCATTACGGATTTTGAGTACGAATTTCAGATGGCTTTAATGAATCGCCAACTATCAGAAGATATTTCAACTGTGTTTTTGATGCCTCATGAAAAGTTTACTTATTTGAATTCAACCATTATTAAAAATGTAGCCAATTTTGGCGGGAATATTGAAAAATTTGTAACAAAATTTGTCGAACGGAAACTAATAGAGAAACTGTCGCAGAAAGGAAGCAAAAATGGACTTTATTGAAAAGATCAGAACCAATGCCAGCCAAAACTTAAAAAAAATAGTATTGCCCGAAGCCTTTGACCCACGCGTATTAAAGGCCGCAAGATATTTAAAAGATAAAAAACTGGTTACGCCGGTTCTTTTAGGGAACCCGGAAGAGTTAAAGAAGATAGCTGCAGAAAATAACGTTGAGCTGAATGATCTGGAAATTGAAAACCCGCAGCAATCGGGAAAGCTGGACGAATTTGCCGAAACATTTTATGAGCTGCGTAAACACAAAGGCATTACGCGGGAACAGGCCAGAGAAACGGTTAAAAATGTTTTGTATTATGGAGCGCTGCTGGTGCGCAAGGGAGAAGTTAGCGGCGGCGTGGCCGGCTCGGTTGCCACCACAGGCGATGTGTTGCGCGCCGCCATCCAGGTAATCGGAATGAAACAGGGCATCAAAGCCGTTTCCAGTTCCTTTATCATGGTTTTAAAAGACGGCAGGGAACTTGGTTTTGGCGATTGCGCGGTGATCCCAAATCCTGACGTGGAGCAATTGGCCAGTATTGCGATTAGCAGCGCTACTACCTACAAAGGATTGGTGGGCGATGAACCGCGCGTGGCCATGCTCTCTTTTTCTACCAAAGGCAGCGCCGCTCACGAAGATGTGGAAAAAGTGGTGGCGGCAACCGCAAAGGTTAAAGAATGGGCGCCCGATTTAAAGGTTGACGGCGAGTTGCAGTTTGACGCCGCTCTGCTTCCGGAAATTGCCCAACGCAAAGCCCCGGGCAGCCCGGTGGCGGGTAAGGCTAACGTGTTTATTTTCCCGGACCTGGATGCGGGCAATATTGGCTACAAAATAGCCGAACGTCTTGGCGGCGCAGAAGCCGTTGGCCCGGTAATTCAGGGACTGGCCAAACCCTTTAATGATTTGTCGCGCGGCTGCAGCGTTGATGATATTATTAATGTGGCCTGTATCTGCAGCTTATTGGCTGAAAATTAGGATTCGGAAGGAGGTGAAAGACGATGCCGACCTATGAATATATTTGTACCAAATGCGGATATGAATTTGAAGAATTCCAGAGTATTTCTGCTGAACCGATCAGCATTTGTCCCAAATGCAACGGCCGTGTTGAAAGAAAAATAAGCGCCGGAGCCGGTCTGGTTTTTAAGGGCTCAGGATTTTACATAACCGATTATAAAAATAAAGAAAATAAATCCGGTTCAAAAAAACCCTCAAATAAAAAATCAGATTCATAAGCCGTTTATTTTTTAACCTTTTAAAGAAAGGGGATAGGTATGTCAAAGCTAAAACAAAAGTTAGCGGAAAAAATTCCTTCATATCGTGAAAGAGTTACCAAACTCATGAAGGAATACGGGGATGTTGTTGTCGATCAGGTACACATTCGTCAGTTTTATGGAGGGATGCGCGGCTTAAAGTGTTTGACCACAGATATCTCTTATCTCGATCCGAATGAAGGAATTCGTTTTCGTGGTTACACGATTCCTGAAGTACTGGAAAAATTGCCCAAACCCAAAGGCGCCGAAATGCCTTATGTTGAAGGCCATTTTTTCCTTCTGTTAACTGGCGAAATTCCAACCCAGGAAGACATTCAGGATGTGGTGGATGAGTTTAAAGCCAGAAATCGCGTTCCCCATTATGTTTACGATCTTTTAAGGGAAATGCCGCGCGACACGCATCCCATGACCATGTTTTCCGCCGCCATTTTGGCCATGCAGCGCGAGTCGGTATTTGTAAAACGCTACAACGAAGGCCTTTCTAAAATGGATTACTGGGATCCCTATTACGAAGATGCCCTCAACTTGCTGGCCAAATTGCCGGAAATCGCCGCCTACATTTATCGAATGAAGTACAAAGCAGATACGCCCATCGCCTCCAATCCGGAGCTGGATTTCGGCGCTAACTTTGCCCACATGATGGGCATCGACCACCCCTACGATGAAGTTGCCCGTCTGTACTTTATTTTGCACAGCGATCACGAAAGCGGCAATGTCTCGGCGCACACCACCCATCTGGTGGCTTCGGCGCTGTCCGATCCTTATTATGCCCTGTCCGCAGGAATGAACGGCCTGGCCGGACCGTTGCATGGCCTGGCAAACCAGGAAGTATTGCGCTGGATTCAACACGTAATGGACAAAATGGGCGGCAAATTGCCGAGCAAAGAAGAATTGAAAAAATTCGTCTGGGATACGTTGAATTCCGGACAGGTTATTCCGGGTTACGGACACGCAGTTTTGCGTAAAACAGATCCGCGCTACACAGCGCAACGTGAATTTGCCCTAAAACATCTGCCGGATGATGAAATCTTTCAGCTGGTAAGCATGCTTTACGAAGTGGTGCCGCCCATTCTGATGGAACATGGAAAAGCTAAAAACCCGTGGCCCAATGTGGATGCGCATTCTGGCGTTATCCAATGGCATTACGGCGTTCGCGAATACGATTTTTACACGGTGATGTTTGGCGTGGGCCGGGCAATTGGCGTGTTGAGCAATATCGTCTGGGATCGTGCAGTGGGTCAGGCTATTGAACGTCCCAAATCGCTAACAACTGACATGCTGGAAAAGGTTGCCGGTATTAAAAAATAACCATCTCAATTTCTCCCTCCCACTCAAAATCCGGGTAGCCGTAAAGGCGGCCCGGATTTTTCTTTTTAATAAATAATTAACATTTTTTGCAAAATTTGTTAAAAAAAATTTTCATTTGAAAAAATTAGTAACTATATTCTGTGTTACTAAGTTGAAGGTTGGCGATTTGGAATGGATGGATGAAAGTAAGTCGTTATTTTAATGCAATTTTGTTGTCTTTTCTTTTTTTAATTTTCTTTAATGGATGCAATGTTAATTATTCGTCAATTGAAGATCCACAACCATCCTGGATCGCCGACGCTGTATTTTACCAGATTTTTCCCGAACGGTTTAGAAACGGGGATCCCTCTAACGATCCCGATAAAAAATCACTCGCTGGCAGCTTTCCTCATGACACCACTTCGGAATGGCATGTAAGCCCCTGGACGGCCGACTGGTACAGGTTGCAACCCTGGGAAGAAAAAAATGGCAAGGGGCTGGCCTACAACTTACAGCGCAGGCGATACGGCGGCGATATTCAGGGAATCATCGAAAAGCTCGACTATTTAAAGGATCTGGGCATTAATGCCATCTACCTGAATCCTGTTTTCGAGTCGCCTTCGTTGCATAAATATGACGCCGCCACGCACATTCACATAGACGACAACTTTGGCCCCAATCCACAATTCGATCGCAAAATAGTACAGACCGAAGACCCGCTAAATCCGCAAACATGGAAATGGACCTCTGCCGACAGCTTATTTCTAAAACTCATACAAGAAGCCCATCGCCGAAATATTAAAATCATCATCGACGGCGTTTTTAATCATGTGGGCATGACGCACTGGGCCTTTGTGGACGTTCAAAAAAACGGGCCAAACTCAAAGTTTAAAGACTGGTTTACCATTTTGCAATGGGATGATCCCAAAACGCCGGAGAACGAATTCCGCTACAAAGGCTGGTTTGACGTTCCGGAGTTGCCGGAATTAAAAGAAGATGAACACGGACTGATTAAACCGATCCGGGAACATATTTTTGCCGTGGTTCAGCGCTGGATGGATCCCAATAACGACGGCGATCCTTCTGATGGCATTGACGGCTGGCGGCTGGATGTGGCCGAAATGGTGCATCACGATTTCTGGAAATTATTTCGGATGAAAGTTAAGTCTATTAATCCGGAAGCGTACATTACGGGAGAGGTGTTCTGGGAAGATTGGAAAAATAATAAGTTGATGAATCCGGGCCCGTGGTTGCAGGGCGATGAATTTGACGGCGTAATGAACTATGAATGGGCCGCCGCAGTAACCAGATATTTTATTGACCAAAAGAAAAAGATTAGCGCTTCGGAATTTGTCCGCCAGCTAAAAAAATTAGACGACCGTTACGCCCCGCGTTTTCAATTTCAATTAATGAATTTAATGGACAGTCACGACACCGATCGTCTGGCCTCAAACATTGTCAATCCTGATTTATTTTACGATAAAAAAGTTTCTCCCTATGATAATCCGGATTATCAGATCAGAAAACCCAACGCACAGGAGCGAAAAATACAGCGGCTTATTGCTCTTTTTCAGTTTACCTACCCCGGGCCGCCCATGATTTACTACGGAACAGAAAGCGGTATGTGGGGAGGAGACGATCCGGATTGCCGTAAACCCATGGTCTGGAGCGACATGATTTATGAGCCGGAAGCGGTTACGGTGGATCAGCAACCGCGAGCAGCCGATTCGGTTTATTTTGATTATGAACTGTTTCATTATTACCGCACTCTAATTCACATAAGAAAGAACGAAATTGCCCTTCGTAAAGGCGAAATGAATGTGCTCCATTTTGACAATGACAAAGACATCTTAGCTTTTACGAGAAAGTTGGGAGACGAGCTTATTTTAATTCTCATTAACAATAATGAACAACCGCAAGTTATTGAGCTGGATGAAATAGCTGGCCAGGATTGGCAAAATTTATTGAACGGTGAAAAAATCAAAGTTCAGAAAAATCGCCTAAAAATCCAACTGCAGGCTAAAGAAGGCGCCATTTTGAAAAGAATTTGAGATGAAAGCACAACTTAAAATAACCATAATTGCGGCGGTAATTTTTTTGACAGGTTTTACGGCCTGTAAAAAGGAATTGAAACTCGATGAGCATACGGTGGCCATTGTGGGAGAGTACGCCATTCCTTTTGAGCAGTATGAAAATCGCTATCAGGAATATCTGGACGTAACCTACCAGAAGGATAATCTGTTTTTGCGCCTGGGCGTGCTGCGCAACATGATTAATGAAATTTTGCTAAAACATTATGACGATAATCGGGCCATATTGAACAGCGAAGAATATCAAAACGATCAGGAATGGGTGAAAAAAGAAATGCTGCTGGCCTATTTAAAAGAGGATGATATTTACTCTAAAATCCGGGTTACGGATCAGGAGGCCAGAGAAGCCTTTGTGCGTTTAAACGAAAAAATTGCCGCGCGCCACCTTTACGCCCCAACGGAAGAAGAGGCCAATCGTTTGTACGAACTGTTAATGAAGGGCGCATCGTTTGACTCGCTGGCCAGAGAGGTTTTCACGGATTCAACGTTAAGAAGCAACGGCGGTTACCTGGGGTATTTTACCTGGGGCGACATGGATCCGGCCTTTGAAGACGCCGCCTATCAGATGAAGATCGGCGAAATTTCAAAGCCGGTTAAAACGGCTCAGGGCTACAGCATCATTAAAATAGAAGATCGGAAACGCGTGCCTATTTTAACGGAAACGGAGTACGTAAAGAAAAAGGGCCAGATCATTCGCTTCATAAAAATTTCTAAAAGAAAACCGGCAGAAAAAGAATATTTACAAAAGGTGGTTGATTTAAAGGCGTTCCAATTCGATGATCAGGCGGTAGAAGATCTTTTAACAGCGCTTAAAGGCAAACAGGAATTTGCACAGGAAGCAAAACCGATCGATTTAAGCAAAACGGTTGTTCGTTATAAAACGGAAAAATGGAATGGTTCCGAATTACTAAAAGCGATCAAAAAAATCCCTTCTTACCATCGAGATAGAATCGATTCCAGCGAAAAACTCAAAGCGGCCATCAAGGGCTTAATTGTCAATCAAAAATTGCTAAAAATTGCCGAGCAAAAAGGTTATGCCCGTTTGCCGGAGGTAAAGCATGCGCTGGCCAATGCAGAAAATAATCTTTACCTGAAGTACAAACGTAAGTACATTCTGCAAAACGCTACAGTGCCGGATTCTATTCTGCGACAATACTATCGAAAAAATATCTGGAAGTTTAAAGAGCCGCGAAAAATTAATGTTCGGGAAATTCTGGTCGCCGATTTACAGACGGCATTGAAAATTAAAAAGCAGCTTTTAGACGGCGCCGACTTTGCCCAACTGGCCCGAAAATATTCTTTAAGAGGTTGGACGGCGCAAAATGGCGGCGAAACGGGCTACGCCGAACTGGATCGATTTGGAAAGTTAAAAGACAAATTCTGGAATACGCCTGTCGGAAAAATCATCGGCCCGCTTAAAATAGAAAATGTGTACGGCCTGTTTCGCGTGGAAGGAAAGATAGATGCGCAACCGGTTAGCTTTGAGCAAATTAAAGACCAGGTGGAAGAAGAATACAAAGGCGAAAATCAAACAGAAATCATGCGCGCCTATCTGCAAAAATTGAGAAAAAAGGTTAAAATTGAACGCAATTTAGATTTAGTCAAATCTTTTGTGCTTGATAATAAAGAATGAGGTGTTTTATGAATAACAGAATGCTAACGATTCTAAGCGCAATATTTTTCATGGCCGCAAATATCTTTGCAGGCACGACCGGAAAAATTGCCGGAAGGGTAGTCGACAAAAGTACGGGCGAACCCTTACCCGGCGCCAATGTGTATTTAGAAGGAACGTCTTTTGGATCAACCACCGATCTTGACGGTCATTACGTGATATTAAATGTACCGCCGGGTAATTACACTATTGTGGCGCAATACATTGGGTATCAGGAAATTAAAATGACCGGCATAAAAGTTTCCATCGACCTTACTACGAGAATTGATTTCGAACTGCCCGAAACTACGCTGGAAACGACCGAAGAAATAGTGGTGGTGGGCGAACGGAAGCTCATTCAAAAAGATATCACCTCCAGTCAGGCCAGCGTTTCATCGGAGGAGATTGATGTTTTGCCGGTTACGGAGATGACCGATGTGCTGCAGTTGCAGGCAGGTATCACGCGTGATGCGGGCGGCGGTTTTCACATTCGCGGCGGCCGTTCCAACGAAATCTCTTATTGGGTAAACGGCGTTTCGGTAACCGATGCCTTCGATAACAGCATGGGCATAGAGGTGGATAATAATAGTATTCAGGAACTGCAGGTCATTAGCGGAACATTTAACGCCGAGTATGGCAACGCCATGTCCGGAATTATTAACCTGGTTACTAAAGAAGGCGGCCGTAATTACGCTGGTAATATTAAAATTTACGCCGGCGACAATTTGAGCAATTTTACGGATTATTTTTATTACATCGACCATTTCGATCCGCTGGCAGAATACAATCTTCAATCCAGTTTAAGCGGACCGATTCCTTACACCGGTAAAAAATTAACCTTTTTTGCCAACCTGCGTTACAATAAAAATGACGGATACCTTTACGGACAGCGGCGCTACAATCCGGACGGCAGCTGGGCCAGCGCCGACACTCTTTTGCCGGTAAGCGCCAAAGACGATCCGGAAGCGCGCTATGTGGAAAAGAACGGTAAAATTTACAAGGTGGTGCCGCCCATGAGCGGCGAACCGGTGCCCATGAATTGGAGCAAAAAATACAACGCTCAGGCCAAAATCACTTACTATGCTCTGCCCACTTTAAAATTCAACGCCGAAATTCTGTATTCCAGCCGCAATTTCCAGGATTACGATCACAGCTACAAGTGGGAACCGGACGGAAACGTTAAAAAGTATTCCGACAGTTACAACACCTGGCTTTCCATGACGCACACCATCAATCCAAAAACATTTTACACCGTTTATGGCTCCTTTTTTCAAAATGAATTTCAGGAGTATTTGTACAAAAATCCTTACGATCCGCGCTATGTTTACAGCGACACACTGCAACCCATCGCCTACGCCTTTCGCACGGCCGGCACCAACAACCATCGCTTTGATCGCATGACCAGGACGTACGGTTTAAAAATGGATTTTACCAGTCAGGTGACCAATCGGCATTTGATTAAGTTCGGATTGGAAGGTAAATGGCACGTTTTAAACTTTGACGATTACTGGCTGCAGGCGGCGCGCGATGCCAGCGGGCAGATCATTTCGCCTTACCAGCCCATGGTTCCTGCTGATACCAGTCATATTCGCACCAAGTACACGCGCAGGCCAAGAGAATTCGCAGCCTACATTCAGGATAAAATCGAATACGAAGACATGATCATCAATGTAGGCCTGCGCTTCGATTACTTTAATTCCAAGGGCAAGGTACTGGTAGACCCCAAAGACCCCAATATTTACTTTCCGCTGCGAGAAGGTCTGGACAAATTGCCTTTATCGGAACGGGAAAAATATTTTTACAAAGACGCAAAGCCTAAAATGCAAATTAGTCCGCGCCTGGGTATTGCCTACCCCATCAGCGCAGACGGCGTTATCCATTTTTCTTACGGGCATTTTTTGCAAATCCCATCCTTTGTCTATCTTTTTAACAACGGTTATTATCGCGTGGGCGAAACCGGTCAGTTTTACGGGCCTTACGGCAATCCGGATCTGGACGCCCAGCGAACGGTGATGTACGAAATCGGTTTGCAGCAGGGACTGTTCGGAGATTTTAAGATCGATGTTACTGGTTTTTACCGCGACGTCCGTAACTGGATTTCGACCAGCCCGCTTTACATTACTTACAACCGTGTAACCTATTCGCTTTACATCAATAAAGATTATGCCAACGTTAAAGGCATAACCTTAAATTTAAAAAAGCGTTACAGCAATCATTACTCCTTTGACATCAGCTACACTTTTCAGGTTGCGGAAGGAAGTAATTCCACGCCGGAAGAAGAATTTAACGCCGCGCGTTCTAACCTGGAACCCACGCTTATTCTTCTGCCGCTGGACTGGGATCAACGCCATCTGATCAATGGTTCCTTTTATGTGGGCGGCGACACCTGGGGCGGCAGTTTAATTGCCCGCTTTGGAACAGGTCTGCCCTACACGCCGCAGATTACGCAGTACACATCCGATCGCGGCATTCGTTGGGGGTTGCAAAAAAATAGCAGGCGGCGCCCCAATCAGTTTAGCCTGGACTTACGTTTGCACAAAAATCTGGTTATCAATGGATTTAAGTTCACCACCTTTGTGAACATCACGAATTTGCTGGACAACAAAATTCCGATCAACGTCTTTGCCGACACCGGCAAGCCGGACTACACCACGGTAAACGTACCGGACGATCCCGTTAAAAGACCGAATACCGTGGAAGAATATCGAAAATATCCGTGGCACTATGCCGAGCCGCGCAGAGTTCAATTTGGCATTGATTTCAATTTTTAAATAGAGAGGTGATTCATGAGACAGGTGATAAAGATATTGTCGCTTATATGGTTGCTCTTTTTTATGACTCAAAGCCTGTTCGCACAAAACAATCAAATTACGCACGTTCCTTCCAAGGAACGCGGCGACCCCAAGTATCGTCGTAAGGCGCAGTTAGAAGGCAACAACATTCGTACAACGATCTTCAATTTCGGACATACGGGCCGCACCGGCGCGGTGCCCATTTATGAAGAAACGCCTTACGAATGGCCTAAAAACACCGGCAAGGTTTATCTGGCGCAAACGACCATCTGGTGGGGCGCCGAAGTCATTGACGAAAACGGCGAAAAACAACGCATCGTCATTGTGGACAATGGCCGAACTTCCGACGAAGGGAAAAGCTGGAATATTGAGCCCTGTCCGGGTTACTTTAACCCCAACTCAAACAGCATTGCCAATAGCGTCGATCCGAGCACCTGGCCGGAGTACTGGCCGGACAAAATGAACATCGACCCGGAAAGCGGTTCGGAACCGGGCTGGCCGGGAAGCTGGAATGGTTATTTTGGGCAGGACAAATTTAACGCTGATCAGGAATTGTTCTACCGCGCATCGGACGACCGCTACGATAATTATCTCTATTTTCCGGATTCAACCGACAAAACGCGCCACGGGCTGGGCATTTTGATGGATGTGCGGGCCATGGCCTGGTCGCAGATTCTGGTGAGCGATGTGGTTTATCTGCTGCACTTTTTGAAAAACGACGGAACCAAAGATATTGAAAAATTTGCCGTTACCTTTGGCGTGGCCGATTTTGTGGGCGGCGATGGCGATTCCCAGGACGACATCTCCGAATTCGACCTGTTAGAAGACATCATGTGGAGCCGCGATTCAGACAATAAGGCGCCCACTTTTGGAAAAGACCCCGTGGGCATTGTAGGCGTGGCCCTGTTAGAAACTCCGGGCAACGCGCACGATCGCATCGACAATGACGGCGACGGCGAAGAAGGCGGGCCCAAAGTTACCGAAGAGATGCTGCAGGGCGAAGGCACAGCGGAAATTCTGGACAATCCCGGCGATCAGCGTAATGCCAACGGCATTGACGATAACCGCAACGGCCTGATCGATGAAACCATTGCGCACATTCCTTTTGCCGGCCAGGTGGGCGTGACCTACGCAGATGGCATTGACGCTAACGGTAATGCCGAAGAAGGCAGCCCGCTGGTAACCGTTGAAATGGTTGACCTGGCCAAAACCGATCAGGTAACGGTGGACGGCGAAACCTACTACTGGAATCGCTGGCCAGCCAATGTGGAAAGCGATCCCATTCAAAACGGTCAAATTCACCTGACCATGGTGGACGAAACCGATATTGGCAAAGCTTTTAAAGACTACATCGATAACAATGGCAACGGCGAAGATAACAGTCCGGTGGTTACGCAGGAAATGATCGACGCCGCCGCTCAGGACGCGCCTTATTATCGCTATCGTGTTCCAAACAGCAATATCATTCTTTATGATTTAAAAGCCGAAGACCTGGGTAAGAAATATGCCGACGGCATAGATAACGACGGCGACGGAGCCGTCGATGAAGATATCGATGAAGGCATCGACGAGATGATCGACGAACGGCGCGATGATTTTATCGATAATGACGGCGACTGGAACCCCATTTTAGATGACGTTGGAATCGATGGCATTGCCGGCACCAACGACCTGGGCGAGGGCGACGGCAAACCAACTTCCGGCGCGGCAACGGATGATCCTGGCGAACCGAATATTGACGACACCGATATCTCTGAAACGGATCAAATCGGTATTTCCGCTTCTGCCAGAACGCCGGCAGGCGGTTTAAACCTGAACAGCGACGCCACCCTGTGGTTCGATTTTATGATCCCGGGAAAATTTTACGATCCCAGAACGGTGCTCGCCGGCGAATACGACCTGTGGGTGACATCCGGCTACTTTCCCATTAAGGCCGGACAAACCGAACCCATTTCGGTGGCCGTAATCCTGGCCAATGCCAATCAGAACGATCCCAACGGCGAGCTGCGCAAACAGGCGGTGCTAAAGAAACGCGTTCGCGCGCAGGAAACTTACAACAACGATTATCAGTTTGCCAACGCGCCCATTACGCCCAAATTGACGGCCGTACCCGGCGACAATAAAGTTACGCTGTACTGGGACGACCTGGCAGAACAATCGTTCGACAACTACATCTACAAAATAGGCGGAAATCCCTATGATTTTGAAGGATACCGCATCTACCGCGCAACCGATCCGGCTTTTCAGGATCCGCTGGAAATTACCGATGCCTTCGGTACCCTGCGCTTTAGAAATCCGATTGCTCAGTTTGACTTGATAGACGGCATCACCGGCCTGGATTCAGTGGGCATTGACGGAGCCAACTTTTATCTGGGCAATGACAGCGGCTTACGCCACACCTTTGTGGACTCTTCTGTGAAGAACGGATTTACCTATTACTATGCCATTACCTCTTATGATTTTGGTTATCCGGCAGGGGGCATTTTGCCGACCGAAAGTCCAATCCGCGTGAATCTGCAACCGGATGGTTCGGTAATTTTAGGCCCCAATGTGGTGCGCGTAACGCCGGAGGCGCCTGCGGCAGGATATGTTCCGGCCACTCTGGGCACCATTGAGCACGAAGAGGGTTCTTCAACAGGCAGAATTTCTTATGAAATAATCGACCCCAATAAAATTAAAGACGGCCATGTATATTACATAACTTTTGAAGACACCTTAAAGCCGGGCAAGCCTGGTAAGCCAGACACCCTGACCACAAAGAGTTACACTCTGGTCGATTCCACTGCCGATTCGGTGCTGGTCTGGAAAAGCCCGCACCTGGAAGAAGACTTTGAACAGCCCTTAACTGATGGCTTTCGTTTGCATTTTGTCAACGAGGATCAGGTGGGTATTAATGCCAATCTTTCCGGCTGGCGGCCAAAAGACGTGAACATCCCGGCCTTTACCTTTCAGAAGTTAACGCAGAGCGTTGGCCCGGAAGGTGAGTTCAGAGTCAATGACTATTTGATCCTTTTTGGCGATGTGGGCATGGCCACATCCTTACCGGGCGTCTATGAAGGCAACTATTATGATTCAAAAGAGGTGAACTTTAAAATAATCAATCTTAACACCAATGAGCCTGTAGATTTTGTGTTTGTGGAAAACGATACCATTGGAACGCCGCCGGGCGTATTCTCTTCTAACTACCGCATAATAAAGCTGGGCAATACAGAAATTAAAATTCCCTATAAAGATGTTATTGCCTTTCTGGAGCCGAAGACTGTAAACGACCGCGATACACTGGTTTATACCTGGCAGTTCTATTTGAGCTCCATTCCGGATTCGACCCAAAGAATACCGGCTGCTGGCGATACGGCGAAGATAATTCTCAAAAAACCGTTCCTCTCGCAGGATGTGTACCGCTTTGTGGCCCGGGGCAGCTACATCAACAAAAGAGAAGCTAAAAACGATATGGATCGAATTAAAGTAGTGCCCAATCCTTATGTTGCCACGGCAGAATGGGAACCGCGCAATCCGTACAATTCCGGTCGCGGGCCACGTTCCATCCACTTTACGCATTTACCGGCAAAATGCACCATTCGTATTTTTACGGTAAACGGAGAGCTGGTGCGCAAAATAGAGGTGGATAATCCGGAAGATAACGGAACGGCCTACTGGGATTTATTGACCAAAGACCATCTGTCGGTTTCTTACGGCGTTTACATCTACCATGTTGAGGCGCCGGGAATCGGTGAAAAAGTCGGCAAATTTGCCATTATTAAATAGAGCGCTTTTAAAGAACCGAGAAAGTGAAGGAGAAAAAAGTGCGCAAAATAAAGATGATTTTTAAGACCCTGATAATGATCATATTGATCAGCGCTCTGGCGCAGGCGCAGGGCGTGACCAAAACCGGGACAACGGCCGGTAAGTTTTTAAGCGTGGGCATCGGGCCGCGGGCCATTGCCATGGGCGGCGCTTTTACTTCCAGCGCCAATGATGCAACGGCCATGTACTGGAATCCCGCCGGCATCGATCAGATTCCCACCAATCAGTTTGTGTTTACGCAAACCGATTGGTTTGTGGACATCAAAGTCAATTTTGTTGGAGCGGTTTTCAAAGCTGGCGAACTGGGAACGGTGGGCGTTCACATGACGGCCATGACCATGGGAGACATGGAGGTGACCACCACTAAAAATCCGGAGGGCACCGGCGACTATTTTTCTGCAGGCATGTACGCTTTTGGTTTTTCTATTGCCCGCCATTTAACGCAGAAGTTTACCATTGGCGCCAATGTCAAATACATCCGCGAAACCATTTCCCAATCCGCGGCGCACGGCTTAGCGCTGGATATTGGAACCATGTTTATCACGCCGTTTTATGGCGTTCGTCTGGCGGCGAATATTAGCAATTTTGGAACCAAGATGCGCATGTCTGGCGAGGACCTGTTGATTCAGCACGACCCCAATCCGAACATTGCCGGCGACAACGCCAACCTGAACGCCTATTACGAAACGGAGAGTTTTGAACTGCCCTTGCGTGTGCAAATTGGCCTGGCGCGCGATTTTTATCCGGTTGACGGACAGCGCCTCACCCTGGCCGTGGAGGCGGCGCATCCCAATGATAATTCGGAGTATATGAATCTGGGCGGCGAGCTGGCCCTGTTTAAAGAACGTGTTTTTATCCGCGGCGGTTTTAAGTCTTTGTTCATGAAAGACCGGGAAGAAGGATTGACCCTGGGCGTTGGTTATCGTACGCCGCGCCTTGGCCGCTTTCACTTAAATATCGACTATTCTTTTCAAGATTTTGTACATCTGGGCGATGTACACACCTTTGGTTTTATTTTAACCTTTTAACGCAGGAAAGGGGGTGAAACAGCAGAGGGGTAGTTAATTTTTTTAAAAACAAAATGATCCATTAACCAACTTAAGGAGGTAAGTATGAAGAAATTCGGCTTACTAATGTTAGCGCTTGTGTTCATGGCTTTTGCCAGCGCACAGGCAGTCAATGTTACCTTCAATTTAAGCATGAAGGTAAAAGTGCAGATGGGCGAATTTGATCCCATGACGCAGCACGTAAGGATTACCGGTAATCTGGTGGATCCGAACTGGAGCCCGGCTGACGCGCCGATTCTGGATCTGGTTGATTCTGTAAATTACATCTACAGTACAACGCTGGATATCGCGCAGGGAAACTATGAATACAAATATCTGATTGGCGACGCCTGGGGCAACGACGAGCTGCAGGGACAACCAAACCGTACTTTGACGGTTGGCGATACGGACATGAACCTGGACCTGGTTTACTACAACGATATGATGGCCGTGCCGTTTGATCCCGCGCCGGCAGGTATGGTTAACGTGATGCTCAGCGTTAACATGACGCGCTGGATTCAAAAAGGCGCTTTTGATCCGGATAATGAGGTGGTGCGCGTAACCGGCACTATTACTGACCCTCAGTGGGACCCGGCCAATGCACCGATTTTACAGGACCCAGATGGTAACTTTGTTTACACCACCACGCTGCAGGTTGCGCCTGGTGATTATGAATATAAGTTCTTGATTGGCGATGCCTGGGGCCGCGATGAATTACAGGGTCAGCCCAATCGCGCTATCACTGTTGTAGCCGATACCGCTGTTTTCCCCGTGTATTTCGACAACGAACCGTATGTGGAAAATCCGCCGGTAAGCACCGATTCTGTAATGCTGACCTTGAACGTGAACATGCGCGTTCAGGTGCTGGAAGGCAATTTTGATCCGACCAATGATTTTGTTGTAGCAGCCGGTTCCTTCCAGGGCTGGAATCCTGCAGCTTCTGCTCCGATGGATGATTCTGACGGCGACAGCATTTACACTGGAACCTACAAAGTGCCTTCTAATGCGCGCTACGAATACAAGTTTGTCATTAATGCCAGCAACTGGGAATCCACTCCCAACCGCGCCGTTGTGGTGGACACGACGGATAAAGAAGTGCCTCCGGTTTATTTCAATGATGATAGTGTTGTAACGATTAAGAAAAATGGTAATGTTAAGTTTTCCGTCAATACCGATGTGCTGATCGAAGTTGGCCTTTTTGATCCTTCGGTTGACTCGGTACATGTTCGTGGCAGCTTCAATGGTTGGAATTCCGACGATCCTGCCCGTTCGCACATGAATCAGAACCTGAGCAATCCGTTGAACTGGTTCTTAAATGTTCCGTTTGAGTCGTTTGGCGTTGGCGATCCGCTCTATTACAAATTCTGGATTAAAAAAGCGGATAACGTTATCAACGGCGTGGCCTGGAACGATACCTGGGAACGTCCGACGCACACAGGCGGCGGCAATCGCACCGCTTATTTTGAGGGAACCGACAATCAGGAAATTGAAGCCGATTATTACGATCACATTCAGCCCGATTGGGTTGTACCGGAAGGAACGGGCCTGAAGGTAACCTTTAACGTGGATATGAGCCCGGCGGCCGATCCCAACTTGCAGCCGATTCCTTTTACCGCTGGTCAGGACACCGTATGGTGGATCTGTGAACAGCCCGCTTTTTGCGTAACCCAGGGCTGGGAAGACACCGATGAAATGAAAGTATTGCCTTTGACCGACCCCGATGGCGACATGATTTATTCCGGAACTCTGGAAGTTCAAGAGCCTGCCTGGAACGGCTTTGTGTATCGTTATGCCTTTATTTCCGAAAGCGACGGCAGAACCTGGCAGTTTGAGCCGGCCGGTTTCGCCAACTTTGCCTATCGCGCGCGCTTTGTTGGTCAGGATGCTGAGCGCAGCTTTCCGTTCAAAGAGTGGAATATGCCGGTGGATACCTGGACCAACGCGGAATTGAAGACCGATGATCAGGAAACCGATCCTTACACTTCGCTTACTGCCATTGGCGACACGCCGCAAACGCCAAGAGAATTTACCCTGAACCAGAACTATCCGAATCCCTTCAACCCGACCACGACCATTAGCTTTACCTTACCGGAAGCTTCTCGTGTGACGTTGTCGGTTTACAATGTGCTGGGACAAAAAGTCCGCACGTTGATTGACAACCAGCTGGCCACTGCCGGTACGCACGCCAAACAGTGGGATGGTCGCGATGAAGCAGGCCACAAAGTGGCGTCCGGAATCTACTTCTACAAACTGGAAGCGGGCGACTTCTCTTCTATTAAAAAGATGGTTTTAATGAAATAATCTTCTGATCCATACCGATCTTCGGCGCTTGCCGGAGATCGGTATTTTTTTGTTTTTTTCAACTCCGGGGAGAATTACATGGCCTTAATTGATTATTTGATTGTCGTTGTGTATTTAACGAGTATGGTATTTGTGGGGCTTTACTTTAGTAAAAAGGCCTCGCAAGGGATTAACTCTTACTTTTTGGGAGAACGCGGCATGCCGTGGTGGGCGCTTGGCGCTTCGGGCATGGCTTCTAACCTGGATATTTCCGGTACAATGATTAATACCGCCTTTGTGTTTGCTCTTGGATTAAGCGGCTTTTTTATCGAAATCCGTGGCGGAGTAACTCTGATCATGGCCTTTTTAATGATCTTTCAGGGAAAATGGAACCGGCGGGCGCTGGTGATGACCCTGGCCGAGTGGATGAGTTTTCGCTTTGGTAAAGATCGGCAGGGCGATGTGGCGCGTCTGGTCGCTGCTGTCTCCGTGATCATAGTTACTATTGCCATGATAACCTACTTTGCTATTGGCGCAGGAAAGTTTGTGGGCGAATTTCTGGGCATTCCCTCGTTCTGGGGGCTTTCTTCGGAATTTTGGGCGGCTACTTTGATGATTGTGCTGGCCATGATTTACACGGTGGCCAGCGGACTGTACGGCGTGGTCTGGACGGATGTTTTTCAGGGCGTGCTGATTTTTTTCACCATCATTTATATTTGCGTTTTAGCCTTTACACAGTTTAACCTGCCGGAGGTGTTCAACGTTTCGGTGCCCTTGAAAGACGGCGGATTTTTAACGCTGCCGACTACCAAAGAAGCCTGGACCAGCGTTATTCCGCACTGGAAATTGAATTTACCGCCCGAATCAGCTTATTCTATTTACAACCTGTTTGGAATTGCCATTTTGTTTTACCTGTTAAAAGTGACCCTGGAAGGCAGCGGCGGAACCAGCCAGTACATGATTCAACGCTTTTTTGCCTCCCGCAGCGACCGAGAGGCTGGCCTGCTCTCATTATTCTGGACGTTTTTGCTGGGCTTTCGCTGGCCCTTTATTGCAGCCATTGCCATGATGGGCGTAGTGTTTGGCACACAGCAGGGCGTTATTGCCGATCCGGAAAAAGTTTTGCCCGTGGTGGTAAATCAACTGGTGCCCATCGGCTTAAAAGGATTGATGGTGGCCGGTTTAATGGCGGCGGCCATGTCCACCTTTGATTCAACGGTCAACGCCGGCGCCGCTTACTGGGTGAAGGATATTTACCAGGCCTACATCAACCCAAAGGCAACGGAAAAAACCTTGATGCTGCACAGCCGACTGGCATCCGTGGGCATCGTTGTCCTTGGTCTGGGATTTATGCTGATCATAAAAAACATCAATGAAATATGGGGCTGGATTACATCTAGCCTTGGAGCGGGCATGCTTATTCCCACCCTGGCGCGCTGGTACTGGTGGCGCATGAACGGCTACGGTTTTGCCGTGGGCACGATTGCCGGTATGGTAGCGGCCATCATTCAAAAGACCTTTATCCCCGGCGTGCCGGAATACGTTTCGTTTACGATTGCCACGCTGGCCTCTCTGGTCGGTTTGATTGTGGGCACTTACTCCGGGCCGCCGGCAAAAGAGGAGGTCTTGTTCGAGTTTTACAAGCGCACCCGTCCTTTCGGCTTCTGGGGGCCGGTGCGCAAAAAATTAGGCCCGGAAGTACTGGCTCAAATCGATAAAGAAAATCGCAGAGACATTCTTTCGACCTTTTTCGCCGTTCCCTGGCAGATTGTACTTTTTCTGACAGGCATGACGCTGATTGTTAGGCGCTGGGATGAATTCTGGATTCTTTCTTTTGTTTTAATGGGCTTATCTATTGCGCTCTATTTTAGCTGGTTTCGCCATTTATCCACAGAAGTTAAAGTCGATTAAAATAAGGATTTGAGCAAAAAATATGCTGGCAAAAAAATGAGTTTTCCACAATTAAAAGCAGATAAAAATATCTTTGCTAACAAGAATCAAATAATAAAAAAATGGGTAACAATCATACACCATATTGTAATAATTTTAATAATTACAATAGGTTGTGCGCAGAAAACCGAAAAAATCGTTGTGTGGACTTCCATGAGGCCTCTGGAGCGGCAACTATTGGACTCACTTTTGCACGAGTTTTCCACAACTTACCCACAATACCGCTTTGTGCAGTTGTTTTACGCCCCGGAAGAGGCCCGCACCAATTTTATTATTAGTTCGCTGGCAGGCAAAGGGCCGGCTTTAATCCACGGCGCCAATGACAATATCGGCCCGTTTGTGGAGCTGGGCGTCATTCAGCCCATGGAAGACTATTTCAGTCAAAGCGAACTGGACGAATTTTTAGACGATCCGTTTCCGGCCAATACCTATTTTAAGGGACATCTTTATCAGGTTGCCGATCGGGTTGGCAATCATCTGTGTCTGGTTTACAATAAAAAGCTGGTAAAAAAGCCGCCGCAAACCATGCATGAGTTGATTGAAATGGGTAAAAAGTTAACGGTGGATGAAAACGGCGACGGACGTCCTGAGCGCTATGCCATCGCCTGGAATTACACTGAGCCCTTTTTCTTTGTGCCGTTTATTACCGGCTATGGCGGCTGGCTGTTTGACGATCAGTATCGACCGACTTTAAACACCGAGGCGACAAAGAAGGCGGCGCAGTTAATTTATGACCTGGTGAATAAATACAAGATCATGCCCAAAGAAGCGGATTACGAAATTGCCAACGCCCTTTTTAAAGATGGGCTGGCGGCGATGATTATTAACGGCCCCTGGTCGTGGAGCACCTATTTAAAAAACAACATTCCCATCGGTATTGCCAGAATTCCAAAGATTGATGAAACGGGTTTGTGGCCGGCGCCGCTGGTTTCGCCCATGGGCTATTCATTGAATAAAAATTTAACAGGAGAGAAGCTGCAGGTTACCGTAAAGTTATTAAAATTTTTAACCAGCGATTCGGTACAACTGCGCTTTACAAAATTAAGCGGCTCCATTCCCTCGCGTAAAACGGCCTTTAAAGACAGCCTGGTGCAGAACAATGAAATCATAAGAGCCGCGCTGGACCAATTGTTAGTGGGCAGGCCCATGCCGGTAATTACCGAAATGCGCTGGATCTTTGACGCCATGCGTCCGGCCTACCAGGGCATTTTTACCGGTCAGGTAACCCCGGAAGAAGCGGTGGAGCAAATGCAAAAACTGGCGGAAAAACTAATCAGGGAGAACCGTGAGTAGCACCATTTTCAGTCGGAATAATCGCCTGGTTTATCTTTACGTTATGCCGGCAATCATCGTGATGAGTTTGATTGTGTTGTGGCCCTTTTTGTACAACGTGGTCATCTCCTTATCAAACATGAATCTGACGCATTTTAAAGACTGGCGGATTGTTGGGCTTAACAACTACTGGGCGGTGCTGAGCGACGGCACTTTTTGGTACTTCTTTTTCAAAACCATTTTGTGGACGGTTTTAAATCTGATTTTTCATGTGGGCATTGGCGTGATGCTGGCTTTAATCATTAATGAGGATATTAAGGCCAAATCGTTTTTTCGCACCTTGCTTATTCTACCCTGGGCCGTTCCGCAGTACATCACCGCCTTAACGTGGCGCGGCATGTTTAACAGCGAATACGGAGCGATTAACATTTTGTTAGGGCGCTTGTTTGGCATCGAGCTTCCCTGGCTTTCCACGGAATGGGGCGCCTTTGCCGCCTGTTTGATTACCAACATCTGGCTGGGTTTTCCCTTTATGATGATTGTGGCGCTGGGCGCGCTACAAAGCATTCCGCGCAGCCTTTACGAAGCGGCCGAAATTGACGGCGCTTCCCGCTGGCAGCAGTTTAAAAACATTACGGTGCCGTTAATCAAGCCCGTAATGGTGCCGGCCATTACGCTGGGCGTAATATGGACGTTTAATAATTTTAATGTGGTCTGGCTGGTCAGCAACGGCGGCGAGCCTTCGGACAAAACGCATATTCTGGTTTCATGGGTTTACAAAGCCGGTTTTACCTATTTCCGGATGGGCTACGCCGCAGCCTTTTCTATGGTAATCTTTTTTATTTTATTGATTTTTAGCTGGCGCTTTATCATGAAGACCAAGGCAACGGAGAACGTTTATTCTTAAGGCAGTAATATGAAAAAAAACGTAAGAAAGCTTTCTTTTTTCGAAAAAATCGCAGCCTACGCGGTTTTAATCTTTTTTTCGCTGTTTTCCATTTATCCGATTCTGGTGGTTTTTTCCATCTCGCTACGGCCGGGCGATCGATTATTGAGCAAGTCGCTGGCCATCATACCGCCCGATTTTACATTTCAATCCTATGTGGATTTGTTTGTCAATCAGCCGTTTTTACGCTGGATGTTTAACAGTCTGGTGGTTTCCATCTCGGTAACGATTTTTGCCGTTGTACTGGCCGCCACGGCAGGGTATGCCTTTTCGCGCTTTAAATTTAAGGGACGCGATGCCTCGATGATCGGCTTGATTACAACGCAAATGTTTCCGGTAACCATGCTGCTTTTGCCGCTGTTTATTATCATGATCCGCCTGGGCTTTTATGACAGCTACTGGGGGCTGATCATCGCTTACGCGGCAACAGCCTTACCGTTTACCGTGTGGCAGATGAAGGGCTATTACGACACCATCCCCTACAGTCTGGAAGAAGCGGCAACCATTGACGGAGCCAGCCAGTTTACCACCTTTTACAAGATTATTTTACCGCTGGCCCTGCCCGCTCTGGCCATCACCTCTCTTTTTTCGTTCATGACGGCCTGGTCTGAATATCTGGTGGCGGCGGTATTGATTCAGGACAAAGATTTTTTTACACTTCCGCTGGGTTTAAAGATGTTTTCATCCAATATGGAGGTAGCCTGGGGATTGTATTCCGCTGGCGCCATTGTGGTCAGCATTCCCGTTGTGCTGCTCTTTTTAAGTTTGAGTCGCTGGTTGATTTCGGGCCTGACATTGGGGAGCGTTAAAACATGAACCGTTTAAAATGCGTTGTCCTGGCCTTAAGCGCTTTGCTTTTAGTTCAATGTTCTTCTAATGAAGAACGTTTTAGTTCTTTGTTAAAAGAAATGGAAGGCCTTACCAGCCAGGAGAAAACGCAAAGTCTTAAACAATTTACTCAACAAAACATCTTTCCATTTATTGAAGATTCTACCGCTTATTTTTTATTTGAAGACAGCTCACGGCAGGCGGTTTATCTGGCGGGCGATATGAGCGCCTGGCGTCCGGACTCCATTCCTTTAATAAACATTGAGCAAACCAACTTTTGGTACGCGGCTTTGCGCTTTCCGCAGCGCGCCCGGCTGGAATACAAATTCGTTTGCGGCGGTAAGTGGTTTTTAGATCCTTTGAATCCTTTAAAAGACCGCGGCGGGATGGGCGAAAATTCCGTGCTGGCCATGCCGGCTTATGAATTCCCGCAGGAAGTTTTATTTAAGCGCGAGTTCCGGAAAAGCGATCTGGACACCGTTGTTTTTAAAAGCCGCCTATTAAAAAACAGGCGCCGAATCTATTTTTACAAACATCAAAAAGCGGGAGATAATTCGCCGCTGATTCTTTTTAACGATGGCGGAGACTATCTTACATTTGGCAAGGCGCGCATCGTTCTGGACAATTTAATTGGTAGCGGTCAGTTAAAGCCGTTGTTAGCGATTTTTATAGAGCCGCGAAATCGTAAACGTGAATACCGTTTTAATGACGCCTACCTGAAGATGGTGTTTCAGGAGCTGCTGCCATTCATTCAAAAAAGATACGGTCTAAAGAACAATCGCCTGGCCATGGGCGGCGTTTCGCTGGGCGGCCTGATTTCTTTGTACGCTCTGAAAAATTATTCCCGCAACCTCGATTTTGTCTTCTCCCAGTCGGGCGCCCTCTGGCTTGATGATGAACGGATTCTAAAAGAGTTGACGGATCTGTCACAGCCGAAAACATTTTTGTCCTTAAGTTATGGCCTTTTTGAAAACATGGAAGCGAGTCATGAGCATTTGAAAAAGATTCTTGAACAAAAGCAGATAAATTTTGAGATAAAGACGTATTACGAAGGACATAATTGGGGGAACTGGCGCGCCCATTTAAAAGACGCGCTTTTACCCTTTGCCGGAGGTAAAGCAAAATGAACGAGACCAGATTAATGGAGCGCCTGCGTGCGCTGGGTTTTACGACTTACGAATCAAAAGCTTATATTACGCTTTTGAAAAATAATCCCAGCACAAGGTATGAATTAAGTAAAAATTCCGGGGTGCCGCGCTCGGCGATTTACGATGTGATTAAAAAACTGGAGAACATGGGAGCCGTAAACGCGCTTTACACCAGCCCGGAAAAATACGTGCCCCTGCCGCCGGAGCAATTGCTGGAGCTTTTGGAAAGGCAATTTAAAGAAAGAATTGAAGAAGCCCGCAGCGCTCTTAAACACTTTGATACGCAAATTGAACCGGGGCACCTGTGGAACATTGTCGGCTATCGCAACATGCTGCACAAAGCGCGCGAAATGATATCCCGCGCGGAAAAAATCATCTTTCTTTCCGTATGGGATCGGGAGTGCAAGCGTTTGAAAGAGGACCTGGACGCAGCCCGGCAGCGCGGCGTGCGCATCATCGTCTTTTCTTTTACCCCGCTCAATCTGGAAGGAGAGGAGATCTATTCCTACAACATTCCGGAAAAAGAGCTGTTAAACATCTGGGAACGAAAAATCATCCTGGTCGTTGACCATGTACAATTGCTCATGGGCGAGGCGGATGACCGCTACACAAAGAAAACGGCCTGGACAGACAACAAGGCCATTGTGGACATTGCGACCAATCACATCATTCTGGATATCACGCTGTACGGAATTCGCATGAAAGAGGATGTGAGCCATTCGGTGGTGGCCATGCAACAGGGCGCCTTTGAAAATCTTGATAAATTGATTGAAAAGTACAAGAAAAGACAGATTGAACCGATCTTTTAATAAGGAATTGGATGCGTTTAAATTACAGAAAGATATTCGCCGAGGTTGAACCGGGCATCAGGGAATTTGCCTTTCAGCGGGAGTTTGTTGACCTTGGCCGTGAGACGGGCCCTGCCAACGCGGAATGGATTAAAGGCCGGGCGATTTACGAAATTTATGTCAGAGCTTTTTCCGAAGAAGGAAGTTTTAAGGCCGTACAGGCCGCGCTGCCGGAGTTAAAACAATACGGAATTGATGTAATCTGGTTTATGCCCATTTTCCCCATCGGGGAAAAAGAGCGCAAGGGGCCGCTGGGCTGCCCGTATTCGATTAAAGATTATTTTACGGTAAATCCGGAGTATGGCACAGAACAGGACTTTAAAAATTTAATAGAAAGCGCACACCGTTTGGGAATGAAGGTGTTGATTGACATGGTGCCCAACCATGTGGCGCACGATTACCGATATCTAAAAACGATTCCGGAACTGATCCGCTACGATGAACGCGGCAAGCCCCTGCGCAAAGTAGCCGACTGGACAGATGTGGTTGATCTGGATTATTCCAGACCGGCAACGCGCGAACACATGGCCGAGGTGATGAAGCACTGGATTACGGAGTATGATGTTGACGGCTACCGCTGCGATGTGGCCGGCCTGGTGCCCATGGATTTCTGGGAGTGGGTGGCGCCAAAGCTGCGCGCGCTCAAAGAGGATTTTTATTTGCTTGCAGAATGGGAAAGCCAGCTTTTACATCAAAAGGTATTTAACAGCACCTACGATTGGAGCACCCTGCAAATTTTGAAGGATGTTTTTGAAAAAAAGGTATCTGTACAAAGGCTGGCCGAATGGTTGTTGACCAAAGCGGCCATTTATCCGCAAAACGCCCTGCCTTTGCGCTTTCTGGAAAATCACGATTTACCGCGCGCGGCCGCCGAATTTTCTGAAGAACAGGTGTTGTGCGGCCTGTTGTTCATCTTCAGCTTGCACGGCGTTCCGCTTATTTACAACGGGCAGGAAATCGGCGACAGACAAACGCCTTCGCTATTCGAAAAACAGACGATCGACTGGCAAAATAAAAACCAAAAAATTTACACCTTTTTGCAAAGCTTACTTCGTTTACGCAAGGAGAAGGCTGCGCTTTCTTCAAAAGAGTACGTTTTTAAAAGCGCTTATTTTAAAGACGATATTCTATCTTTTGAAAAAGAAGACCTATGGATCATTATTAATTTTTCAGATGTACAAAGAGAAATGGCCGCCGAAGAAGGCGAACTTTTATTAAATACGCACGACGAACTGAGACGCCATGCCGGGCGTTGGCAGCTAAAACCCTGTCAGGGAATTTTGCTGCGTAAGCAATGAGTTTAATGCCTTACAAAGGCATCCCGGCTCCTTCTTTTAATAGCGCCGGGGAAAAGGTCGGCGAAGGAAGAAAACCGACCACGGTGTCTGAAATTTCAACAAAAAGAAAAAGGAATTCAACGGATGACTAAAAATCTAAAAATAACGGCATTTTTAATTTTACAATTTTTGACGACGGCGGTTTTCGCTCAGGTGGTAACCACCGAACCGCCCTACGCAACAGCAAACGACTCGATTATTGTTTACTTTCATGCCGATCGGGGCGATCAGGGATTGATGGACTATTCGGGAACGGACGTTTACGCGCATACCGGCGTGATTACCAATTTAAGTTCCGGCCCGAGCGACTGGAAATACGTGATCGCCGCCTGGGATCAAAACTTACCCAAAGCCAAACTAACCAGAATCGAGCAAAATTTATGGAAGCTGACAATCGGCAATCCTTACGATTACTATGGGGTTCCGCAAAACGAGCAGATCCTTAAACTGGCCTTTGTCTTTCGTAATTCCGATGGCTCCAGAACCGGCCGCGATGTGGGCGGAGCCGATATTTTTTACGAACTTTACGAACCAGGCATTAATCTGGTGATTCTTGAACCTCAGGTCAGCGTTCCCTATGGTATTCCAGAGCGCTCGCCGGTTTTTGTCAACGCCGGCGATTCGCTAAAAATTGTTTTAACCGCGGCCGCTCTGGGAACGAAATTGGATCGTTTTGATTTACGCATTAACGGCATGCTGGTGGCGCAGTCCACGGCCGATACTCTGCGCTACACCTACCATGCCCCGCAGGATGACCACGGCAAAAAGACGGTTTTTGCTTCTGCAACCGACACCAGCGGCAACGAAGCGTCGGAAACCTTTGTTTTTATGATTACGCCCGTTCAGCAGGACGAAGACCGGCCTGCGGGCATTGTTGAAGGCGAAAATTACGCAGACGACCAGAGCGTTACGCTCTGTTTGTTTGCGCCTTACAAAAAATTTGTTTACGTCATTGGCGATTTTAACGACTGGAAAGTGGATGAAGCGTACCTGATGAAAAAAGATTCCATTGATCGCGATAGCACCTATTACTGGCTGACGATTTCTGGTCTGAATGCCGGCCAGGAATATGCCTACCAATATCTGGTGGATGGCGAAATACGCATTGCCGATCCTTACACGCAAAAAATCCTGGATCCATGGAACGATCAATATATTCCCAGCACAACTTATCCTAATTTAAAACCTTATCCGTCGGGCAAAACGGACTTTCCGGTTTCTGTGTTGCAAACCGCGCGTTCAACCTACCAGTGGAAGGTTCAGGATTTTAATCGACCCGCTCCAGAAAAGCTGATCGTCTACGAATTGCTGGTGCGCGATTTTCTTGCAAAGCACGATTTTAAGACGTTGATCGATACGCTGGATTATCTGCAGAAGCTGGGCGTGAACGTTATTGAATTAATGCCGATTAACGAATTTGAGGGCAACGAAAGTTGGGGCTATAATCCTTCTTTTTATTTTGCGCCGGATAAATATTACGGCCCTGCAGAAGATTTAAAGCGCCTGGTAGATTCCTGCCATGTGCGGGGCATGGCCGTGGTTCTGGATATGGTGTTAAATCATGCCACCGGGCAATGTCCGCTGGTTCGCCTGTACAACGAAGGCGATTTTGGACGGCCGACGCCGGAAAATCCCTGGTTTAATGTGGAGTCGCCCAACCCCACTTACAACTGGTTTAACGATTTTGATCATGAAAGTCCGGCCACGCAAAAATTCGTTGATCGCGTTAATCGTTTCTGGCTGACCGAGTACAATGTGGATGGTTTTCGCTTTGACTTTACCAAAGGATTTACCAACACGCCCGGAGACGGCTGGGCCTATGATGCCAGGAGAATCAATATCTTAAAAAGAATGGCGGATAAAATATGGGAAGTAAAGAGCGACGCCTATGTTATTTTAGAACATCTTACAGATAACAGTGAAGAGAAAGTGCTGGCGAATTACGGCATGTTGTTGTGGGGGAACATGAATTACAGCTACAGCGAGGCGACTATGGGCTACCACGACAACAATAAGTCTGACTTAAGCTGGGGTTATTACAAAACGCGCGAATGGAGTAAACCGAACCTGATTACCTACATGGAAAGCCACGATGAAGAGCGTTTAATGTACAAAAACCTGACTTACGGACGTTCCTACGGATCTTACAATATCAAAGAGCTTTCCACTGCCCTGGAGCGCATGAAGCTGGCCGGCGCTTTTTTCTTTTTGCTGCCGGGCCCTAAAATGATCTGGCAATTTGGTGAATTGGGCTACGATTATAGTATCGATTACAATGGGCGCGTGGGCAACAAGCCCATCCGCTGGGATTATTTTCAGCAAGAAGAACGCCGTAAGCTGTACAAAGCCTGGGCGGCCATGATTAAACTGCGTAATGAGAATCCGGTTTTTTATAGCGCAGCTTCTTCAGCCGATCTTTTTGTGGTGGGAGCGGTCAAACGCATCAATTTGTATCACGGTTTGATGAATACCAGTATTGTGGGTAATTTTGGCGTGACCACGGCCAGTATCCAGCCCAACTTTAATCATGGCGGCTGGTGGTACGATTTCTTTTCCGGGGATTCTTTGTTCGTAACCAATACCGATACGACCATTACGTTGCTGGCCGGTGAATTTCATATTTACACCGACCGCAAGACTTTTACTCCGGAGCAAGGGCTGATTTTAACCGATCTTGCGGGTTCCAGCTTTGCGACGCCGGAAGAGTTTACCCTGGCGCAAAATTATCCCAATCCTTTTAATCCGAGCACAACCATCGCCTTTTATTTGCCGACAACAGAGGAAATAAGTTTGCGCGTTTACAATATGCGCGGGCAGTTGATTAAAGAATTAATAAGCGGACGTTTGAACAGCGGATGGCACAAAATAGCGTGGGATGGCGTCAATCAGGCGGGCAATACTGTGGCTTCTGGCGTGTACGTGTATCGTCTGCAGGCGGGAGAGAAGACGCGGCTGCGTAAGATGATTTTGCTGAGATAGACGATTGTTTAAAGAACAGGGGAAGCTCCTTTTCCCGGCAGGTTCAGGCGCTTGCTGATTTTGCCGGGGGTGGGGTATTAATAAAAAGTTGAGTCGATCGCAAATGTCGGTTGAGCTTAAAAATTATCGGATGGGAATATGAAGGGCGCAAGCCATTATTCCGATCCAACAGAGAATCGTTAGGCTAACTAAAAATAATAGGTTTTCCAGTTTCCGTAATCCTGCAATCTTTTGGACTGGAATTTCAAACGGGCATTCCGGTTTCCATTATTATAGGATAATCCGGGCATGCGAAGTCCGAAGGGATAGTAATCGTCTTTGATTACAATATCGCCCTGTTCGTTGACCGTCACGCGGATGTTGCCAATGTGGTCTTTAAGATAATAATAACTGTTGCCATCAGGTGTTTTGTAACCAAAACTTATCATAATTCAGACCCGGCAGGTGATAACCAGTGGAGAACCATTTCTACTAAAAGTAAAAAAGAGAGTCGCTCAAAACTATTCGGATTGCTCTTCCAGTTCACTTAAACTTTTCCCTAAATTCTCCCTATGTGTTATTTTATGTTTAAGATTATTTTTTTGCAAATTTAATTCCCGCACCAGCGACTTATCGGCCTTAAAACGGATTTGTAAGGTGCCGTCCAGTTTAATGCTTGGACGAAAAATGCCGATGCCTTCCAGCCTAACCGGACGAGCAATGGATAAATTATAGAGCAGTACATCACTTAAAGCATAAATAACCGCAATGATATCAGGAGGGCTTAATGTAGAACGTTCAGCAATGTATTTAGCCATATCTCTTGTCTCAAGCGGCTTTTCCAGTTTCAAACGGGGAAAACGATCATTAACCTGTGATAAAGGCATGTTGTTTTCCTTTTCTTAAAACCTTTTTAAGAAAAGATACGTACAAATAATTAAAAATTCAATGAGTTTCTAATAATTTTCATTGGATATTTTTTTAAACTCAATGAGTTTTTATCGTATTATGGTAACATTTGTATAATAAGTTTAGGATACTTTTTTGAAAAGATCTATCTTGCAAGTGCAGGACGAAGTGAAGGCCAACACAGTAAATCCATGCCAAGTTGGATGGTTAAATGGGAATGGATGGCCTAAAACTCACCTGCCGTTTCTATGGTGGAAGAATTTGTTTCTCGCTAATCGCGCAGATTTTTTTTATTTTTCTGAGAGTATCTGCGTAAAAAAGAATTGTGATTTAAAAATCTCTTTGCGGTTGATTATATTAAAAATTTTGGCTGCGGGTGTGCTGCCTTGGATTGTAATAAAACCATAAAAAATTTTTCACCTGATTAAATACATTTTTATTATTTCAGATATTATCGTTCTTTGAAATAGTTTAACAGTTTATCAACACGGCGGCGGCAATAGCTACCGCGCTTCCCAATCTGCAACCTATTTAAGACGTGTAACAGAACCATGGGACGAACAAACCATTACCTGGAACAATCAACCTTCTTCAACAATTGCCGATCAGGTAAGCGTTCCGGCTCCAGCCACTACAACTTCCGATTTTGAAATCGATGTGACCAATCTGGTACGGATAATGAACGACGGACAAAGCAACCACGGCTTTTTGTGGATATTAAATCCTGAGCAAAAGTGGCGCAGCGTGTTTGCCGCCTCGTCCGATTACTCCTATCCGGCCAAACGCCCGAAGTTGGGGTTAAGTATCGGAGCGCAGCGGAGATCCCGCTCCGGAGGCTGTTGCATGGGGGGGAGGAATTAATGCTTATATTCTCCGATATTGATAATTTTTTCTCATTCTTAAGCGTTGGGCAAAATATAGAATTAAAAACGCCAAAATATTCTTTGAAAATAAAATTAATAGATCATCTTTTTCTTGTGATGCTGTTATAAACGCTGCTAAACGTTTCCCTAACATATTTTTAAATAGAACATTAATATTATGCCCAATACACATTAACGTAAATTCACTACGAACATTATTAAGACCAGATAAGGAAAATCCACGATAGCCTAAATTATGCTTCAAGTTACCAAAAACAGGTTCAACTGTCACCGAACGCTTCTTTAGTCGTTCCTGCGCCGCTGAAGTTTGTAACTTTTTCGCCATACGTTCGCAATAACTCTCATTAACTGAACGATGGATTTGCTTAACTTTCTTTTTACTGGAAATACATAAATTAATTAAGGGACAGTCCTGACAATCATTGGAACGATATACGATCCGTTCGCTATTCCTCTCAACTGGAAAAAGCTTCTTACCCGTCGGACATTCATAGTAATCTCCCTGTTCATGATACACAAAATCACTTCGTTTTAGTTTTCTTTCTTCTTTTTGCAATTCTTCCTTGGAGGTTGGTGTCTCCTTTATCGAACGATTGGATAACTGGGGATCGGCTATTACGGCATCAATCTGCTTTTCTTCCAATTCTTTTAGGTCTGTGCTATTGTGATAACCGGAATCGGCCGTGTAAGATCGCTTATCATCTGAACCAAGATTCTTCTCTACTTGTTCTTGAATCGGTATGAATTGACCCTGGTCGTTGGGCTGGCTTACGACTTCATGAGCTACTATTAAATGACTGGACATATCTACGCCTAATTGTGCGTTATAGCCCGGTCCATCCACCGAAGGCATCATGCGGGCATCCGGCTCTTTTACATTTATTTGATGTCTTGAACGATGTTCTGATTTGAGCTGTTTCTTACGCTCTTTCAATTGGGCTTTACGTTCTAATATCTCTTTCTCTAAGCGCTCAAGCCGTTCTTTCTCCGCTCGAAGAGTTTCTAAATCTAATTCATCCGTGGCCCCCTGTTCTACAAAATTACAGCGCTGCATGTATTGCTTGATCTCTGCTCTTAACTTCTCTATACGTTTGTCTAATTGATCCTCAGTGTAGCCATGACGCTTACTGCTGTGCGCTTTGATTTTCGTGCCATCTATGGCTATCTGGTTGAAACTACTTATGCCTTCGGCCTGGGCAATTAAAAGTATCTCTACAAAATATTGGTCTAATAAATCCAAATGTGCCTTGCGAAAACGACTTAATGTACTATGATCCGGATGCTGATTCCCAGTGATATAAATGTAGCGCGTATCATATTTACACAATTCCTCCAGCTTACGGGTGCTGGTAATGCCGTTACTATAAGCATAAAACCATAAGGCAAGCATCATGTCTGGGGCATAAGAATCACCGCCTTGTGAACTATAACGGGAATAAAGTGCACTTAAATCAAGGCGCGAAACCAACTCCACTACAAATCGACTCTTTGGATCGTCTCTGGCAAAATCTTCCACACTATAGCCAAAGAGATTCATTTGTGAGCGATTATAAGTAATAAAACTCATGGAATTCCTTTGTTATTACTTGTTTTATCTGTCGCCCAGAATTTACAAATTTTTTGAATTTTACTCAAACTGAATTTGCAACAGCCTCTCCGGCGGGACAGCCGATGAAGAAGTATTTCTATTTAAAGGATCACCTCGGCAACATTCGTGTAACCGTTGATGAAAACGGAGATGTTGAGGGTTATAATGACTATTATCCATTCGGACTGCAAATGCCCGGTCGTTCCATGAACAACGCTCTGGCCACGGATATGTACAAATACAGCAGTAAGGAATTAGATGAGGAAGGGCTTACGGGCTATACACCATTTAGTGTGCGGGTGATTTCCAAAGGTTATTTAGACGGAAATGCTGCTGCAATTTATGTGAACGATTCGTATATTAGCGGCAGTGGTTTATATGCCAGAGGTTATACGATTGTTGTGGTCGATGAAAACGGTACCGTTGTGGATAAAGCCCATTTTGACACCTATAGCTCCACAGCCGAAGCAGATGCCATGGCAGATTTCATTAATAACGTAGCGACTGGTCACTATGTTATTGGCGTAATAAAAGATGACGGTAGCCAGAGTATGACAGAAAATGCCTACAATGCCTTAGCCAGTGTCGGTTGCCAGCACAGTCGTGACGTGGGCTATCGATATTCGTATGCGTTTATTGGCAAAAAAGGCGAAAGTAGTTGTGGATATGAAGCTTATGCGCATGCCGGTCACGGTTTTGTGGATAAAACTATTGGAGATTTGCGACCATTGGCCTGGTACTATTTTGGAGCGAGGTATTATGATCCGGCCATTGGGCGGTTTTTACGGATTGATAGATATGATTATAAATATCCATCATTAAATCCTTACCATTATGTGTTCAATAATCCAATACGATTTACAGATTTTACTGGTGATACAGTTGATATTGATCCAAAGCTATTGACTCCGGTCGTCTATACCGAGGGTAAAAAGAAGGGGCAATCCAAATCGATTAAAGATATGACACCTGAAGAAAAGCAACGGTATTTTTTTCAGTTGTGGTGGAATAATAACAAGAAAGAAATATTAAGTTTATTTGGTATTGGCGGAAAATATGAAACCACAAACATTCTATTTAAGTTAGGTACTTATCCTCGAAAGTGGTTCGGGATAAATTTTGGATCAGTAAAATCATTTATTGGACATACGGCATGGGCAAAAAGAGGTACTGATGAAGGATACTTTTATCATGGAGGAGGCTTTTTTGATGGAGGCAAATTATATTCTGATGGAGTGGTTAATCCAGAATTTGGTATTGATGAATTACAGATCAATGTATATTTCAACCCTAACCTTTCCAGAGATATTCCGTTTACTGCTCCTCATGAATGGAAACATGTAAAAATAATTTTTGATGCGGTCAAAAATGGTAGACCTGTTCCTAATGGAATTAATCAACATAAGCTAGTGAAAAATGATAATTTACCAGAAATAAAATAGGATATTAAAATGATTAATATATCTTTTTTAGTATTTCCTTACATTTTTTTTATAATTTTATTATTCTTTTTAATTTTTAAAAAGAATAAATGGAAAAATTTTTTTAAGATATTTATTTTAATTATTTTATTTGCCTATTTATACATAATAATTTTTTTTCTATTTAATTATCTTGTGATTTATTATGATGCTTTATATGGAAGATTTGAAATTCCAATGGAAGAAATAGCGAATACTATAGTATTGTATGATTTTTATGTAGTAGTAATATTTATTATTTTTAATATTTTTGTTCTTTATTTTTTTAGTAGGATATATAAAAAATAATTTAAAAAATATTGCTTCATGGTAATATTTATGTAACAATTGACGACAACGGGAATATTAAGGGATACAACGATTATGGCGAAAGCCACCACTTTCGTGGTTATCCTTTCGGATTACGAATGCGTTCCATGAACAATGCTCTGTCCACTGACATGTACAAATACAGCAGTAAGGAATTAGATGAGGAAGGGCTTACGTGTTATACACCATTTAGTGTGCGGGTGATTTCCAAAGGTTACTTAGACGGAAATGCCGCTGCAATTTATGTGAACGATTCGTATATTAGCGGTAGCGGTTTATATGCCAGAGGCTATACGATTATTGTAATAGATGAAAACGGTACCGTTGTGGATAAAGCCCATTTTGACACTTATAGCTCCACAGCCGAAGCAGATGCCATGGCAGATTTCATTAATAACGTAACTACTGGTCACTATGTTATCGGCGTAATAAAAGATGACGGTAGCCAGAGTATGACAGAAAATGCCTACAATGCCTTAGCCAGTGTTGGAAGTCAGCACAGTCGTGAAGTGGGCTTTCGTTATTCGTATGCGTTTATTGGCAAAAAAGGCGCAAATAGCTGCGGTTATGAAGCTTATGCGCTTGCCGGTCACGGCTTTGTGGATAAAACGATTGGAGATTTGCAACCACTGGTCTGGTATTATTTCGGCTCGAGGTATTATGATCCGGTGATAGGACGGTTTTTGTCAATTGATCCAAAAGCTGATTTTTATGTTGATCTGAATCCTTATAATTATGTTGGTAATAATCCTATTGTTTTCATTGATCCTACAGGAATGGATAGTATTTACTTTGTAGATCAAGCTAATAGACCTCGTGATGATGGGACAAAAGGCACAACTTATACCGCAACAATATACGTAGTGAAAAATGGAAAGGTAATTGCAATTTATGTAAATGGTGGCAGTACATATCCGAATTCAAAAAGTCCAACTGATAATAGCACCGAATATAATACTGTTAATGAAGGAAGATATTCTTTCAACAATAAATATGGACATAAGGGAGGGAGGAAAAAAGGCCTGAATCTTGTCAATGAAAAAGGGGAAAGGATTGTTCAAGGAACTAGCCCAGATGGTAAAATTGTAAATATGAAATATGTAAATATTCATGCAGGAGTTTCCAATAAAGGCAATTATAAAAGTCGTGGATCAACAGGATGTCTTACGTTAGACCCCAACATTAGTGAAAGTTTTTTTAGTCATTTTGATTTTAGTAATGGTACTACAGGAAATGCTTCCGGAAGTGTTATAATTTCAAGAGGTTGGATTCCAGTAGAATTATTATTTTTAGAATATTCATCTGTTTTTTTACCCTGATATTTCAAATAAAAGGCTCTACTGGGATTTTTGTGAAAAACAAAAATAATCCTTAGATTGAGTTTATGAAAGATAAAGAATTATTTAAACAGATTTTGGGACTTTCGCATCCCTGGGAAGTTTCTAAAGTTGACTTAGATATTGCGAATGAGGAAGTAGAAATAGAGATTATCTATAAGTCAAAAAAAGGTTTTTGTCCCGAATGCGAAGTGGAATATGATATTTATGATCACCGCGAAAAACGTCGTTGGCGGCATTTGGATACATGCCAAATGAAGACCTATATTGTCTGCAAAGTACCCCGCATTAAATGCAAGGAACATGGAGTAAAAACGATCAAAGTACCTTGGGCAGAAAAGTCGAGTCGAACGACTTTATTATTTGAACGTTTTGCTATTGAGTTATTACTGGCCTCCAAGAACCAGAGCAAAACGGCACAATTTTTACGGATCAGCTTTGATATGCTTCATCATATAATGAGCAAAGCAGTGGAACGCGGGCTATCACGCCGAACGGAAGAGGACATTAAATATATCGGGATAGATGAGAAGAGTATGAAAAGAGGTCATACTTATGTAAGCGTATTATCCGATAGTGAAAGAAGACGTGTAATAGATGTAAGTGAAGGTCGCACAACAAGCTCTGCCAGTTCGTTAATAAACAAGGGATTAACAGAGAAACAAAAGGAGGGCCTCAAAGCGGTCAGTATGGATATGTGGAAAGCTTTTATTAAAGCTGTTCAAAAGGAGCTTCCCAATGCTTCCATAGTGCATGACAAATTTCATATAATGAAGTATTTAAATGATGGAGTGGATAAAACCAGACGAGAGGAAGCCCGTAAATTACAAAAATCTAATGATAAAACCTTAGTGAAAAGTAAATATTTATTTTTAAAGAATCTGGAAAATATGACGGACAAGCAATTATCGCGTTTCAGAAAAATTCAAGAACTTAACCTTATCACTTCCCAGGCTTGGGCGGCCAAAGAGAACTTCAAAGAATTCTTTAGGAGTGAAACAATAAATGATGCGAAATTTTTTTTTGCGGAATGGTATCAGGATATTAAGGAACGTTCTTTAAATAAAATGATTAAAGTAGCAAAAATGCTCATTGCTCATTCAGATGGCTTATTAAACTATATAAGATATCAGATAGATAATTCAGTAGCCGAATGGTTGAACGGCAAGATACAGGAGATAAAAACAGTTGGTAGAGGCTTTAGAAAATTTGAAAATTTTAGGATAGCAATACTTTTCTTTCTTGGTAAATTAGACCTTTTTCCACAGGAATCCCAGTAGAGCCAAATAAAATAAAATATGAGATAAAATTTGTAAATATCCTTATATTTTAAAATAAATTGTATACAAAAAATATAGGAGTAAGAAGATGAGTAAAAATCAAATTATTATTAGTGTAGTAATTATCTTATTTTTTGTTTTCTCGTTGTTTTCTTATAGTAAAAATAGAGAGGATGTTATAAAAAAATTTAATTACGCAATAGAAAAAACTGATTTATCTGTATTTCTTGAATTTATAAATGAATTTAAAAAGTTGGATGAAGATTCTAAATTATCTTTCGAATTGGAAGAATCTAATCTGATAAAAATTATAAATTTTGAGAAAAAAATGTTTAAACTCCTCCCTTCTGATACTATTTTTTATGTTCATATCGGTCTTAGGGAAATACTTTTTGACAATGCAGAATATAGTGAATGGATAGATGAATTATTTTCTGATTATTTTTTAAAAAATCTGAAAAAATCTTTATCAGTATTAGAAAATATTAAAAATACTGATGATTTAGAAAAAATCATAGTTAGTGCAGTATTTAATGAAGGGGCAGAAAATAAAATTATAAAGTTTATTGAAAATGAAGGTTTGACTAAAAAGAAGTATTACAAAATATTTCTTAAATATAGGACAAAATAATTTTACTACGAACATTTTTTTAATTCCTTATATTTTACTAAATTTCCAAGGAGTGAAGCCGCAACCAAAAACAACCGCAACGTGCGCAAAGTAATTTTCACGCAGATTACGCTAATCATCGCAGAAAATTATTTAACATTTAAGACAAAAGCTAAACAAAACCGGCGCTATTTACGCCCCTTCTCTTTTTTAAAGAAAAGGGGCTGGGGGATGAGTTTTTAAAACAGCACAAAAATTTTCAAATTTCGCCAGGGCGGGACTAGATCTCTCAGAGGAAGTATCCTAAAATATAAAAATACAAAATATCAGAATCTGAATATTCGGTGCAAAAATGTTTTAAAAAATAGCATCTGATGATTTTTTCATTTAAATTATTCCTTAAAAGTAGTAAGGAATTTTAATAATGAAAATGAAAAAAATTAAGCTTGTTTTAAATAATATTTTAATAGACTTTGGGGTAACAATAGATAAAATGTACTTGTTCGGCTCCAGAGCAGGTGAAAAATATGGGCGCTTTAGCGATTACGATATTTTAGTCGTTACTAAACAAGATTTGTCAATCGAAAAGAAAAAAATTTTGAGCAAGAATATTCGCAAAAAATTTGCCCAATTACATATTGATCTGGATATTTTAATAAAAAGTTCAAATGAATTAAAACAATCCCGGAATAAAACTGGAAGCGTCATTAAACAGGCCATTAAAGAAGGAATTTTACTTTAAGCATGAAGAATTATCATCTTCAATGGATTCAAAAAGCGATAGAAGATTTAACCGTTGTAGAACATGAACTTTCCTTTCCTGCTAATGAAATACCTACAGGAGCAGTTTGCTTTCATGCCCAACAATGTGTCGAAAAGCTATTAAAAGCATTTTTAGTTTATCATAATCAAGAATTCGGGCGCACGCACAATATCGAATTTTTAATTCAACTTTGCTCAGAAATTGATAAGGATTTTGCCCATTTACCAAGCGGAGATTTAAGTTTCTATGCCGTAGAAGTACGTTATCCAGACGATTTTTATACACCATCGATTGAAGAAGCGCAGGAGTGTTATTCTTTAGCAATTACTGTTAAAAAATTTGTTTTTGAAAAACTTAAATTGCCTGATAAGTTTCCTTGATCTTAATGGTAAAGTTCTTTGAAAATTCTGAAATACCGATTTTATTATTTGATATATCTCATATCGCTCAAATTATGTCAAGGATCTCATTATCTGGAACGAGCAACCATCAACCACAACGACCGATCAGGTAAGCGTTCCGGCGCCTGCAACGACTACCTCAGATTTTGAAATCGATGTGACCAATCTGGTGCGGATAATGAACGACGGACAAAGCAACCACGGATTTTTGTGGATATTAAATCCTGAGCAAAAGTGGCGCGGCGTGTTTGCCGCCTCGTCCGATTACACAGATCCTGCCTAACGCCCGAAGATAAATCAAGTTATTTTTTCTTGCGGCATGCTTCCTTAAAATACTCTCTTCAAAAGATCTATCCCTATCCCGCAAGTGCGGGGTTTGAAAATTTTATGCCGCTGGAGTGGTTGATTCGCTGAATGGCTGAATAGTTAAATGTTTAACGAAAATTCTCATCCCTTACAACGTTAAATAAAGGCTGCTTGCACTGGCTGCTTGCACTGGTTGCCTGCACTGGTGGCGATCATCTTCCCCTTCTTCCAGACTTTTATTCGGTGATAAGGTAAGTCAGTATTGAAGGTTACCCCAGCTTAATTAGTCTGAGACGCTTGCGTACTTTGCTACTGCTACGCGTTCTTTACGGTTTTTTACCCTTTTATTTTTTGGGCTTGCAGTCGTCGCCCGAAAAAAAAGAAAACGTACCTTTTTATTTCAAATGTCCTTCCTGATAATACGGCTCCACATGGATTGAAATAAAACTGTCTTCGCCAAACTCTTTTTTTAAGGCGTTTTCCAGATCGCTGGCAATCTGATGCGCTTCCACTACCGAAAGGGTGGGTTTGACCTTAATGTGCATGTCGATGGCAATGGTGTTGCCGATGCGCCGCGTTTTTAAATTATGCGGCAGGTAAACCCCGTTAACCTGTTTGCTTATTTCCATTATCTGGTCGGTCATTTCCTGTCCAAGCGAAGCTTCCAGCAATTCATTAATCCCCTCCTGAAAGGAAGTACGCACATAATTAAGGATGAAAACACTTACCAGTATGGCGGCGATGGGGTCCATGATTAAATACTGTTTGCCCAAAAAATAGGCGCCGCCAATGCCAACGGATACGGCGATCGAGGTGAAGGCGTCTGTACGGTGGTGCCAGGCATTGGCAATTAACGCGCTGCTTTTGATTTGCTGCCCTTTTTTTAACGTGTATTGGTACAATCCTTCTTTAACAATAATGGAAAGAATGGCAGCTAAAAAGGCAGCCAGGCCGGGATGATCTAACGGCACGCCTTTGTAAAAATCGATAATTTTTAAACTGCCTTTAATTAAAATGCCTATAGCCACAAAAAAAAGGAAAACTGTAATGATAATGGAAGCCAGGGTTTCAATTTTACCGTGGCCATAATGATGCGTGTCGTCAACCGGACGGTTAGAAAGCCGCACGCTGATCAAAACGGCAATGTCGCTGCCAAAATCCGAAACCGAATGAAAGGCGTCGGCAATCAACGCGGAACTGTGCGCCAGAAACCCGGCTACAAATTTAATGGCGATCAGCACTAAGTTCCAGATAATGCCAACCCAGGTTACCCTTCGGGCGATTGTCGCCCGCTCTTTAAAATTAACGTTTCCCATCATTCTCACTGAATATTAAGGCTGAAAATTTAAAGATTTCTGTGCGCGGATCCTGCCAGGCCGTTGGCGGAAGACCCGCTTTTAAACAGGTTTCACTCAAAAACGTCTCGCGGTCCCAGCCATATTCGCTGGCCACCTGAGGCAGGAGCAATCCTTCGTAAAAACCGTTGCGCACCATTAGGCCGTGCTTGCCTGTTTCAATTTCTGAAATATCCTTCACCGGCTCTAAAGGCGTAAGCACCGAAATCTCAATTTCCACATCGTCCAATTCTTCTTTTTCTAACGGCGGAAAGCGCGGATCATTAAAGGCCGCGGCAATAGCCAGCTCCTGAATGGCCTGATAAAGCGGCTTAAGGCCAACCACATAACCGATGCAGCCACGCAACCGCCCGTTTTTGTTCAGAGTTACAAAGGCCCCGGTGTTGGTCTTTAAATTTTCAGAAATCGCTTCCGGCTGCGGCAAGGGCCGGCCGAACAAACGCGCTTTAATGGTTTCTCGAGCTAACTGTAATAGATATTTTTTTTCATCCTGGTTTAGATTAAATTCCATCACGCCTCCGCTTTGATCCATGCCCTAAAATTAAAAAAGATTTCATTCGAATCAAACCAAATTTTATAGACGTGTAAAGGAAAGAAGCCATAAAGCGCACAAAGATTTTTTCACGCAAACCCTTCTGTCCAGCTCAGCTGAAAAGGGAACGCCAGGATCGAAGAGAAAAAATAGAACTGTATCTCAACATGTAAGAAGAAAACCAAGGCAGCACAGCCGCAACCAAAATCAACCGTAACGTGCGCAATGAATATTTTAAATTAAATTACCCTTGCTCGCTCGATCCTCACTCCCAGACAAAAGATAAGGAATGAACGTACTTGTAAGGGCGAAGGATTTCCAACCCTACTTTATCCAGAGCGCTTTTTTGATATGACTAAAGATTAATGCTTACCAGCGCTGAATTGTTCTTGGAAATGCTTCGCCTCTACATAAACGGTGGCAGGAATTTACCACATTTGCAGAAACAGGTTTGAAATGACAGGCTAACTATTCAACCATTCAACCAATCAACTATTCAACCAATACATGGATGGGGGATGAGTTTTTAAAACAGCACAAAAATTTTCGCACGCTAAGGCACTAGATCTTTCGAAAGAAGTATCCTAAAATCTCCCGACCTTGAAAATATGAGGAAACATTTTACACAATGCGCTTGTGTAATCTAAAAACTTTTTAACGGGCGCCTTTCGCTGATTGGTTAATGTGCGAATGCCATTGCGCCTTAGCGATGAACATCTTAAATTGAATCTATTAAAAACAAGGAAAAACAATGACCCTGCAGCAAGCTTTAAAAAAATATTTTGGATTTGATCGGTTCAGAGAACCGCAGGAAACCATTATTGAACAGATTTTAAACGGACGCCATACTCTGTGCATCATGCCAACCGGCTCAGGCAAATCCATCCTTTACCAGCTGCCTGCCCTGCTGTTGCCGGATTTAACTCTAGTCATTTCTCCGTTAATCGCCCTGATGAAAGATCAGGTGGACGCCCTGCGCAAAAAGGGCATTGAGGCCACGTTTATCAACGCCTCGCTTTCGCGCCAGGAACGGGAAAAGAGACAGAAGCAAATTAAACAGGGAAGGTATAAACTGCTTTATGTAACCCCGGAACGCTTCAGGAAGGATGAGTTTCTGGAAATCATTGCCGCGCGCACCATCAGTCTTTTTGCAGTGGACGAAGCCCATTGCATTAGCGAGTGGGGACATGATTTCAGGCCCGATTACACCCGCCTCGGAGAAATAAGAGAGCTTCTGGGCAATCCCACAACCATTGCTCTGACCGCAACGGCTACCCCCCGCGTTCAGCAGGACATCATCAAACAACTACGGCTGAAAGAGGTGAAAATTTTCCATACCGGTATTGAGCGCCCTAATTTGTTCCTTGGCGTGGACGAAGTGTTTGGCGAAGATGAAAAGTTCGATATTATCGCGCAGCATATTGAAAAATTAAGCACAGGTTCAGGCATTGTGTATTTTGCCCTTATTCAGGATTTGCTTAAAATGAGCGAACGGCTGAAAAAGGCAAAAATCGAACATCTGGTTTATCATGGTAAGCTCGAAGCCAGCCTGCGCAAAAAAATACAGAACAACTTCATGCAGGGACAGCGCACAGTGGTCCTGGCCACCAATGCCTTTGGTATGGGCATCGACAAGTTCGACATCCGCTTTGTTTTGCACGCCCAGATACCGGGCTCTATCGAAGCCTATTATCAGGAGATCGGCCGCGCCGGCAGAGACGGCCTCCCATCTAATTGTATTCTGCTCTACGATCAACAGGATTTGAATATTCAGATGGAATTTATCAAATGGAACAATCCCTCCTCAGATTTTTTTTATCGCGCCTACCAAATTTTACATGAACATCTGGAAGAGGTGAACGCTAACGGAATGGAATATTTTAAAGAACAATTGACGTTCAAAAATCGCCACGATTACCGGGCCGAAACCGTGCTCTCTTTATTTGATCGCTGGGGCGTCACAGTGGGCAGTATTGAAGAACGCAACCTGCAAATTATCGACGAACTGCCTGAAGAATGGCTGGATGAACAACATTTAGAAAGAAAATTAAAAATGGAGCAAATGCAGCTCTATCAGATGATGCAGTATGCTAAATTAGAAACCTGCCGTAAAGCGTTCATTCACGAATACTTTGGAATTAACCACGGAACGCATTGCGCTTCGTGCGATAACTGCCAAAAAGGTTAAGCGGATCAATGATTAAAAGGGCCGAACGAACATAAATACTTTTTCTGGCGTGTAAGAACCATTTCTTTTTAAGAATGGCCAGGCTTAACCTGGGCAACACAGCCGCAACGCGCACAAAGTAATTTTCTCGCAGATTACGCCAATCATCGCAGAAAATGATTAAACAAATTATTTCAAGCAACCAGAGAAGTCACAAAGGGCGCAATGAATATTTTAAATTAAATTGCCCTCACGCCTCGATTCCCTTCTATCACAATAAAAATTGGGGATAAGGGGAATATTTGCTGTTGAGAATTTTCTCCGACGGTGTGCTGGGCGCCAACGCCGGATAATTTCTATTTAACCATTCAACGGTATAGATTCTTCACTCCGTCCCGATTTCTCAAGACTGAAGCTGGCGCTCCGTTCAGAATGACAGGCTAGCGACTATTCAACCATTCAACTAATCAACTAATCAACCATTCAACCAATCCAGCGAAACAAAAACTTTCAAATTCCACCCGAACTGGACGTATCTTTTGGATGAGGTTTTCTAAAAACAACCTTCACGCAATTTTTTGCATCGCCAGCCGGAGTCGGTTATATTAAAAAAAAAGTTCACAAAAAAGGAGAAAAAAATGCGACGCAGAAGATTTATTCGCCTCGCCTCAACAGCGCTTGCCAGTTTAAGTTTTTTACCGTATTCTGTGGGAAAACTTCACGCACAGTCACTGCCGCAGGCGGTGTGGGTGGAAAACGGAGAGCCGGAAGCCCTGCTGCGTCGCGCCCTTAAAGAGTACGGCGGGTTGGAGCGCTTTATCCAAAAGGGCAATCGTGTGGTCATTAAACCCAACATAGGTTGGGATCGTCCGCCGGAATTGGCAGCAAACACTAACCCCCACCTGGTAGCCGCTCTGGTCAAAGCCTGCAAACAGGCTGGCGCCCGAGAAGTTATCGTCTTTGATCGTACCTGTAACAATCCTCGGCGCTGTTATCGCAATAGTCAAATTGAAAAGCTGGCGAAAGATGCCGGCGCCAGGGTCGAACAAATTCGTCCCAATCGTTTTAAAAATATCGCCATACAGGGACAACTGGTTAAAGAATGGCCCATTTACGAAACGTATCTTAAAGCGGATAAAGTGATTAACGTTCCCATCGCCAAGCATCACTCCCTTTCCCGCGTCACCCTGGGGCTCAAAAACCTGATGGGCGTGATGGGCGGCAATCGTGGCGACATCCACAATCACTTTGCCCAAAAATTGGCAGAAATCGACAGAAAAATTTTACCCACGTTGACCATTATTGACGCTTATCGGATTTTGACCGACAATGGGCCGATTGGCGGTAATCCGAAAGATGTGAAGCTGACCAAAACGTTGATCATCAGCGATTGTACGGTAAGCGCCGACTATCTGGCTCTGCAGCTCTTTGACCTTAAGCTGGATGAGGTGGCGCATGTTCAGGTGGCCTATCAAATGGGGCTGGCCAAATACGCTCCGGAAAAGTTGAAGGTTAAGCGGATTCAATTGTCCTGAAAAAGTTTGCAGATTAAATCGTCTTTCACGGAGGAACTTTGCGTACGGCGCGTCGCATCAGTCAGGTATTGTTCTTTTTGCTGTTTTTATGGCTCTTTTTAATTACGCGATACCCTTACGAGCACGGTATTGCAAGCGACTGGTTTTTACGCCTTAGCCCGCTTTCACCCTTATTCCTGTTTATTAAAGATCTTCAGCTGCACTGGTTTTTGTGGCCTGCGTTAATCATTCTGGCGCTAACCTTATTTTTAGGCCGTTTTTTCTGCGGCTGGATTTGTCCCCTGGGCACGTTGATTGATTTAAGTAGCAAGATCGTTAAATCGCCGGACAACCGTTCTTCTGCCAAACTTCAGAACGTACGCTTTGTTAAGTTTGCGTTGTTGGCTGGATTTGTTCTGCTGGCCATAATGGGCGTTCACTGGTGGGGCTATTTTGATCCGCTGTCTATTTTCAACCGCGCATTGACCGTTGTGTTTTATCCTTTTGCTACCTTTTTGATCGAGCCTGCCTTATTAGGCCTGGCCGATATTGCGCCGCTGGAAACGCCGGCCTACTGGTTGTACGACCATTTTAAGTGGTACGTCATGCCGGAAAATCAGGCGCATTACCAGCAAGTTGTGTGGATCGCTCTTTTCATTTTTCTCATCCTGGCGGCAGAAAAAATATCCCGCCGCTTCTGGTGCCGCTATCTCTGTCCGGCGGGCGCTCTGCTGGGCTTTCTGTCGCAGTTTCGTTTTTACGAACGGCTTGTCGGCGAACAGTGCCCGGTTTGCAATAAATGCGTAACCGATTGCAAGATGAACGCCATCCCGCAGGACGATGTGGGGCGCACCAGCAAGGTGGAGTGTATTGAGTGTTTTAATTGCGGCGAGGTTTGCCCGGAAAATATTAAAGCCATTACGTACCGCTGGCGCTGGAGGCCTTATCATACGTCTGTGGATTATTCTCGCCGACAATTTTTAGGCACTACTGCAGCCAGCATTGCCGCTCTGGGATTACTGTCCGTAAATCTAAAAGATCGTTCGCAAACCGGGCGGCAGGTTCGTCCTCCGGGCGCATTGCCGGAAGATGATTTTAGAGACCGTTGCATCCGTTGTCTGGAATGCGTGCGCGTTTGCGCTTCCAATGGCGCCTGCCTGCAGCCTTCAGGCATTCAGACATCCATTGACGATTTATGGCTGCCCATCGCCAACATGCGGCAGGGCTATTGCGAATATAACTGCAATCTCTGCACCCAGGTTTGTCCCACCGATGCCCTGCTGCCTCTAACTCTGGAGCAGAAAAAGAAGACGCCCATCGGTTTGGCCCATTTTGATAAAAATTTGTGCATCCCTTACGACCGTCACGAAGACTGCCTGGTTTGTGAAGAACACTGCCCCACATTGGATAAAGCCATCAAGTTTGATGTGCGCGATTACACCGACCCCCAGACGGGAATTACGCGCAAGGTAAAATATCCTTATGTGGTAAAAGAGTTGTGCATTGGATGCGGCATTTGTGTGTACAAGTGTCCGCTGGTCGGCGAGCCAGGCATTTTTGTAACCACCAACAACCAGTTAAGGCTGGTGAATATATCCTGAATAATTGTAAAGAAGCCTTTTTAGGATACTCTCATCAAAAGATGGGGCGCTTTATCGTGTTAAATAGCAGACAGATCAACTAATTACGCATCACTCATTATGAAGATGCATGCTCTGTGAGCCTGCTCTGTGAGATAGACCAGTTTCCCTAAATTGTTTTCTTTAGGGGGAATACTTCCTGGTTTTATGGTTTTGGCTATTCTGACTTAGACTATAATCCATAATTTTTAAGTTTGACTTATTGGGTGAAGATTTGTCAAAAAAGGTTTAAAAAAAGATAATATTAAAAAGAACGCTCCAACACAATTCCATATTCATTTAACCATTTTTGGGCTTTTTTTAGATTTGGAACTTGTGTTTCAACAATCGTCCAGAACCTGGACGTATGATTGCTCTCCAGAAGATGCGCCAACTCATGCACCACCACGTAATCGATCACAAACATTGGCGCTTTAATCAACCTCCAGTTGAAGTTTAGATTATTTTTCGGCGTACAGGAACCCCAGCGGTATTTTAAATCCGAAATCAGCACCTCATTGTATGTAACGCCTAAATTGCTGGCATACCGCTGCACCCGCTCGGGGATGATCTTTTGCGCCTGTTTTTTGTACCACTCCTTAAAAACCTCGCTGGCTCGCTCGGCGGAAACCGCGGCGACAATAAATTTACCAGCAAAGCGGATCGACTCCTCAGCGTTGTTGACGATTTCCAATCGATACCTTTTGCCCAGATACAGCACCGTTTCTCCTGAGACAAACTCTTTGTACTCGATTTTGGAAGAATACTTTTGCGCGCTCTTTAACTTTTCGTAAATCCACAATTTGTTGCTTTCCACAATGGCCGCGATTTTCTCCTCCGGCGTGCCGCGCGGCGCTTTGACCACCACCCTGCGATCCCGCTCTACCGTAATGGTGATGGTTTTACGATCAGAATATTTTACGGAGTACTGAAAGTCCATGTCTCACTCTGCAAATAAAATAATGTTGTTATTGGCTCTGGCAATTTCCATGATGCGTGAAATAATCTGGTTGCGATTTGTTACCACATTGGGCAGTCGGTTAAACCGTTCCGACAACAAAATTTGCTGAATTTCTGCTTTAAGTCGATTTCTTGCCGGAATGCTCTGCCAGAAACCGGTTAGTTCCAGTTCCCGCTTGATCACCTCAAACAGTTCCCGCGTCAATGCCACCAGGTTGTCTTCTTCATCCCTGGTGAAGGCCTCTTCTCCGTGAACCTTGCCGTAAATTTCCCGCGCCAGTACGCGGAAAAAGGGCATCTGCTTTTTGCGATGCAGCCCGCCGGGCGGCTTGGGCATGTTTTTGATCTTCCGCCGCAGTTTCTCCAGTTCTTCGTAAATGCGCTGCCAGTTGTTTTTGAATTCTTCTAAAATGCGCTCCAGCGCTTCGGCAAAGGAAGCGTACAATTCCGGATCTTCATCAAAATGGATATCGATGTGATGGCGAATGGCGTGTTCAATTTCCGCTGCCTTGGTCTTGACGCGTTTGCGTTTGCCCACTTCCTGTTCGAAATTGTCGTCGATGATGGAAATGGGCGCCACCTTGAGTTCAATACCTTTCGATTGTAAATAAGCGTCGGTAATGGCGCGCAGTTTGGCGGGAATGCCCTTCATGCTGAAACGCTGATCGCGAAAATGGCGCTCTGCCAGGGCGTTGATTTCGGTGAGCATCTGATAATCTTTGAAGAAATCCAGCGCCTCTTTGCGCGGAAACACCACGTTCATCGCTTTAGAAAGTTTGCGGTACAGCAGGATGTATTCAAAACGAATGTCCTCATCGTAAAACAGATCGAAAAAGGCGTCGTGATCGGTTAAATCGGTTAAGCCATGCTTCTTCAAAAAATCAATAATCTCCCGATGGGCGGCAATCAGGTTGTTGAGTTCCTCTTCCTCCGAGCCCAGCGAATCAAGGATTTCTTTCTGCTCCCGTTCGTCGTAACTATCGATGGCTTCTTTCAGGTGGTTCCCGACGCCAACATAATCTACCACAAAGCCTTTTTCTTTAAAAGCGTCGCCAATGCGGTTCACACGCGCAATGGCTTGCAATAGATTGTGAGCGACAATCACCCGATCCAGGTACATCACCTGCTCGATGGGCGCGTCAAAGCCGGTAATCAACATGTTCATCACCACCACAATGCCCACATCGCCTTTAACGCCCTCATCCTCGGCGTCAAAGGGCAATTTGAAACTTTTGATGATGCGTTCGTGCTTTGCCGGATCGGAGCGCTCTTTGATGTGCGGCAAATCGTTGTGCCCGCCGGAGATGACCGTTTCCACGCGCAGGGCGCGCAGACGATCCAGATTCAGTTTTTGCGGATTGTCTTTTTCCAGTTGGGCAATCTTCTCTTTCAATGCCTCTTTTAACGCCAGTTCGTAACGCACCGCCGCTTCCTGCGAAACCGCCACCACCTGCGCCTTGTAGCCGTTGGGGAAAATGTGCCGCACATAGTGATCAATCATATCCTTAGCCTTGGCGCGGATGGTCTCTTCCGCTTCCAGATAGGCTTTGCGGGAACCGTAGCCCAGAATTTGCAACCGTTCGGCCAGATTGTAATCGCTGAACACATCTTCAAAAGCAACGTCCATGCCTTTTTTGTCAATGATTTCCGCCCTGTGCGTGCGCCCTTCGTAAACGATTTCCAGCGTCACCTTATCGTCGATGGCCTGCCGCATGGTGTATTTATCGATGTAATCGCCGAACACTTTTTCGGTCTTGTCGATGGGCGTGCCGGTGTAACCGATTTTTGCCGCGTTGGGCAGCGCCCGATCCAGATTGGCGCCCAGCAGCGCATACTGCGAACGGTGCGCTTCATCGGTCATGATTAAAATGTGCGGACTGGGATTGAGTTCCGGAAAAACTTCCTTTAAATCCCGCTCCTGAAATTTGTGAATCATGGCCATGATTAGATCCGACGAATCGCCGGGCAGCAGTTCTTTGAGCCGGGCAATGCTGTCAGCCACTTTCACCGTAAAGCCCACGCTCTGGCTGGTTTCCGCTAATTGCTGCTCCAATTGCGTTCGGTCGGTGACAAACACCACCTTCCACTTGCATAGTTGCGGATGGCGGTACATCTCGCGCACCATGAACATCATGGTCAACGATTTGCCCGAGCCCTGCGTGTGCCAGATGATGCCGCTGCGCTCGCGGCGATTTTTTCCGGTCAACAGCCGCTGCACCGCTTTTTTGACCGCTCGAAATTGCTGGTAGCGGGCGACAATCTTTACCAGTTGCCCTTTGTCGTTGGTGGTAAAAATCGTAAAGGTGCGGATTAGACTTAACAGATTGTTGTGATCCAGCATGCCGGCGATCAGGCGTTGTTGATCGTTGGGCGCCGATGCGCCATGCGACAGGTCGTTCAACGTGCGCGGATAGGGATCGGCCCAGCGGAAAAAATATTTTTCCAGGTGCGAGGAAATGGTGCCGAATTTACACTGGTTGCGGCAGGTGGCAATCATGAACTGGTTGTAGTAAAACAATTCCGGATTGCCCTCGCGTTTGGCGCCGCGCTGTTCGCTGTAGCGCAGCAATTGATCGATGGCTTCCGGAATGGGCTCGTGGGCTTTGGGCGATTTGCATTCCACAACCACCACCGGCAGCCCGTTAATGAAGAGCACAATGTCCGGTACAATGTGGTGCTCGGTGCCCGGCACGCGCACTTTAAATTGGCTGATTGCCAGAAAAGAGTTGTTCTCCGGATGATCAAAATCGATGTAGTGCACGGTGGGGCTACGCTCGCCGGTCCGGCGATTCTCCGACACGCTGGTGTTTTCCAGCAGCAAATTCAGCACGTGGCGATTGTTTTCTAACAGGCCGGCGGCGGGAAAGGTGGTGATGCGTCGCACCACTTCTTCTATCTGGTCGTCTTCCAGCCAGTGGTTGATCTTTTTCAGCGCCCGGCGCAGTTCCGGAAGGATCACTACCTGCGCAAAATGCTCCCGTTCGCTGTCCTGCGGTAACTGCGTTTGCTCCAGCCGCTTCACCGTCCAGCCCAGTTCTTCCAGTTGCTGCAGGAACGGCTCTTCCACATGGTGTTTTTCATCGATTTTCAAATTATCCGGTATTTTTTTGTCAATAGGCACACTAACTCCTTATGATAAAGTTAATTTTGCCCAATAACTCTCTCAAAGATATTGTGCAAAAAGTGCGTTACTATTCTTATCCCCAGCCATCTTCCCTTAATCGCCGTTCGGCAATTTTAATATGCTCCGGTTTGAACTGCTTGCACTTGCGATCGCTCCATTCTTGCATGGCTATGACGACGTCTTTTTTTCCTTCATGCTTCAAAATCCAGTGCACCGATGCCAGCAACTCCATTCCATAGGGCGTTTCGAAGCCTTCCACTAAATGCATCACCTGTTCCAATTTTTGCCGGGCTTCCGCATGTTTTGCCAGATACGCGTCCGCTTTTTCCACCGCCTGCGGCAAAAGAGAAATCTCCACATCCGGCTGTTGCGTGTCGCCGTAACCGCGAGTGAAATGCCCTTCAATGACTTCCAGAACCTTGTTCAGGTTGTGGGCATAGGGCCCGTAATGGTGCTTTACATATTTAAGACGCAGGGGAATACCGGCTTCCTGCAGGAAATAGGCTAATTTCTGAATTTCCAGCAAGGTTAAGCGATATGCATGACGAGAATAAAACTGCATTAACTTGATGAACAATGCCCGGGCTAATGTCATCTTCGGTTTTTCTTTTTTTACCGGCATTGTTTCCGCTGCCGGTGCGCCCTCTGGTTGATAGACCAACACTTTAACATCGGGCATATCTTCAAATGCTTTTTCAATCATTTCCTTTACTTTTAGCCATTCCAAACCGCCTAAACCACTTCCCAGTGGCGGAATGGCAACAGAACGTATCCCCAGCCGTTTTATCTCCTGTTTTAACGTCTGAAGTCCGGATTCAATGTATTCATATTTTGACTTGGCTTTCCAGTGTGTTTTAGTGGGAAAATTGATGATGTATTTAGGATTAACAAACGAACCGGTCGACCAAACCTGAACTCTGCCCGGACGTAATTCACCTTTACGACACGCTTTCTGGTAGGCACTAAAATAGGCTTCCGGAAAGGCTTTTTTGAATTGCAGAGCAATGCCCTTGCCCATGATGCCCACACAATTGACGGTATTTACCAGGGCTTCGGCGTCTGCCTGCACGATGTTGCCTTTAGTAAAGGTAATCATCATAGCCTCCTAATAATACCAATCACGGTGTATATTGACTGGTATATTGTTTATTCCGAATTTTTGTAAAATAGTTTCCACTTTTTGTTTCATTCGGTTATTGAGAACGCCAATCTCGGTAACCGCTTCAATAGGGCAAAACTGGTAGATTAAAAATTCTGCTTGTTTGCGGCGCTGACGGTCCATATCATCTAAAGTATCTGCCCAATAGTCTGCATATACCATCTCCCAATCAATACGATTTAAATCCTTTAAGTTATCATACCAAGTTGTAAAAGCCTTAATACCTTGCCCATCAGAAAATACAAATTGAAGAGAATGTTTCAAAACTTTTTCCACAGTAGTAACAATATAGATTATCGGTTCCTGTCCTTCATGGTAACCATTTACCTCCCCTGTATGTAATTGCAAAAGCATAGGAGATCTGGGTCCAAAATAGAAGGGAACATAATCATGCATAGTACCACGTGGTCCACAAGGAATAGTTCTTTGACGTCTTACATTTTGAATGCCCACATTATGAATAGTGCGGTACTTCAGCCCATCATCTGGAACATTATTGGGCGCATGAAAACCGCCGCGTTTTAAACACACCGCCAGATTATCCACGTGAATAATGCGATAAATGGGCGTTGGTCTCGGTATATTCATCCCACCACCTCCGCCTGCCGCCGCTTCAGCAACCCCGTCACCCGCACTCGGCCGGTGAGCAGGTCCTGCATCAGGGCAGTTTTGAGCATATGTAATTTTCTCAATTTAGCCTTTTCTTCATCCATTCTTAAATCAATATTTAAAAAAATATTCGATATTTGTTTTTGCTCCGAAATTTTTGGTAAAAATATTTTTGCTGTTTTTATCGTTTCAAGCGTTAATCCATATCTTGTTATTCCATTCGCTAATTTCCTAAAATGCATATTAATTTCTGGTTTGTTCAAAATTATTGCTAAAAACAAACCATTGATCTTTTTAGGCTTTAAAAGTGCCAAGTGATAACCACAAATTAAATTATCAATATTATCTTTCACATAGGCTGGTTTAGCAATATCTTCAAATGTTTCTGAATCTTTTGTTATTATCACATCACCTTTTTCTACCGTGAATTTTCTTAATTCATTTTCATTGACAGACCCTCTTGAGAAATTAAGTCTACTATGTATGTAATCATTTTGATAAACTTCAAGATAATTACATAGTAAGACTGAATTTTCATGTTCATATATTTTTTTATCAACATTGCTTAAAAGGATTTTTACAACATTTTGTAACTCCACCACCTCCCACTCCACCGGTATCCTGCCCAGCGGGGAGTCTTTGAAGCGGTGCGTTTTTTCGGAGCGAATGTTGCCCTGCTCGTCAATGCCTCTGGTCAGCAAATCCTGCATCAGCCCGGCTTTGATGCGCTGCAGTTTGGCAATCACCGCCCCGGTCTGCTCAATCGCCCGATCCACCGTGGAAAGAATTTCGGCAATCAGGGATTGTTCTTTTTTATTTACAGGATAAAAAATTTCACTTTCACTTAAATCTTCGGAATTAATTGATTCAAAGGTTGAGCCTTGAGACAGTTTTCTAAATTTCTCTTCTGAAAACAAGAAATATTGTTCGAGAAAATCTTGAATAATTTTAATTCCTTTTATTGCCGCTAAACCTCTACCAATTATATAATCTCTATCTGCAATATTTATTTTTCCTACAGGTGCTCTAACGCTGAACAATATAGAACCTTTCTCCCCAACTTTTTTCGGTTGAGAACAATACAGTTTTGCTTTAGGAAATCTATTGTTAAATTCAGCACACCCTTGTAAAAATGGCAATCCGATTTCATCATTGGAGTAATATTTGGAATCAGGAGATTGTCCCATTATTACTTGAGCAATCTCTCCTATTTTCCTTTTTTCCCAATGGTAATCGTTCATTTCAAATACCCCAACTCTTCCAGAAACCCGTTCAACTGCTTTAACGTCTCTTCCCGCCCGGCTTCTAATTGCCGCAGGCTGACGGCGTATTTGTCCCACAGGTTTTCAAACACGGCAATCAGGCGGCGCTTTTCGGCGTTCAGGTAGCGCTCCAACTGTCCGGCGATCTGGTCGTACAGTTTTTTCAGAATCAGTTGGCGGCACTCTTCTTCCGTTATTTTATCACCGATATCCGCCATCAGGGCGTCGATGCGCTGCAGCCGTTCGTGCAGCGTCTTCTGATCTTTTTTCAGGGCGTTGATCTTCTTTTTGTCGTCTTTGTGCGCCGCGTCCAGTCGCTGCAGTTGTTCTTCCGCCTGGCGCAGCAACGCATGAATTTCCGCCTTTTCCTCGTCGGCGCCGTTGCGCTTCAGGCTCAACCGCACCTCCAGTTCAAAGCGCTTTTCTTTGATCTGCTTTTTCAGGGCTTTGATTTCCTGTTCAATGCGCTTGATGGTCTGCAACTGCTCTTCGTAAGTGCGCCGTTCTTTTTGCGCCGTGGCGCCGTAACTGGCTTGCAGGTCGCGCACCATCATGGTCAAATGCTCCTTCACCATTTTGGGCGTTACCGTCTCTTCTTCTTCCGCTTCGTATTCCACCGCTTCCACGGCTTCGGTCAGGGCGCTCTCTTTTTCGCTCAACTGCGCTTCCAGCGTTTCGATTTCCTCCGCTTCCCGGCGGAAAAAGGCGTTAATGATGTAGTCGTCTGGAATCAGGATGTGGCTCCAGCCCATGTTGACGATGGTCTTTAAATCGTAGCGGATGTTCTGCCACCAGTTGACGAATACCCCGGCGGTCTGGAACTCGTCCAGCACGCCGATGGGCGTCAGTTGCTCTTTCAGGCTGTTCAGCAGGTGGCTGCGCACCGCCGGCAGGTTGTTGTTTTTGTACAGGCGCGAAAATTCTTCCTGCGCGCCCTGCCACCACTGGCGCATGGCCTCCTGCATACGCACCACGGTTTGCTGCACCTTGCCGTCCGCCTCGACGATCTCGCGAATCTGTGTTTTCCCCCGGATGATGGGACGAAACCGCAGGTAGCCCGGACGCCCGTCCTCAAACAGCGCGTCGGGATCAAAGCCGAATTTGGCAAACTGGGCTCGTCTGGCAGCCACCTCGTCCGCCGGCACACCGCCGATTAGATGGGCGGTCACGTCTTCCGGTTCCGGCTCGGGAGTATTGTCCACATAGCGGCGGATGTTCAGGTTAACGTCGTGTTCCTCGATGATTTCACGCACATCCACCAGCCGCGAGTATCTGGGAATTTCCAGTTTGTTGCTGAACACGTAATCGATTTTTTCGATGTCTTCCGGGCGCAGTTTGTTCTGATTCTTGCCCTCGGCGTATTCGGCGTCGGCGTTGATGAACAGGATTTTGTTCTTCAACTCGTCCGGCTTGTTCTTGTTGATCACCAGCACGCAGGCGGGAATACCGGTGCCGTAAAACAGTCCCGGCGGCAATCCGATGATGGCTTCGATGACATCGTCCTTGAGCAGAATTTCTCGAATCACCTTTTCCTTGCCGCCGCGGAACAGCACCCCGTGGGGCATGATGGTTGCCATTTTGCCGTAGGGCTTCAGGCTGGCGATCATGTGCTGCACAAACATCAAATCTGCTTTTTTACCCGTTTCCGGACAGAATTCCTTGAAGCGGTTGGGGAATTTCATGTTCTGCCGGCTGTAATTCTGGGAGAAAGGCGGATTGGCCAGCACGCGGTCGAATTTCTTCCAGGAACCGTTTTCATCCAGAATCAGCGGTTCTTCCAGCGTATCGCCGTTCTCGATGGTAAAATTCTTGATATTGTGCAAAATCATGTTCATGATGCAGATCGTCCACACGGTGCCGTTGGAGTCCTGCCCGTAAAGATGCAGATTTTTGGGATCCTGTCCCTGTTCTTCCACATACTGATAGGTTTGAATCAAAAAGCCGCCGCTGCCCACGGTGGGGTCGTAAACTTCCATGCCTTCCTGCGGCTTGACCAGTTGCACTAACAGACGCACCACCTCGCCCGGCGTGTAGAACTCGCCGCCCTTTTTTCCGGCGCTGTCGGCAAAGTATTTGATCAGATATTCGTAGGCTGCGCCGAGCAGGTCGGGGAACTCGAAATTGTCGTTCACCAGCACAAAGCGGGGATTGTTGAAATGATCCAGCAAATCCTTCCAGCGCTGATCGGAGACGCGCGCCGCACCTTCCTTGCCCTTGCCGGCGTTGAAATCGATGTTGTTTTTCAGCACCCCGTGCAGCAACTCGTTTTCATCTTCAATGGCTGCTAGGGCTTTATTGAGCATCTCGCCGATATTGCTTTTCAAATGCTTGAGCGGGGGCACCTCGTTGCCGTTCTCGTCGATCCAGCCTTCGTGCCAGCGGGCGCGTTTGGGCACAAAAAAGGTGTCGCCGTAGGTGGTTTTGTCTTCAAGAATTTCTTCCAAAGTTTCTTTGGGCAAATGCTTATATTTCCGGCGAATTTCTTCACGTTTGCGATCGAACTCATCAGAGAGCCGCTTGATGAACAACAAGCCAAAGATAAATTCCTTGTACTCAGACGCATCCATTTTGCCGCGCAAAATATCCGCAGCTTTAAAGAGGAAGTTTTCCAGCTCTGTAAGTGTGATTTTATTTTGCTTCATGATGATCGTTTTTCGTCCTGCTTTGTTTAAAGCGAATTTACAAAAAATATTGTTGCTACAAAACTATCTTTAAGTTCGTCAATTGTTGTTTGCATTTTTAATGCTTTAATACTGCCTTACAAAAGGGCGTGTTCCATTGGCGTCTGGCGTGCGATTACGTTAACGGTGTGTTCCAAAACAAAAAAGGCTGCACAAGGGCAGCCTTTCATGCAGGTGGCGCCTCCCGGAATCGAACCGGGGACACACGGATTTTCAGTCCGTTGCTCTACCGACTGAGCTAAAGCGCCAACCGTTCATTGAAGAATGCAAATTTATTAATTTGTTCTCTTCAATGCAAATTTTATTCTTTAAAAGATGCTTAATTTCAAACCTTTTTTACGCAGGCGGTTGGCCAGCGAATCTACCGTTAGCAATGTTTTGTTTAGATTGTTGTACAGCGTCGAATCATACATCACCTTGCCCAGTGTTCCACGTTGCGTCTGGATTTCTTTTAAAGTCTTATTCAAATTCTGCGTCAGCTGGTTTATGTTTTTGCCCATGGACTCAATCTCTTTTAAAGAAGAGGCCACCGGTTGACGGTTTTCATTAATCAATCGGTTAACATTTCTAATAGCGGCGTTGAGCTGGGTTAATGTTTCGGAAAGGGTATCGGGCAGACTGGCAAAGCCCGCGCTGATGGCGTTTAGGTTTTCCAGCGTGGAGGTAATGTTTTCCTGTAATTGACCGGTGCGCAGCAAGCTATTAATCAGCGCGGTGGTGGTGTCCAGGCGAAACGTCAGCGCCGACATATCCTGCGCCAGCTTATCGATGGTTAACCCCACGTCAACAATGCGCCCGCCGTACTTGCCGCGGAATGGTTGTTTGGCCAGGTTTAGCCTGCGCTCGGAACGTCCGGGAAAAATTTCCACCTTCATGCCGGCTAAAAGTTCGGCGCTGATAATAGTAAAGGTGGCGTCTTCGTACAATTTCACCCGGTCGTCTAATTCGATTGTTACCAGCACATCGCGGCCTTTCCAGTCGATGTTGACCACCTTGCCCTCTTTCACGCCGTTTACGGTTACCGGGTCGCCGGGCACCATCCCGCCGATGTTGTCAAACACCAATTGTAGCTGGTGTTTATGGGTTTTCAGGCTATAGCCCTTGCCCCAGATAATCCCATAAACTAAAATAAAGGTGGCGATCACAACCGTTAAGCCAACTTTAAACTCCGTGCTGAACAATCTCTTTTTCATTTTTGCATCTTTACTTTGGTAAAACTTTTTCTAAAGGGATCGCTCTGGCCGAGGGCACATCCTGACAGTAAAAATAAATGCCATTTTCAATCAGGCGCCAAAAGGCCTTGACTTCCTCTTCGTTTAAAAAAAGATAGGGTAAAAACTCTCTGCGGCCTTCTTTAAAATGGATGCCGCCCACATTGACCTTTTTGATCTTCGCGCCTTTTTCCAGCAGTTTTTCAATAACAAAAGGAGAGTTGACCAGAATAATCGCCTTTTGAAAATTCACACCGTCGTTGTTTAGGTGATCGGCCAGTTCGCCGGTGGAAACCACAGAGGCGGACAAGTAATCGGGAACGCTGGAGAGGTAAAGTTCTTTTTCCCACACATTTTGAGCCACCAGATCATCGCATAAAATGATTTCTCTGGAGTTTAAAAAGTTTGCCCAGCCAATTACGACCTGCCCATGAATCAAACGGTCATCGATTCTAAATAATTGAATGTCTGCAAGCACGTTTTACTTTAGCTCCCAAATCGTTATTCAGCGTTAACGAATAACAACGCCTTTTTGGGCGTCGCCAGCGACTTTTTCAAGTAGCTCCGCCCATGTCAGCCGTTTAAAATTGATCATGAACGATATAATCATCGGCACATTAACGCCGGCAATAATATTGATATTATCGTTGTTCTTTTTCAATTTATTAGCGATTATCCAGCAGCCGCCGCCGATTAAATCCACAAAAAGCAGTACTTTTTGCGGGCTTTCCCGCTCGATCTCCTTTTCCAGGCGGTCAATAATCTCCTCAGAAGAGAGAATTTTGGTAGAGTAACAATGTAACGGAACTTCGGCAACCGTCAAATTTTCTGCCACTTCGGCCAGGGCGCAGGCTAATTCGCCGTGCGTAATAATTGCTGCAAAAATTTTCTCGCTCATTCCCGATCTTTCTTTAAATAATCACGATCCTTATGAATGGGCACTTCGTCCTTATGCATCATATATTCGCGCAGGCGTTGATTGAACTCCCGCGCTGCGTGATAGCCGTAGGTTTTAAGCAGGTGATTCATGGCGATGGTTTCGGCAATCACCGTAATATTTTTGCCGGGATTGATGGGCAGAATAACCTGCGGGATTTCAACGCCCAGGATATTGGTGAAATTGTCTTCCAGACCGGTTCGATCGTATTCTTTATTCTTTTCCCAGTCCACCAGCTTTACTTCCACCTCAACCCGTTTTTGCATGCGTACCCCGCGAATGCCAAAAATTCGGCGCACATCAATCAATCCCACGCCGCGCAGTTCTAACACGTGCTGGGCGATTTCACGCCCTTTGCCTATTAAAACCTCTTCTGCCTGACGGGTGATAATGACCAGATCATCGGCCACCAGTCGATGACCGCGCTCCACCAGATCAAGCGCAACTTCGCTTTTGCCAATACCGCTGCGCCCGGTAAACAAAATCCCGATTCCGTAAACATCGACCAGAGTGCCGTGCATGGAAATACGCGGCGCAAATTTTTCTTCCAGATATTCACTCAACAGGTGAACCAGACGGGTGGTGCTCAGCGGTGTACTGAAAACCGAAATGTAGCGTCGGGTGGCAACCTGGATTAAATAGTCGGGAATTTTGTTGTTGTTGGTAACAATAATGGCCGGGATTTCGAACTCCATGAAACGATCGATCGAACGCGTAATCTGGCGCGGCGGAAGACTGTGCAGATATTTGATTTCGGTGTTGCCCAGGATTTGAATACGATCCCAGGTGAATAATTCGACAAAGCCGGAAAGGGCTAATCCCGGACGGTGAATTTCGCTGGTAATGATTTTCCGGTTAAGGCCATTTTCCGAACAGATCAACCGGAGCTTTAACCGCTCCTGATTTTCTCTCAATAATGTTCTTACGGTAATATATTCATTCATAGCGTCCTAAGTTATTAAACATCTTTCCAATGTGCAAACAAAAAGAAAAGCGCCTTGCGGCGCCTTTCTTATTCAATAACATCGCTGATTTTCTTTTTCTTGTGCTCGCGTATTTTCCCTTTAATTTTGGTGATTTGTCTCTCAACGTTGTCGATGGCTAAATCTATGGATTTAAATATATCTTCCGATCTTTCTTTAATGATAAATTGTTTTTTGCGAAGATTTACCTTGAACTCTACCACCTGATCAAGCTTTTCATAAGAAAAGATGGCTTCTATGTCCATGATCTGATCTTCAAAACGATTTAGTCGCCTCAGCTTGTCCACTAAATAATTTTTTAACCGTTCTGGCGCTTTGTAACCACGAGTGGTTATTGATACGTTCATCATTACCTCCTTCGGTTTTTTGATGATTTATTTGTGGCCCGGGGATGGGCCTGATTATAAACTTTTTTTAGATGCTCGATGGACAGGTGGGTGTATATTTGGGTTGTGGCCAGGTTTTCGTGCCCTAACAGGTCTTTCACCACACGGATATCAGCGCCCTGATTCAACAAATGCGTGGCATAGGTATGTCTCAAAACGTGGGGGCTCTTTTGCTTTAAGTTGCTTGCTTGTGTCAGATATTTTTTAACGATCCGTTGAACTGCCATAGGGTACATTTTCTTTCCGGATTTAAGCACAAATAAATTATCGACAGAATTTTCCGCAAATTGAGGACGAATTGACAGATATTTCTCTAAAATCAATTTTGCGCTTCCGCCGAATGGTACAATGCGTTCTTTATTGCCTTTTCCGATCACCCGAATCAGATTTTCCTGGAAATCAACCTGACTGACCTTTAGATTTATCAACTCAGATAAACGGATTCCGGTTCCATAAAATAGTTCCAGAATGGCCAGATCGCGCAACCCTTCAAACGTATTAAGCTTCGGCAGTCTGAGCAGCGCCTCGATTTCTGCCGGCCCTAAATGCTCCGGTAATTTTTTTTCCAGTTTAGGCATTTTTACCGTCGCCACCGGATTGCTTTCAATAATCCCATTTTTTAGCAAATAGCGAAAAAAGGATTTAAGAGTCGCCAGTTTCCGGGCAATGGAGCGTTTAGAGATTTTCTGTTCCTGCAGACGAATTAGAAAAAATCGAATCACTCGTTTATCGACTAAAGACCATGGAATGTTCGTCGCGGTAAAGTGTTGTTCTAAAAATTCTTCGAATTGTAGTAGATCCGTCCCATACGAGCGGATGGTGTTTCGCGCATATCGTCGTTCCAGAAACAGGTAACGTAAAAAATCGCGAATGTGTTTATCCATCTAATTCTTTTTATGTTGGTTCTTCATATTTGCAAGACGGGCAACGGACGATTAACCCTTTACTTTTAAGGTTCTTTTCTACCATATAACGATTGCCGCATGCAGGGCATTCTCGATTAACCGGTTTATCCCAGGAAACAAAATCACAATTAGGATAATTGGAGCATCCGTAGAACACGCGCCCTTTTTTGCTACGTCTTTCAACGATTTTGCCGTCGCATCCTTCTTTGGGGCAGCTTACGCCCGTACTCAACGGCCGCGTGTTTTTACACTCTGGATAGTTGGAGCAGGCCATAAAAGCGCCGTACCTGCCGCGTTTGATCACCATGGGGCTGCCGCACTTTTCGCAAACTTCGTCAGTAGCTTGCGGTTCTTCGTTCTCAAGCGGTTTGGTGTTTTTGCATTCCGGATAGCCCGTGCAGGCCAAAAAACGCCCGTTGCGCCCCCAGCGAATCACCATGGGGCGCCCGCATTTGTCGCAAACCTCTTCGGTCTTTTCGGTGAGTAGGGCCTTCAATTCACTCTTTTGATTTTTTACCTTTTCCAGATCGGATATCAGTGGCTGGTAAAATTCGTTCATCACCTTTTCATAAGAATCGCCGTTATGCGCAATCTGATCCAGTTTCTCTTCCATTTTGGCGGTAAAGCTGACATTGAAAAGGTCCGGAAAACTTTTTACCAGAATTTTATTGACCATTTCGCCTAACTCGGTGGCGTAAAGTTTTTGCTCTTTGCGCTCAACGTACTTGCGTTGTAAAATGGTGCTAATAATCTGTGCGTAGGTGCTCGGCCTGCCAATGCCCAGACGATCCAGCTCTTTAACCAGCGTGCTTTCTGTGTAGCGGGCCGGCGGTTTGGTAAAGTTCTGTTCGGGGATTAACTCTTTAAGTTCACAGGAAACGCCCTGTTCCAGACCTGCCGGAATATCCTGCGCCGAAACTTTCCCGTTTTCTTCCATTACGTCTTCTTTGTAAATTTTCATGAAGCCAGGGAAGGTTAACACCTCGCCGGTCGCCTGAAACAGGTATTCGCCGGCCTGCACTTCAACCGTCGTTTTCTCAAATTCGGCCGGCTTCATCTGGCAGGCCACAAAACGTTTCCAGATCAGGTCGTAAAGGCGATATTGTTCCCTGCTCAATTTGTCTTTCAGCGCTTCCGGTGAAAAGTCCGGATTGATATAAGTGGGGCGAATGGCTTCGTGCGCATCCTGAGCTGATTTTTTAGATTTAAAATGCCGGGCTTTGTCCGGTAAAAATTCTGCGCCGACATGTTCCTGGATGAAATGACGCACATTCTCTATAGCCTGTTCGCTAATGCGCGTGGAGTCGGTACGCATGTAGGTGATTAAACCAACGCTGCCCTGGCCGGGGATTTCCACTCCCTCGTACAGCGACTGAGCAATGGCCATGATGCGTTTGGTGCTCATGCGCAGCTGTCGGGCGGCCACCTGCTGCAGGGTGCTGGTAATAAAAGGCGGCGGCGGCTGGCGTTTTACCTTTTTTCGTTCGACTAAAGAAATAACAAAAGGTAATTGCTTTAATCTTTCAAGATGCGTTTTGGCCTGTTCTTCGTTTTCAATTTTTATTTTTTTATTGTTGAATTTTATCAGCTTTGCTTTAAAAGGAGAGTTGTTCTGCGGTTGAACCAGGGCAAAGATGTTCCAGAACTCTTCGGGTTTAAATTTGCGGATTTCTTCTTCGCGTTCACATATCAAGCGCAGGGCAACGGATTGAACCCGGCCAGCGCTCAGCCCGCGGTAGATGACTTCCCATAAAAAGGGAGAGATTTTATAGCCCACAATCCGATCGAGGACGCGTCGGGCCTGCTGGGAGTAAACGCGATTCATGTCGATTTTGCGCGGATGCCTCATGGCCTGATCAACGGCCGCTTTGGTAATTTCGTTGAATTCCACGCGCAGCACATCGGATTCTGGCTTGTCCAGTATGGAAGAAATATGGTAGGCAATCGCTTCGCCTTCGCGATCGGGGTCGGTAGCCAGATAAATTTTATCTGAATTTTTGGCCTTCTGTTTTAATTCTTTTATGATTTTTTCTTTGCCCCTGATCCGAACGTATTGGGGCTTAAAGCCTTCTTCAATGCTAACGCCCAGCTTGCTTTTTGGCAGGTCGATAATGTGCCCTATCGAGGCGGCTACTTCGTAATCGGGCCCGAGATATTTATTGATGGTCCTGGCTTTGGCAGGAGATTCCACAACGACTAATGATTTTTTATTGTTGGCAGCCATAAACGGTTAAGGCTTCTCCTTTCTTAATAAATAATAAATGATTGTAATCAAGAATGCAAATTATTTAGTGAATGGTATTGGAGCCAAAAGGGTAAAAGAACCCCTCCCAGTTGGCATGCTTGCCCACATCGTTGCCAAAAACAACCATGGCGGCAATTCGCTTAATGTCATCTACGCTCACGGTCGGAGAGGCGCCCATAATGGCTTCGTCCACCACTTCTTCAAACTCCGAATCATTCAGCAACCCCAACTGACGCATCTGTAACAGATAGCCGTACGCTTCGGGAGTAAAGATTATTTTTTCCAGATCGTGTAAAACGCGGTTGGCCCGCGAAGAGTATTCAAATTCTTCTTCCTGAGTCGGTTTTTTGTCCGTTAAATGGTTAAATATCCAGTTCAACGCAAAATTGATTTCTACATTACTATAGCCGCTGGCCATCAACTTTCGCGAAAGCGAGTTGTAGTCGGCTTTTTCTTCCAGGTTATTAAACTCTTTAAGTAAGTACATGATAACTTCAATCAAACGTTCTTCCATTTTCCCTGACCTTCTTCTTTGTAAGGCTTCTTTCTACGATTAAACTTCCTGCCAGTTCCTCTTAATTGTATGGCATTAAATTATTTTTATTGTGCGCTAAATCATTTTACCGGACGAATATCTTCGACAACCAGTTGCAGGCGATCTCTTCCCTGCCAGTTGTTAACGCTGAGTTTGAAGGCGATATCAACCGGTTGGCCGAATTGTAAGGCGTCTTTGTATTCGGCTGCATTCCACCAGACGCATTCGTAGGTCTGGTTTCCCTTTTCAACGAAAAGTTTTAGATGCTTGCCATTACCCATCAGATACATTTCTCTGATATTGACCTTTTCGAATACGAAAACCGGCTGTGGATTGCCTTCGCCGAAGGGCCCCAGTTCTTCCACCGTTTGCGCCATGTTTAGATGTACCTGGTCAATATCCACCACCGAATCGATGGTCAAAAGCGGAATCAAATCGTCATCTGTTAAAACCTGATTGGCATATTGAACAAAATCTTCACGGAAGGCATCGAATTTTTCCGGAGAGATGGTCAAACCGGCGGCTTTGTGGTGCCCTCCGTAGTTTAAAAAGTAATGGTTAAATTTGGTTAAGGCGTTGGTAATATGGAAGGCCTCGATGCTGCGCGCCGAGCCAACCAGGTTGCCGTCTTCGTCGCTGGTAAAGGCGATGGCCGGCCGGCCGTAACGCTCTTTGAGTTTTCCGGAAATCAGGCCGATGAGGCCGGCGTGCCACTGGGGGTCGTGAACGATAATCACTTTTTCCAGCTTTTTTTTGTCCTCAGGCAGGGCGGAGATTACGTTGTCCAGATAATCCTGCTGCAAGTTTTGCCGTTTTTGATTGAGCTTGTTGAGATAAGAGGCCAGGTAAGATGCCCGCTCTTTGTCCTGAGCAATGAGCAGTTTTACGGATGTGTCGGCTTCTTCCATCCGTCCGGAGGCGTTCAGGCGCGGCGCCAGAAAATAGCCGACGGAAATAGGCGTAATGTTTTTGCCGTTCAGGCCCGCCACTTTTTTTAGCTCAATTAGGCCGGGTTTTTTAGTACGCGAGAGCACTTTAAGGCCAAATTTCACCAGCGCATGGTTTTCGTCGCGCAGGGGCATCACATCGGCGATGGTGCCAATGGTAATCAGATCCAGTTGGTCCAACAAAAATTGCTTAAAATCGGCTTCCGGCAGCAGTTTTTGCGCCAGCGCCCAGATGACCTTGTAAGCGACAACGGCGCCGCAAATGGATTTAAAAGGATAATCCGAGTCTTTTCGATTGGGATTGATAACGGCAACGGCATCTGGCATTTTGCCTTCTGGCAGGTGGTGATCGGTTACCACAACGTCGATACCTTTCTGTCGGGCGTAGTCGATCGCCTCTGCGGAAGAAATTCCGTTATCCACGGTAATCACCAGCCGGGCGCCCATTTGAGCGATGCGGTCAACCGTGCTAATGCGCAACCCGTACCCGTCTTTCTGGCGATGGGGCAAAAGATAATCGACGGGATAATTGATTTTGCGGAAAAAATACAACATCAGCGCGGTGGAAGTAATGCCGTCCACATCGTAGTCGCCAAAAACCACAATCTTTTCCTTGCGCTCAATGGCCTGCAAAATGCGTTTTACCCCTTTTTCCATATCAGGTAAAAGATAAGGATCGTGCATTCTTTCCGAGAGCCGGAAAGAGGCCAGATGCGTGGTCGGTAATTTTCTGTTTTCTAAAATAACTTCTACAATGGAACGCGATGGGTCTGTATTTAATATTTTCCATGTATTTTTCGGTAGCTGCAATGTTTTCTCCTTATCTGTTCCGTTTCGGCGCCGCCGTGCATTAAATTTTTTTAAGCAAGTGCGTGTATTGTTTTGATTTAATACAGCGGACTTCCCTGATCTTCCCACTCTCTTCTCTGTAATTTTTGTGATAATTCAGTTTACGCAATAATACAAAAGGAAGCAAAACGCATCAAATGAAAGTTTTAATATCCACCAGGGGACGAATATTTTCCAGAAAGGGCGAGGATTTGTGTCTTCGCCCGAATCGATTGCGCACCAGGGTAAAGATCACCTCGCTTTTGCCGCGCGTAATCCCCACGTAAAGCAGGCGTTTTTGTTCGTCTAATTTTTTATGCATGGGGCGGTCGTCTTCTTCATCGTCGCGGTAAACGTAACTGCTGGGAATGTTATGGTCTTCCATGCCGCAGATGATTACTTTTTCAAACTCCAGGCCTTTTGCGGCGTAAAGCGTAAGCAGCGAAACGGCGTTAATGGCTTCCAGGTTGTCCTGCGTATTCATCAGTGAGATAAAGGCTAAAAATTCGCTGATGGCCTGATCGACAGGCATTTTTGAATATTCCTTGCTCATCTGCATGATGCGGTCAAAAAATTCCTGGTTAGAGTCGTAATCTTTTAGGCGCAGGTTGTGTAGCTGTGTGATTTTATGCAGGTCGTTTAATAACTGTTCATCGTCTTTTGCAAAAGTAGCAGCGTACACGCGGCGTATTTTGGAAAAAGGCGAAAGCAGTTTATTCAGCCCCACCTGAAAAAGCGCCCTGTCTTCGCGGGCGTTTAAAGTGTTTTCCAGAAAGTTGCCCAGGGCAACATATTCCGCAAACTCCTCGCCGGCGGTAAAAATTTCACGTTTGCGCGCTTCTTTCAAAAGAATGCGAAAGATCAGGTTTAAAACTTTGACGTCGTCCAGGGCGCGGTGCCTGGTGCCCGTATCCAGTTTGTAGCGGTAAGCCAGGGCGTCAATCGAATTTTTTTCGTTGGGAAAGAGATTCCTGGCCATAATGAGCGAGTCGTAGCGTACGTTGCGCGGCTTTTTTAAATTGAGTTCCCGTATGTAGCGATCCAGGATGATAAAGTCGAAGGCGTAGCCATTGTGCGCAATAAGCAGGTCTTCGCCGATGAACTGTAGAAAGTCGGGCAAAACTTTGTCGATCGTTGGCGCGTTTTGCACGTCTTTGTCCGAGATGTGGTGCACCTGCTGCGCTTCAGGATCGATTTCCATTTGCGGATTTACCAGGGTTTCAAAGGTCTCCACAATTTCGCCTTCCCGCACTTTAACGGCGGCAATTTCCACAATACCGGCCCGGTGAGGATTGTTTCCTGTCGTCTCCAGGTCGAATACCACGTAATGGTCAAAAATCTTTTCGTCAATGGTTTGCAATTGAAATTGCAGCCATCGAAACAGAACGGTTAAGCTGCCCTGCCGCGCGCTTCCCTTGATCTGATACAACGGCAGGTCAAAATCGGAAACGGGTTCGTTTTTAAAAGGTTCCAGCAGCAGAACCAGATCGGGCTTGGATACGTGTACTACTTTTTCATCGTCAAGGGCATGGACGGAAATCCCAAGCGCTTTTTCCAGCATCTGGCAACCCAGGTAGCAAATTTCTGGTCTGGAATGGTAGAGCCAGATTTTGCGCCGGTCGCTGAAAAGGTACTTTTCCTTTTTTAAAGAAACCATTTCCAATAAGCGGTACGATTCCTTTAAATAAGATGTTTGTAAAGATTGAATATTGTTAATGATTTCGCGCGTCAACTGATCAAACTTAAAAAAACTTTTGAGGTTAATTAAGTTGGCCAGGTTCCCGATAAAGGTTTGCAGCTTATTGCGCACGGTTTTACTGTTGTATTGGTGAATGGCAAATTCGTTCAGCGCTTTTTTTAAGGAAATCTGCTTTTGTTTTGCCCATTGTTGAATTTTTTTGAAAAGATGTTCACCCAGCTCAAGCAACATTAACTGTTCCAGTATCAGCGTATCGGATGGATCGCGAATGAGCCTGAGGTAAAGTAAAAAGCGCTTCATGATCGGATGATCGGCAAGGTTTCGTCCGCTGGCCATCTGAAAGGGAATGCGTTCTTTCAAAAAGAAAGAGGCCAGTTTTTCGCCCATTCTGTGTTGGGGATAAAGCACGGCAATTTCGTTAAAGTCAATCTCTTCTTCCTGGTACCAGTGCTTTATTTTTTTAATGATGTAATCAACTTCCTGAAACTCGGTGTCAAAGAAGACGGCGGATAAACGAGCGTCCAGCTCCTGCACGCTTTGAATTTTTTTTTCAGGTTCGATGCGATCGGTATCTTTTAAAATGATCTGAGCCGCTTCGATGATAGGTTGCGCCGACCGGTAGTTCTTTTCCAGAAAATGGATTTCATCGATGCGAAAGTCCTGAATGAACTGGCGGATGTTTTCCGGATTGGCGCCGCGCCAGGAGTAAATGGATTGATCGTCATCCGCCACCACAAAAATATTGCGGTGTTTTTCGGCCAGCATCTTTAGTATCCGGTATTGAATTTTATCCGTGTCCTGAAATTCGTCAACCAATATGGCCTGATATAAAAAGCGGTATTGTTCCAGCACATCTTGGTGGTTTTCGAACAATTCCAGAGTCAAAAGCAGGATCTGGTCGTAGTCGATCAGATGGTGGCGCTGCAAATGGCGCTGGTATTCCTGAAAAACAGACGATGAAAATGGGGGCAAAGCCTTGTCTTTTAAGCGGTGGTTAGAAATAGCCAGTTGAACGGCACGCGCTTTTTGGTGCACGTCTCTTATGGCTCGACGATTCAGGATATCCCGAATCAATGTTTGTTGGTACTCGTCGTCGCACACCGAAAAGAAGGGATGCAGCTTGACCAGCTCATGGTTTTTACGTAAAACCGTTAGGCAAAACGAATGGAATGTGCCACAGAAAATACGCCCGGCGCGTTCTTTTAAGGTTTGCTCCAGGCGACTTTTGAGTTCATCTGCCGCTTTGTTGCTAAAGGTTAGCGCCAGAATTTGTTCGGGAGGTAATTTGTATTCTTCAACCAGGTAAATGATTCGGGCAATAATGGTTCGTGTTTTTCCAGTGCCCGGGCCGGCAATTAATAAAAGTGGCTGGCGCGGGCTGGTAACGGCTGCGTGCTGTTCTTGATTGAGGTGATCTAAATATTTTTTGATATCCATCTGTTTAAGAAGCTTTAATTAGTTTTAAAAAGCTGCCCAGTTTTTCAAAAGAAAGGTCGAAACGGCCGGAGTCCCTGAAAACTTTGTAGCGCTGCCGGCTATCCTTTAAACGATTCTGATCATAAAGCTCGGCAAAATCAATAATAATTTCATAGGAGCCGATCTGATCTACCGGGAGCGGATCATGTAAAATCAAAACATCAGCCGTTAAGCGGACTGGCCTGTCAATCAAAAGAATGGGCTCTAAAAGATCAGGGTTTTCCTGGTCGCTTTCCTGAAAAATTGCGTGGGGCAAAAAACTGTCAGGCTTGCGCACCCACAACAGCCGGTCGAGCGCGACCAAGTTGTTTTTTTGAGCGAAAATATGAATGGACTTGTTCAGTGCAAATAAGGATTCTGTTATGTCCGTAACATATTGTTCCTTACGGGCAACCGGCAATTCTATGAAAATGATTTTTTGCATTTTAAAACATTTTCCCTATTTCTAAGCGAATGTCAAAGGTTGAATGATTGGTTTTTTGAGCGAAACTTTCAGAAAATTTAATAAATCGATATTGCAACCGCAGCCCTAAAAAGTATTGACTTTCAAGGGCAATATCTACCCCGGTGCCCACATAAGCGCTGAGCCCGGGCCGGTATTCGTCTTTTCGATTTGGGTCCTCTGGAAAATTAATGCCGTACACCGGACCGCCGCCAACAACAATAAACGGTCGTAGCGTGTCGTCAATTTCACGGGCAAACAGGCGCTTTTTTATGCTTAGAATAAGGTCCATCATATAGGCGTTGTTTTCTTTGTTGATGGTGATGGGATAGCCGGTCCAGGGATCGATATAGTCGATCTGGTTTTTATCGCGCAGCAAAAATACATCGAATTCGGCGCCGATGTGATAATAGCCTTTAAGGGGTAAGGCGTAAAAAGCGCCAAAGCCCGATCCGGACTCCACCACGCTGAAAGCGGCGCCGCCCTGTTTAAAAATTTGAGGCTCCGGATCTTTTAACAGGTACTTTTCATATTGAGCAAATAGCTGCACGGGTAAAATGACTATTATTAAAAGCCAAAATACTTTTCTCAATGCATTACCTCCGCTTCGTGTTCTTATTTTTAATCCTTGATCTTAGAACGAGTTCCAGTTTGTTAGCATTTTTTTAACTGTTGCTGATCATTTTATCAGTTGGTTGTCTCGCATATTTCAAGTATATGCCTTTGATATTTAATGATTCAAGTATATAACATTGATATATATCAAAACTTTTCCTTAATATTTATTTTAATAAATCTGATTGCGAACATTTTTCCGACCTTTTCTTAACAATTCCTTAGAAACAAAAAAACCCTTTTCGAAGGGAAAAGGGTTTTTGGGTTTTTTTTAAAAAACTCATTATCGAAACATCGCTTTGATGGCTCCCCATGTTCGGTAGATATCGGAAATGCTCGGATGAACAAGCAAAGACATTTCTTCGACTGTTTTGTTATTTTGATCGACCGCCCGGACTTTATAAAAGAAGATAGAAATATCTTTAAACATAACATTGCGGTCAATATATTCGTACTGGCTGCCTGCGCCTTTTGGAGCAATGCGCGTTAGCTCAACGTAGTTTGCGTCGTTATTGGAGCGTAAAATTACAAAGCGGGCGACATTTTCTTCGGAACGTGTAGTCCAGGAAATTTTGACCTGATTATTGCCAGGCGTGGCCACGCATTCCACGAAAATATTATCTGCCAATGCAAGGGAAAAACTTACCAACAGTAAGCTGAGAATTGTAACAAAACGACGCATCATAAGTTTTCTTTGTAAAAGTTTACACTTCAAACAGAATATAATATTTTATTTATTAATGTCAAGATTTTTTTTGACTTGAATTTCGTTGATATCGGGCAGCGAGGGGGCGATAAACGCCAGAGAATCCCCGGCCATTCCAACGCGATAGATGGTTAACATGGTTTCGGATTCGAGTTCAGCCAGCAATGAATCCCTTTGTTCAAAAACGGCAGCCGGCAAAAAATCCCCGGCAATATTTTGTAATTGAATGTAACCGTTAACCAACAACTCTTCCTTTATTTTTAATTGTTGATTGGGAACAATGATGGTTACCCAATCATTTTTTAAATCCACATCGATCACCGCGCCTTTGATTTGCATGTTGTGATAAGTAAGCGTAACATTGGCGTTCCGTTTTACAAACGGCGTTTGCCAGTGGTTGAGCTTGGCGCGCATGGTCAGGTTTTCGCGGTTTTCAATGGTTAGTAGCATTTCGCCTTGCTTCAGAGTATCGGCAAGTTTTACGTAAAGTTCAGCGATAACCCCATTCATCGGCGAAAAAATTTCTACCGGCGTGTAATTTCTGTAGCCGCTTAAAGGCCATAAATGTAAAAGCAGGTCGCCCTTTTTGATCGATTCGTTTTTTTCCACCAGCAGAGAAATTACTTTGGAGTCTATGGGCGCCAGCAAGTCCATTTTATGCCAGGCCACCAGCTTGCCTTCCACAGGGATATCGACATTTAGCGTGTCTTTCCTTAATTCAAATTTTTGCCAGACCGTCAAACGTTTTTCAGCCTTCTGTTGTGGCCGAGAGTCCGGTTCGCAGGAAATAATGAAAAAGGAAATGAGCCCAAAAATCAAAATTTTTCTCATAGTCTGAAAATGCTTTTAATTGACTTATGATTTAATCTACAAAAAATAAGTATGGGATACTAAAAGAATAGACCGTTCATACATTAATAGAAGTTAACTCCCGCCCCAAAACCTCCCAAAGTAAAAAGAGAAATGGTGCGCAGCTTCCGCCGATTTTTTTGACGTTGCGGGAAGTTGACGCCTTTCTTGCTTTTATTTTGATAAAAGTCTAATTTTATTTTTTGTTAATGATTAAAATCAGGAGAAATAAAATGAATTCTTACGATATTGCCATAATAGGCTCAGGGCCTGGTGGTTATGTGGCGGCCATTCGTGCGGCGCAGTTAAATCTTAAAACTGTTTTAATCGAAAAAGATCGGTTGGGCGGCGTTTGTCTTAACTGGGGATGCATTCCCACCAAGGCGCTGTTAAAAAGCGCGGAATTGTTTGAACAGATTAAAAAAGCTAAAAGTTTTGGCATAACCGTTAAAGAGGCGGCGGTCGATTTCCCGGCTGTCATTAAACGTAGCCGGCAGGTGGCAGACATGAATTCCAAGGGCGTGGAATTCTTAATGAAGAAGAACAAAATCGATGTTGAGTTTGGCAGCGCCCGCTTCCAGACGGCTAATCAGCTGGAAGTGACGGATGCCTCGGGCAAAACTAAGCGCATTGAGGCCAAACACATCATTATTGCCACGGGCGGCCGACCGCGCACCATTCCCGGTATTGAAATCGACGAAGAGAAAATCATCAGCAGTCGCACGGCCATGACCCTAAAGGAGAAGCCGGCATCAATGGTCATTATCGGCGCCGGAGCCATTGGCGTTGAATTCGCTTATTTTTACAATGCCATGGGCAGCGCAGTAACCATGGTCGAAATGCTCGACCATCTATTGCCGCAAGAAGACGAAGAAATTTCAACGATTCTGGAACGAAATTTCAAAAAGAACAAAATTAATTTTCATACCTCGGCAACGGTAAGCAAAATCGAAAAGCTCGAAAAGGGTGTCAGAGTTTTTATTAAAAAAGGCGATAAAGAAGAGGTTTTAGAAGCGGACAAAGCGCTGATGGCCATAGGCATCCAGGGCAATGTGGAAGGTCTGGGTCTGGAAAAGATCGGGGTTGAGCATGAAAAAGGATTTATTAAAGTAGATCAATGGTACCGTACCAATGTGGATGGCGTTTACGCCATAGGCGACATCATCGGCCCGCCTTTGCTGGCCCACGTTGCCTCGCACGAGGGTATTGTCTGCGTGGAAAAGATCGCCGGCCTCACGCCCCATGCGGTGGATTACAACAGCATTCCCGGTTGCACCTATTGCCAGCCGCAGGTGGCCAGTATCGGCTTAACGGAAAAAGAGGCGCTTGCGCAGGGTAACCAGATTAAGATCGGGCGCTTCCCCTACTCCGCTTCCGGAAAGGCGCGGGCCATTGGCGAGCGCGACGGCATGGTTAAGCTTATTTTCGATGCCAAATACGGGGAACTGTTAGGCGCGCATATTATCGGCGCAGAGGCCACGGAATTAATCGCCGAGCTGGGCGTTGCCAAAGGCCTGGAAGTTACGCCGGTGGAATTATTCAGCACCATCCATGCCCATCCCACCCTTTCGGAAATGATCATGGAAGCGGCAGCCGATGCCGAGAAAAAGGCCATACATATTTAATAGTGTTATTCCTCAAGAGTTTTTTGATTATTGCCCCTTCCCTTCAAGCGGGAAGAAGCTGTTATTAAAAGAGTTATGACGGCTTCTTCCCCCTGAAGGAAATTTTAAAAAAACTGCCAAAATCAGGAATAATTATTATCTAATGATCGTTCTTAGTATTTCCATTTTACGGTAAAAAATATAAACCAAATGAAAGGAGTAATACTATGTCAGTACAGGTAGGTAAACCAGCGCCACTTTTTAAGGCTACGGCCGTGATGCCGGATAATTCTTTTAAAGAAGATTTTAAACTCGAGGACTATCGAGGAAAATATGTCGTGGTCTTTTTCTATCCGCTGGATTTTACATTTGTTTGCCCCACGGAAATTCTGGAGTTCAATAAATTTTTGCCGGAATTTGAAAAACGCAATGTACAGGTAATTGGCGTTTCTACCGATTCGCACTTTAGTCATCTGGCGTGGAAGAACACCGATCTGAAAGACGGCGGAATCGGAAATATTAAATATCCGTTGGTCTCCGATTTTACCAAACAGATCAGCCGCGATTACGGTGTATTGATTGAAGAAGACGGCGTTGCGCTGCGCGGTTCGTTTTTGATTGATAAAGAAGGCATTTTGCAACATGCCGTCATTAACAACCTGTCGCTGGGACGTAATATTAAGGAAATGATTCGCATGGTGGACGCCTTGCAGCATTTTGAAAAATACGGCGAAGTGTGCCCGGCCGACTGGGAAGCCGGTAAAGAGGCCATGAAAGCCAGTCCGGACGGCGTTAAAGAATTTTTGAGCAAACATGCGGACGAATTTTTAGGTTAATTTGTTTTTCCGAAATTCATGGCGCGCTTCTTTTTGAGGCGCGCCTTATTCATTTTGGGGGAGTCATGAAACGCGGACATCGTTACATCGTATTTACAATGGCGATTTTTAGTCTGATCTTAATCGCTTGCACCAAAAAGGAAGTAAAGCCCGATCTTGCTTTTGCGGGCGAGAAGCATTTGAAAAATATTCGCATGCTGACCAATGGGGGCGAAAACGCCGAGGCCTATTTTAGCTTTGATGAAAGCCAGTTGATCTATCAATCGAAGCATGACAGCATAAAATGCGATCAAATATTTATTATGAATCTTGACGGTTCCGATAAACGCATGGTCAGCACGGGAAAGGGCAGAACGACCTGTTCCTATTTTTTGCCGGGCGATCAGCAAATCATTTACGCATCCACGCACGGCGTTGACGAAAACTGTCCGCCGCCGCCCGATTTTTCCAGAGGTTATGTTTGGAAGGTGTACAGCAGCTATGATCTTTACATCGCCAATGCGGATGGTTCCGATCCTCAACCCTTTTTGCCGTCGCCAGGATATGACGCAGAGGCGACGGTTTCGCCCAGAGGGGACAAAATTGTCTTTACCTCGCAGCGCAATGGCGATCTGGATATTTACACCGTTAATATCGATGGAAGCGGGTTAAAACAATTAACCCACGAAATCGGTTACGACGGAGGAGCATTCTTTTCCTGGGATGGTAGTAAAATCGTTTATCGCGCCTATCATCCCAGAACAGAAGAAGAGCTCAAACGCTACAGGAAATTACTGGCGGAAGAATTAATCGAGCCCAATAATTTTCAACTTTTTGTGATGGATGCGGACGGCAGCAATAAAAGACAGATTACGCACAACGATTTTGCCAACTTTGCGCCGTTTTTTCATCCCGACAATAAACGGATTATTTTCTGCTCTAACATGGGCACAACGGAAAGCACGCAGCGTGATTTCAATTTGTGGATGATCAATGAGGACGGCACAGGGCTGAAGCAAATCACCTTTTTTAAAGGCTTTGACGGTTTTCCCATGTTTACGCATGACGGCAAAAAGCTGGTGTTTGCTTCCAATCGCTTTAACAAAAAGAAAGGCGAAACCAACGTTTTTATTGCCGACTGGGTGGAATGAACATGCTGGATGAGGAACGGTCGATATTAAATTTTTTGTGCCGCTGGAGTAGTTGAATGGTTGATTGGTTGAATAGTTGAATAGTTAGCCTGTCATTTTAAACCTGTTTCTGCAAATGTGATGAATTCCTACCACCGTTTACGTAGGGGCGAAGGATTTCCAAGAACAATTCAGCGCTGGTAAACATTAATCTTTAGTCATATAAAAAAAGCGCTCTGGATAAAGTGGGGGTAGAAATCCTTCGCCCTTACAAGTACGGTCATTCCTGATCTTTTGTCTGGGAGTAAGGGTACATGGCGTGAGGGCCATTGAAACTATTTTTAATTTAAAACATTCTTTACGCCCTTTGTGACTTCTCTGAGCTCTCTGGTGCGCCAGCCTTATCCTGGCGCACCAACAAACGCAAATCATGGTAATCCAAAAATCAAGCAAATCCTGGTTCAAAAATTAAATTGTTCATCGGCCGCTTATTTCGAATTCCCATCTTGCTGGATACGAAAATTTTTGTGCTGTTTAAAAAACTCATCGCTGAAAAAGTCTAAAAATGACGCAAATAATTATATATTGCGGTTTTTTACAACTATTTTTCTATTTAAGCGTCCCCTTTATGCATTTTTTACCTCTATATTAAAATAGACATTATTTAAAACTTTTGTTAATTTACAGCGGTCATGAAATTTTAGCGAGAAAGGAGCATTTAAAATGACTTTTGATTTGGACATGATTAAAAAAGTATATGCCGAACTGCCCGAGCGAGTCAATGCCGCACGCAAAATTATAAAGCGCCCGATGACATTGACAGAAAAGATATTGTACGCTCATCTATACGATGGCAAGGCGAACAGAGCGCTGCAACGTGGCAAAGAATATGTTAATTTTGCGCCCGATCGAGTGGCCATGCAGGACGCCACGGCGCAAATGGCCCTGCTGCAATTTATGATGGCCGGTAAAGAGAAGGTGGCGGTGCCCTCCAGCGTACACTGCGACCATTTAATTCAGGCAAAAGTAGGCGCAGAAACCGATTTAAAGTTTGCGCTGGATACCAATCGCGAGGTGTACGATTTTCTGGAGAACACCTCTAAAAAATACGGGATTGGCTTCTGGAAACCGGGCGCTGGCATTATTCATCAGGTGGTGCTGGAAAATTACGCCTTCCCGGGCGGCATGATGATCGGCACGGATTCGCATACGCCCAATGCCGGCGGCCTGGGCATGGTGGCTATTGGCGTGGGCGGCGCCGATGCCGTTGACGTGATGGTGGGCATGCCGTGGGAACTGCTGTTCCCCAGGCTAATTGGCGTTAAATTAACCGGAAAACTCAGCGGCTGGACGTCTCCCAAAGATGTTATCCTGAAAGTAGCCGGATTGTTAACCGTAAAAGGCGGAACGGGGTACATCGTGGAATATTTCGGTCCGGGCGCTCGCGAAATTTCCGCCACGGGCAAGGCGACCATCTGCAATATGGGCGCAGAAATCGGCGCCACAACCTCCACCTTTGGTTATGACGAGATGATGGCTGAGTACCTGCGCATTACCGAGCGCGCTGAGGTGGCCAGAATGGCCGATGAAATCAAAGAATATTTAACCGGCGATCCGGAAGTTTACGAAAATCCCGAGCAGTATTTTGACAAAGTAATTGAAATCAACCTTTCGGAGCTGGAACCGCATGTCAATGGCCCTTTTTCGCCGGACAGAGCCTGGCCCATTTCTCAGTTAGCCAAGGCGGTGGAAGAAAACGGCTGGCCGGAAAAAGTGGAGGTGGGATTAATCGGCTCCTGCACCAACAGCTCGTACGAAGACATCACGCGTGCCGCTTCGGTTGCTCAGCAGGCCATCGACAAAAAGTTAAAGGTTAAGGCAGAGTTTACCATTACGCCCGGTTCGGAACAGGTGCGCTATACTATTGAGCGCGACGGCTACATTGACATTTTCAAGAAGATTGGCGGTAAGGTGCTGGCCAATGCCTGCGGGCCGTGCATCGGACAGTGGAACCGCGAAGGCATTGATGACCGCCCCAATACCATTGTAACCTCTTTTAACCGCAACTTTGCCAAACGCAATGATGGTAATCCGAACACGCACGCCTTTGTCACATCGCCGGAGCTGGTAACGGCCCTGGCCATTGCCGGCACGCTGAAATTCAATCCGCTGACCGATACGCTGCGTAATGAAAAGGGCGAAGAGGTAAAGCTGGAAGAGCCCAGGGGCATGCTCTATCCCCCGAAGGGTTTTGAAGTTAAAGACCGTGGATTTGAACCGCCCGTAGAAGACGGCAGCAAAATTGAAATTAAGGTGGACCCCAAATCGGAACGTTTGCAATTGCTTAAGCCCTTTGAACCATGGGACGGCAAAAACATTACCGGCATGCGCGTGCTGATCAAAGCCAAAGGAAAATGCACCACCGATCATATTTCGCCCGCCGGCCCCTGGCTGCGCTTTCGCGGGCATCTGGACAATATTTCCAATAACTTGCTAATCGGCGCGGTTAATGCGTTTAACGGAAAGACCAATTCCGTTAAAAATCAGTTAACCGGTAAATACGAACCCGTGCCGCAGGTGGCCCGCGCGTACAAAGAAAAGGGCATTCCGACGATTATCGTGGGCGATGAAAACTACGGCGAAGGTTCTTCTCGCGAACATGCGGCCATGGAGCCCCGCCACATGGGCGTGCGCGTGGTACTGGTGCGCTCCTTTGCCCGCATCCATGAAACGAATTTGAAAAAACAGGGCATCCTGGCTCTGACCTTTGCCGATCCGGCGGATTATGATAAAATTCAGGAAGATGACGTCATCGATGTTATTGATCTGGTCGAATTTGCGCCGGGTAAGCCGTTGACCCTGATTGCGCGTCATGCGGACGGAACGGAAGATGTGATTAAGGCTAACCATTCTTACAATGCTTATCAAATTGAATGGTTCAAGGCCGGTTCGGCGCTCAACTTAATCCGCCTTAAAAATCAGAAGAATTAAAACCTTCTGAAGCCGTAAAACAAAAATCCCGTTTTCCTGCAGAAAACGGGATTTTTTTGTTGTACAACCACATTTTTTAAAAACCGCGCTAACCGTTTTCGCCTGTTAAACGCGCTATTTGCAAAATGTAAAAACGCAATTCCTGCTGTTCTGCTTCCGTTAGAGGTTGGCTTTCAATCCGAACGATGCGTTCCACATCGTGCAGAGCGCGCATCACGTGGATGGGAACCTCGCTGCCTTCCTGGCGGGAGATGGTCAGGTACTGCAGGGCGGCCAGTAAAAACTGTTTCAGGTTTTCGTCCGTAAGCGCCCGCAAACCGGAAGATATCTGTTCAAAATTCCGCTGGAACTTTGTAAAGTTCTGGCTTAAACTCTCTCCCGCAGAATTTTGTTGTTTCATCAGGTGCATAATGGCCTGCGCCAGCTGCACAAAACTTTCCACCTGCATGGCTACCTTTTGTTCGATTAAGCCCCAGATTTTTGTTCGCCAGCGCGTAATTTGAACGGGAATTTCCAGCAGCTCCTGCACCTGCATTTGCCATTGTTGCGGCAGCGGCGGTTCTATTTGGTCAAACAGCTTTTGCGGGCGCGTATTGAACAGATCAGGCTGTAACAACACGGCCAGGTCAGGACGCAGAGCAGGCAAAAGGTTAATCTTAAAATGCCCATTTTCGAAAAAGTCGGTCACCGGTAAGCCGTGTCGTCGAATGAGCTCCTTTTGAAAAAGAGGAATAAATTCATTGATTAGCGCCATGTCTTCTCTGAGGGAACTGACCGCGCTATTGCCGGGCGGAAAAAAAGGCTCTAACCTTGACCAGAATTTCAGATCAATGTCCTGGTACAGGCGCAAATCTTTTAAGATTTCGTAAACCGGTAGATGGGGCAAAATCCGTTCCTGCAAAAGCAATTGCGGGCTGAGCAAGCCCTGTTGTTCGTTGACAAACTCCTTAAGGGCGCGGAACAACCCCGTGGTCAACTGAGCGATGCCCAGAATCATGGTTTGCGCCCGATTGTGGCCGATGGCGCGCAACATGGTGCCATGTTTGGCCTGGGGCAGTACACGCGAAAGTCTTTCAATGACGCGTTGTCCGGCATCGCCGGTCTGAATTCTGCCCGGGCGTACGGTGGGCCGGTCTCTGAAGGCAGGCACCATGCGCGAGATGAAATAAGAAGCCAGATGAATGCCCACGATGTCTTCTTCTCTGCCGTACACAATTTGCTTGAAATTGGTCATTCGAATTTGTAGAAACTTTTCGAAAAGCGGGTCGGTCCAGCCCAGGGTCAGGCGTTTTAATTCTTTTTCGCCGCGTTCGCCAAAGCGCAGACGCGTTTGCACCAGAGGCTCGCTGGCACGGACGATCTCCTTTTCAAAATATGTTTGTAAGTTCTTGTAATGAAACAAAAAATTGGCCCGCTCAAAGGCGGAGATCATGCGTATCTTTTCAGAGATGGTGCTTTGAAAGGTGCGCAAATCGCCGCTACTGATGACGCCGCGCAGGGGCGTTACGGCAAAATCGCAGGCTCTGGCCGAAGAGGCGTTCAGCTCTTTGAACAGGCGTTGTCTGTTCTGTCGGTTAAGGGTAAAGGCCGGCAGGCTGCCCCGGTCGTCATAAAAACCGCCCTGACGTTGCATGGGTTCGCCACTACCCAGCTTGAGGCGAATTTGACCGGCCAGACCCTTGCGCGCCAGCCAGCGCACCACTTTGAAACGCGTTTCTTTGTAAAGGTGGGAAGCAACGGTCTGGCTGACCTGCTGACTTAAATCGGACCCGGCTACAAAAATTTCACAAAGCATCTCGCGCAGCCTGTTTTCCACGCTCTGGCTGGTGGAATGGTGCGTTTGAGCGTAGGCCCACAGTTCGTCTAAATAGCCTTCGATGTTTTTTACCACGTCAATTTCTTCAAATAAGGGGATGATGCGAATAAAAGGCATGGGCAATTCCGGCGCATTGCGCAAAACGGCTTCACGCCGGGCGCGCAGCTTTTGTTCCACCTTGATGATGGCATCGGAACGGCTGCACATACTGATTTGCAGAGCCAGAATCAGCCCCGGATTGCCAAATCGCGCACCCAGTTCGTTGATCTCCGTTAGATTGAAAACGGTGGTGTCAATGGCAAAAGGATCATGGGCGGTAATCATATTCTGGTGGATGCGCGGCGTTAAAGCAAAGCGTTTTAGCAGATCGCGGTAAAAGATCAAACGGTAAAATAGTTCCGGATGGCCGAGATGGTTTAAAAGTAAATGAAGGTGCTGGCGCAGGGTTTTACGCAACTGTTTGTTCAGTTGAAAATAGTATTCCAGGTTTGAGCGCCGCTGCTCCCGCAATTGCAGCATTTTGCGCTCAAGGCGATCGTTGTGCTGCCAGAGCACGGTTAAGGGATCGGGTACCAGATGCAGTTTCATGCCGATTTTTCGCCAGCGTGAAGGATGAACCGAAGCCGGCGACAGGCTGCGGTAGCGTTTTTCCAGTTGATTGGTCAGGTGCGTAATCTGATTGAGCAATTGCCAGAATTTTTTCCGGCGTTGCGGAAAACTTACCAGGGCGTCGTTGAGCGCGGCGTCAATTTTTAAGTCCGGCTCCAGTTTTAAAAGCAGTTCAAGAATTCGGGCCATGCGAGCCACGTTCTTCAGCAGCACAGCGGCAATCAGGCGGTGGCCCTGTCCGGAAGGGCGGGAGCTTCCGTCCCAGTCGCCCCAGTAGGAGAGAAAGGTTGGCAATTCCTCCTTCCCCTGCAATGCGGCGAGCAGTTCTGCGTCGTTGAGCGAATCGAGATCCAGCAACAACTCGTCCGATTCCTGTATGGAGTTAATGGGCACGGAGCGGCCTTTGAATTCGTTAAGAAGCGCCCGGGCCAGAGCCTGTAATTGACCTGCGGCAATTTGCTGTTGAGTCAAAAAAGAGTCGATGATTTGCCGGGCCTGTTGATCGACCTGAATGCTAAAGATTTGCGTGGGGTGCACCGTCCGGTCAAAAAGGCGCGTAAAAAAGCGCTGTTGTCGGCGATTCAGGTCGTCTTTGTAAAATTCATTTTCCAGAATTTCCCGGAGCAGTCGTTGCCTTTCTGCGCTGTCCTTTTGCCGCCATTTCTGCCAGATGAAAAAGCGGGAGTGGAATTGGGCGCGGATACTCTGCAGGCGTTCGGGTAAAAATTGCCTCTGGAAGGTTGTTTGCGACTCCTGCATTTGTTTGTCGTTGGCGCTGTGCTTTTCGAATTCTTGCAAAGCCAGCTCTTTTAATTGAGAAAGCAAAGGTTGCCAGGGCTCGCCAACAGGCGCGGGCTCTGAGATTAGTAGCGCTTTTTGAAATAAGCTCGCTTCCTGGGCGATGATGCGGTTTAAGTCGATCAGCACGCGGCGCGTCTGGTAGTAGAGCCTTTCTCCGCTGATATGGCCGCCCAGGGTCAGGCGAAAGGCTTTACGCGCCATCTGGTAACCGGCGGCGGTGCGGGCAAAGGTGGTTAAAGGCACCAGGCCGATTCCCTGATTGGCCAGAATGGTGGAAAGCGAATCCAGTGAAATGCCTGCCGGAAGCGCCTCAATGATCATTAGAGGATACATGCTGCCCTGCGGCGCCTGAATTCGTATTTTGAAAGGATTGCGTTCGCCTGGCAGCTCATCCATGGCCCGTTGCAGGGTGGCCATTCGTTCGGCAAACAGTTGATTTCTGAAATGCCAGTAACTTTCGACCCTTTCTCTGCCGTTTCGGTAAAACAGGTAGGCAATAAGCAGCGGCAGGCGGTGCGGTTTAATCTCTTTTAAATGAATTTCAAATTGGCTGCGTAAGGAGGAATCCGGTATTTCAAGCACCGTTAAGCGCGCGCCGGCAAAGCTGTCGGTTTTGGAGAGCGAATGACAGGTGATGAGCCGTTTTACTGCATCGGCGTGCAGCAGGCCTTTTTTAATAAGTTTATTGATGGTCTGACGGGCGGTGGGCGTGCGGCGGGGCTCCGGCCAGGGACCGACATTCTGGTACGAAAGGTCGTCAATCAAATAAAGCCCTTTGCTTATGGCCCAGCGAAAAATTTCTTCTAACGCCTTTTGCGGAATTAAGGCTCCGGTGGCATTGTGCGGGTTGTTAATGATCAGCGCCCCGCTGGTTAAAAGGTCCGCGTCTTTTTCAATCAATTTTTGAATTTCTTTGATGACTTCGGCGGATGAGAAGTTTTCCATGGGGTTGATGGGCAAAACGCGCACCTGGGGAAAACAGTGTTCGTACGTCCAGCCCAGGTCAAAGGTAATGACTTTTTTCACCGGCCCGTGGAAGCCTAAAATGCCCAGCGCCGTGCGCGCCGAGCCGCTGACTGCCAGGCAGGCGTTTCGGTCGTATTGCGGGTGAACGGCCACAAAAGCGTCTAAAAAACGCTCTTCCAGCGCCTGCGCCCATTGCGGATGGTCAAGCCGATCAAAAAAGTTTTCAATCAGCTCCCAGACCGTTTCTCCGGCCCAGACATCGTCCGGCAGAGATTGCAAAGGGGAAAAACTTAGGCGGCGGTGGATGACGCGCTGGGCTGAATGTTCCGCCCTTTGGGCTGTTTGCAGCAAACGGGTTGTAAGATCGGCCGGATGGCGCGACGCATTTTCAAGGCGACGTTCCAGGCGGTGGATCAGGCTGCCGGCGGTTCTTAATGATGGCAAATCCGGCTTCTGGCTGGCATCAACCTGTTCTCTTGCTGAGGGCGCGGATGGGACATTCTGTTGTAAAAGGTAGTAAAGAAGCTCGGCTTCCGGAGCGGACGGCGTTCCCTTTAACTGAAAATGAATGGTTTCCAGATGTTGAATGTAATCGCTGCGTCCGGCGACAATGATGATGGAAAGGTCCTTAAGCTGCGGACGGAAAACAGCGGGCGTTAAAAAGCGCAGTACGCGTTGTTCCAGCAGGGCCTCGCGCGCTAAAGAAAGATGGTTTGGCGCGTCGTTAACTTCTACAATGAAAAGCGGGAACTGGAGCGCAAGCTGGCGCGCCTGCCGCCGGAAATGTTCTGACGGAATTGAACCGAGGATCAAAAACTGCGGACGTTCTGGTTGTTGATTAAAAAAATGGGAAATCAATTCCAGCGCAGACATTTCGTCTTGCGGTAAAACCTGAAAACGGAGCGCAGAAAAATCGCCGGCGCAGGCAGGTTCTGGCCGGTTAAACAGTAAAATGGTTGCCGGAAGCCTTTCCAGGAATTGATTTAAAGTAAAAAACAGAATGCGTAAATTTTCGTTCAGGCCGCCGCTGCCCAGCATCAATTCTTTTTGGCCGTTTTGCCGACCTGTGTCATAAAGGAGCGTTTCTAACTGCCCGTTTTCAAACCAGTCTTGAATAAAACGGATCAGCGGCGTTGGGTTGCGCCAGGAATACCCGCCGCGCGCCATGTAAGGGACACAGGAGGGCAGGCTGTTGAAGACAAACAAAATCTTTTCGATTAAATCATCGTCAAGCTGTAATTCTTGTAAATAATTTTTAAAGGATTGCGCATCGTTCAGAGCCCCGGCCTCATCCGTTTGAAAAACCAGTTGCCCAAAAGCGCGCGTCAACTCTTCATCCTGAATAGGATGGCCGATGTGGAAATTAACGCGTTCTTCGGCTTTGACCGGCGCAGCAGAGGTCGCTTCGCTGATTTCGGAAACTTTGGCCGCCTTTAAAGACTTTAGTTTAAAATAATCTTGAATCATTGTTTTGCGTTCAGTTTTTTTATGTTTGTTCAAATTTCAGGAACAGCTCAGAACTGTTAATTAACGTCAACACTCCGTCTGTGTTTTTTTAAGGGCATGATTGCCGTTGTTCACGTCATGCCTGGCAATTCGGCATGTTTCGCGCTGCTTAACGCAGGGGGCATTTTTCTGTCCGGCGAACTCAGGTTGTCTTTTTCTGCAAAACCTTTTGCAACGTTTGTTCGATTATTTCCAGCACGTTTATCCCTTTTTGTAAATCGCCGCCGGTTAAGGAGACCACCGTTTTGGCGTTTTTTAGTTGTTGACTGGCCTCGGCCAGGCGTGCGATTTGCGGCGAAAGCAGGATTAATTCCGGGTGTTGTTCAAAAATTTTCAGTTCTTCCTTTTCCAGCTCCATTTGCAGGCGTCGCCGTTCCAGCTCCTGTTCTACCTGATAGCGGGATAATTCAGCTTCCCGTTGCTGTTCTGTTTTTTGCAGTTCAAGTTGTTTGAGGCGTAATTCGTGTTCCATCCGGCGGATTTTTTCATCGGTTTCAAAGCGAAAACGACTGGCTTCGAGTCGGGCTTTCTGGTTGACCTTTTCGGTCTTTTCACGAATGCGGGCTGCTTCCTGCTGTTGCATGGCCTCGGCAATTTCACTGTCCAGGGGTTCAATGAGTTGAACGTTGACGCCCAATAATTTCAGACCTAATTTTTGCGCTTCTTTGATTAAATTAGTTTGCAAAAAGTCTTGCAGGTCTTTACTGCTCAGCTCTTCGATTTCCAGAGCCTGGCAAAAACCTCCGGTCAACGCCTGCACAAAAAGCCCCAATTCTTTACTGGCCTTTTGTACCAGCGCGGAATTCCAACCGCCGGCGCGCACCAGCTCGGTTAAATGCGCGTCATCCGCGGCGGTGGAAATGGTTAGTTTGATTTTTACGGGAAGCTTTCCACGCGCCTCGCTTTCAAATTCCATGTCCATGGAGTGAAGAGTGGCCGGCACGGCAAGGCTGAAGTGACGCGGATAAAAACGGGCCTTGCGTTTAATGATTTTACCCTGTACATCGGCCAGAACGATCTGGTCCGGGCGGCGCTGACGAAATTCAAAAAGAAAAGCAAAAACGATGATTAAAAGAATAAAAATACTGAGGAAAACAGCGGTCATGATGCTCTCCAATTTTAATGGTTGTTTTAACCTATGCAAAATACATCGCGCTGGCAAATGTATTTTGGCTCTACATTTATTTGATAATTGTTGCGAAATATTTGAAATTTAAAACACAAATGCAATTTTATTTTCATAAAAATTGTAGATTTTGAATTAAAATTCACGATGGAGCAAAAATATGTCGAAAAAGCAAAGGCGCACCATGCCCCAAAAGAAAAGAATCGCTTTAATCGCCCACGATAACCGTAAAAGGGATTTACTGGAATGGGTTCGCTTTAATAAACATGTTTTAAGCCGCCATCATCTTTTTGGCACCGGCACCACCGGCAGTCTGATTAAAGATGAGCTGGCCCTGCCCATTCACTGCTTTAACAGCGGCCCCCTGGGCGGCGATTTACAGATTGGCTCTAAAATTGTAGATGGAGAAATCGATGTATTGATCTTTTTCTGGGACCCTTTGGAAGCCCAGCCGCACGATGTGGATGTTAAAGCGCTGCTGCGCGTGGCGGTGCTGTACAATATTCCCACGGCCAGCAACCGCGCCACGGCCGATTTTTTAATCTCATCGGTTTTGATGGAGCAAACCTACGAACGGGAAATTCAGTTGATGAAATAAATCAGGCAGCGAATAATACAGCAAGCCTTCGACTGCTTCAGGGAGCGGGAGTACGGTTGCTGAGCGTAGTCGAAGCAACCGTTGATTGTGAAGGAACTTTCATCGGCTCCGCTCCCTTCGACTTCGCTCAGGGAGCGGTTGGCCTTCTCTCCCCTAAACCTCTAAACTTTTTCACTTTCCCCGTCACGTATTTCCTCCGCTAAAGCGCCAGATCTTTTGAAGGAAGAATTCCAAAATTACTGCCAGATGCCAGGGATTTTTAGACCGCACTGCGGGCAGCGGTTGTTAGCGATCTTCATTTGCCGCACCAGAAAACCAGTGCGTTCGATTAACATGGCGCCGCAGTTCGGGCAGTAGGTGTTTTCTGCAGAGTGCCCCGGCACATTGCCGATGTAAACATATTTTAAACCTTCGGCGTCGGCGATGGCCTTACAACGCTCCAGGGTGGAAACGGGCGTGGGCGGTAAATTTTTCAACAAATACTGCGGGTAAAAACGCGTAAAGTGAATGGGCACTTCCGGATGCAGGTATTCCTTAACGAATTGAGCCAGATTTTTAATCTCCTTTTCGCTGTCATTCAAAGTGGGCACCACCAGGTAAACGATTTCCAGCCAGGTTTCCTGCTCCACAATAGTCTGCATGGCCTGTAAAACCGGTTTTAATTCGCCGCGTACAATTTCGGCGTAATATTTCTGGCTGAAGGCTTTTAAATCCACCTTAATGGCGTCAACCACTTTGCACAATTCTTTAAGCGGTTCCTGTTCAATAAAGGCGGCGGTAATCACCACGCTTTTAATATTTCTCTGGCGACCGGCAATAGCCGTATCGTACATGTATTCATAAAAAATGGTGGGTTCGCTGTAAGTATAGGCAATAGAACGCGCCCGGTAATCGCGCGCCATATCGGCGATTTTTTCCGGCGGCAGGTAGTAACTATTCACCTGTTCTGGGGTTACCTGAGAAATTTGCCAGTTCTGGCAAAATTTGCAATTCAAATTGCATCCGGCGGTGGCAATGGAAAAGGCTGCGCTGCCCGGCAAAAAGTGAAACAATGGTTTTTTTTCAATAGGATCCAGGTGGTAGGTGCAGGGTCGGGCGTAAACCAGGGTGTAATAAGTGCCGTTGCGATTTTCGCGCGCGCCGCAATAACCGCGTTCCCGATCGTCGATAACGCATTCGCGCGGGCACAGTTTACAGCGTATCTTTTTGTGGGCTAATTTTTCGTAAAAGCGCGCTTCTCGCACAAAGCGATCGTCGCTGCCAGCAGCCCGCAGCAAAAGACTGCGCGAAAAGGGATTAAAGGGCAGCCCTAATAAAACACAGGCCGAAGAAGCGGCGGTTAAAAACTGCCGACGATTAAGCGTGGTCTTTTTTTCAGGCAGTTGATCGATGTAACCACTCATGGATGTCACCCTGCTTTAAATGTGAACGGTTTCTATTTTATTTTTATCAAAATGCCCCAGGCGATGTTCCGCGTCTCCGGCCGTAAAGATGTAACGGGGCTCGCGGTTTTCCTGTTTAAGAGGCGGTAACCCTTTTTCTTTACGTTTTTGTTCGATGATCTGCCAGGCGACGGCGTCAGTGGCCACGGGATCCTGGCTGAGCATGATCCCGGCAAACGGCCAACGCCACTGCGGCATAAAGGCCGGGCCGCCGTGGTACTGGCCCTCAAGGGCGTCCACAATGTGCAGGCGAATTTTAGAACGAATCATCGGAAAGGCATTCACGTCGGCAATGAACGGATTACCGGCGTTTAGATGGTATTTGTTAGGATTGTGGATGGCGCCGAACATATTTTTCAAGGCGACCGAAATGCCGGCGATGCTGTGGTCGCGTAAAAGGGCGACATTAATGATGCCGTCGCAAAGATCGGTTACAATGCGACTAACCAGGCTGCCAGCCTGACCGAACACCTGTAGTTCAGGATAAAAACCAACCGCGTCATTGCCAAAACATTTAACGCCTTTACCGCGGTAGTTGATTTTAAATTTGCAATCTTCCAGGTCTTTATTCAATCGATCCCAGATGATGATGTTGTAAGGTTTGATTCCCGCCTGCTGCAAGCGCTCAACAATAGCCTCAACCAGTTCATGATGCGTGGAGCCGGCGCCGGAAAGGCAGTTAATTTTCAGGCCGATTACTTCTCCGGTACGCGCCACTTTTTGCCAGGCCCTGACGGGATGGTCGCAATCAAAATAGCTTTGCATGGCGTTGTCCAATAGCGAAAGCAAGACATCGCCGCGTACCTGCTGTTGAGCCAGCACCTTCGAATTTTGCGCGATAATCACCTTAGATTTTTGCGATGCGGCGCGTACCGCTCTTTTGCCGCTTAACCAGACGGCGCCGCTTACAATCAGACCTCTTTTTAAAAAGTTTCGTCTATTCAATGTTCAGGGCCTCTTGTTTGCCTTTTGCGTTAAAATAACATTTCAAAATGGTTAGATCAAATTAAAGCAAGAAATAAATAGCCGTTTGTAAACGTTTCATTGTTTAAATTAAACGCTTTTTTAGCAAACGAAATGTTTGATTTTACTGCGATTTTTGTTAAATTGCATCCTTTAATTATGGTTGAAATGAGTTAAGTTGAAGGAGTTCTGGTGAAAACGAATCCGACCACGTTGTTTTTGGCTTTCATGTTGCTAACGTTATTAATCGTTGGCGGATATCTATTGCTTTCCGATCCGTTTGCGGGGACAGCACAAAAAGGCGTTCATCAATTTTCACAATCGCAAAGCCAGAACCAGGGCGCAATGGTCTTTTATTTACAAAAATGTGCCAGCTGCCACGGCGCGAGGGGCGAGGGCAAGGGCGGAAATCCTTCATTGCAAAATACGCCGTTTACCGAAGCCCAGATTCAGGAGATTATTAAAAATGGTCGTGGCGAAATGCCCGCATTCCCGGAGCTTTCTCCGGAGGAGTTAAAACAGCTTTCGAGGTTGATCAAACAGTTTTAATATGATGATTAAATTCTACACGCAAACGCTTCATCTTTTGACTTACGAATATATTTTTCGATTTCCCACAGGTAAAATATGTAAAAAATCATGAGTTTTCTGGAGATTTTATGATTTACCGTACGCAATCGATACGCAACGCTTCGGGCGAAATCATTCGTTTTGACCTTCGTTATCCCGAAGGCACTTCAGACGCGCCAGCCATTATTATTTTGCACGGTTTTAAAGGTTTTAAAGACTGGGGCTTTTTCCCGGATCTGGCTACTTCTCTGGCCTTTAGCGATTATGTGACCATTACGCTCAATTTTTCGCGCAATGGCATCGGATCGGATGGTAAAAATTTTACCGCTCTGGAAGCGTTTGCCCGCAATACGATTTCGCACGAGTTAGAGGACGTTCAGACGTTAATCGATGCCATTAAAGGCGGACGCATTGACAACCATGTGATTAATCCGGAAGCCATCGGGCTGCTGGGCCATAGCCGCGGGGCAGCGGTGGCCTTGCTTTCTGCGCAGGAAAATGAAGAGCACATTGGCGCCGTGGTAACCTGGGCGGCGGTTGGCAATCTGTACCGCTATTCCGAAGAGGAGATATCGGCCTGGAAGGCGCAGGGCTACAAAGAGGTGGTCAATCAACGAACAGGACAGGTTATGCGCATGAACGCAACCTACCTGGAAGACCTTGAAAAGAATAAAGAAAAATTCGATCTGTATCATCGCATCGAAGACCTGGAGGCGCCAACGCTTTTTATCCACGGTAGCGAGGACACAACGGTGTCTCCGGAAGAGAGCGAAAAGCTCCATGAAAGGTGCGGGGCATATTCAAAACGATTGGAAATTATCGAAGGCGCCAATCATACATTCGGGATTAAGCATCCGTTTGAAAAAAGCACCGAGCCGTATGCCATCGCCCGAGATCTGACCGAATCGTGGTTTGATCGTCATTTAAAATATTAGGAGCCAGCAATGAAAATCGGACCTTATGAAATTTTTACCGTTAACAGCGGTATTTTTAGCCTGGATGGCGGGGCCATGTTTGGCGTGGTGCCCAAAGTATTGTGGAATAAAACCAATCCGGCCGACGAGTTAAACCGCATTCAGCTTGCTTTACGTACGCTGGTCATTAAAGGCGATGGGCGTATAATTTTAATCGACGCCGGCGTGGGAAACAAAATGAACGAAAAGCTGAGAAAAATTTACAATATTGATTCGCAGCAAAACGATCTGGAACGAGGGCTGGCAGAAAAAGGCATCGCTCCCGAACAGGTTACGGATGTGATTATCACGCATCTGCACTTTGACCATGTCGGCGGGGCAACCCGACTGGATAATGGCCTTTTAAAACCCACTTTTCCCAATGCCCGCTATTATGTGCAGGGCGAGCAATGGTATTGGGCCAATAATCCCAGCGAAAAAGATCGCGCCAGCTACATGCCGGAAAACTTTAAACCCATCGAAGAGGCCGGTTTGTTAGTCGAATTGAATGGGCCGGGTGAAGTTTTGCCGGGCATTGAAACGCTTGTCATGTACGGCCACACGCACGGCATGCAACTGCCGAAAATCTCGGACGGGAAAAGCACTTTGCTGTACTGCGCCGACCTGATTCCAACGGCCTCTCACATTCCCCTGCCCTATATCATGGCCTATGACAACAACCCGCTTATTACCCTTGAGGAGAAAAAACGCCTGCTGCCACAGGCCGTGCGGGAAAAATGGATCCTGGTTTTTGAACACGATCCGTTTCGACCGGCCGGAACGGTGATTGAAACGGAAAAAGGCTTTAAACTGGGTGAGGAAATCTTTTTATAATGGCCGGGCTGATTAAGGTGGCGCACAGCGAGCAGATAAAAGAAAACAAACCATTTGCCCTGACCCTGGAAGATCAAAAAATCGTTTTGATTCGCCATCAGGGCCGACTGCTGGCCTTTAAGGATTCATGCCCACACCAGGGCGCGCCCCTGAGCCATGGTTTTGTAAGAGACGGCCAGATAACCTGCATTTACCACGGCTGGAAGTTTAACCTTGACGACGGCAGTTTTTCGACCAATGAAAAATTAAAACTGAAAAGTTACGCCGTTCGGGAAGAAAATGGCGAGGTGTTTTTAGAACTGCCCTGAATCGGCTTCAATTTGCTGATTCAGGGCAGCAAAGCCGCCAATGCCGAATAATTTCTATTCAACTAATCAACGGTATAGATTCTTCACTCCGTCCCGATTTCTCGAGACTGAAGCTGGCGCTCCGTTCAGAATGACCAGGCCGGCGACTATTCAACCAATCACCTATTCAACCATTCAACTAATCAGCCATTCAACCACTCCAGCGGCACAAAAATTTTCGCATCCAGCCATGGCAGGAAAGATCTTACCAAGGAAGTTTCCTAATCTGTCACGATGCGCTTCACAAAACTTTCCCACAGCCCTCTGGCCTGTGGATTGCTGTTTTTTTCTTTGATGAGAAAATAGCGCTGTCCCTCTTTTTTCAGACGTAGCCCTATCTTTTGTACAAGCTCGTAAGGCAGGGGACGGGTGGAGTGGACGGCGGTTTTTAGAAATTTTTGCCCGGACTCGCCTGTCATGTTGATGATCATCCGTTCAACTTCCTGCTGCGTGTAACCACGGCCTGAAAGAAAATAATCGCTCTTTTCGTTCTTGTAAAAGGTTAACCACATCTGACGTATTAAATCGTCCAGGGTTGAGGGGGACTGCGTCTGACTCCTTAAAAGAATATCCAGCAAAAAGCCTGTGATCAGCCCTTTGTAATAAAAGGAGTAGGTGGTCTGATTGATGTTGGTTTCGGCGTAACGAGGCATGCGGCGATTGAACAGCCAGCTTAAAATGGATGTTTCCGCCATGGTGCGGTATGCTTTCCCCGGGCTGTTTTCATAACGCGTAATGCGCCCGGAAAGCTCGCTGAGAAATTTTTCCTGCGTGTAAATGCCGCTGCGCAGCAAGGCAAGATAGGCGTAATAAGAGGTCCAGCCCTCTGCAATCCACAAATTCGGCGTGTAAACTTCTTTGCTGTAGTCAAATGGCCCCAGCCCGGCCGGACGCAAACGTTTAACATTCCAGACGTGGAAAAATTCATGGGCGCTCAGCCAGATCAAATTGTCGTAATTGGCGTCGTTGTTGGCATCTGGTTTAACCTGATCCACATTCATCCGCAGAATAACACGGCTGGCGTTGGCGTGTTCCATGCCGTCTGTGTGCTTAAGATTTTCATTCAAATGAAAAAAGAATGTGTAATGATCGTAGGGAAGGTTACCGTCGAATAAACCGGCAAAATAGGCGATGATTTTTTTCAAATCCCGTTTAAACGGCTTCAGCAGTTCCGGCCTGATGGCCTGCCGAAAGACCAGAAAATGATCTTTGTCCTGTATTTTAAAGCGGTAGGTAAACAGCTTGCCCATTTCCAGCGGGCTGTCAACTAAATGGTCGTAACAGGCGGCTTTGAATTCGCGTTTGGCCAGCGGGTCTAACGCGCAAACCACCTGCCAGTGGTCGGGCGCATCGATGCGTAATTCCACAGGCGAGCTCATCCTTTCGGCGATGTAGGCAAAAACGCTGCTCCCGTTAATGGTGGCGCCGCTGGAATCGATGCTGGAAAAGGTGCCGTCCAGTGTATTGGCAAAAACACGATAGCGGATGGTAATCTGGCGTGAACCGGCGACCGGGATTTTCCATGTCTGCTTGTCTATTAAAATGGGGCGAATGTGTTTATTGTTTTCATCTTTTACCTGCAGGTCAAACACATTTTGAGCAAAGTTGTAAATGATATAACGGCCGGGCGACCAGGCCGGCATGGCCAGAGTGAGCGTGTCTTCTTTCACGGCAAGCTGAATGCTTACGCTGGCGATGTGTTGGCGCGGCTGGTCAATGATTAAGCGGTATTTCAGAACGGATTCGTCGGCCAACAGGGACGACCAAGGGCACAGGCTTAAAACCAGCAAGAGCAGTATTTTTGTAAGCCTTTTATTAAAGACCATTCTCCTCCCTTTCATCATTTTCTGGTTCTGGTAGCAATGGGGCGTCCCCGCTTTGGAGTTGTTCCGGAAGACGGACGTTTTCAATTTTACGCAACGGCCTTTCCAGTTGCGTGGTACGCGTGGTTACCAGTTTAGTGTATTCATTTTTGGCGTCGTCGATTTTTTTGCCCATCTTTTGCATGGCTTCTTTAAAGCGTTCCCATTGCTTGCTAAAATCTTTAAGCAACGACAGAATATTGGCGGCCGTTTGCTCCAGCCGGAAGTTGTCCACCGCCTGGCGAATGACGGCTAAAACGGCGTAAAGCGTGATGGGCGAGCAGAGAATCACCTTGTTTCTCAGAGCCTCGTCTAAAATGCTGATGTCGTGTTCGTTAATAAAGGCGTACACCTGTTCATTGGGGATGAATACGATGACATAATCGACCGTATGATCGGCGGGGTTAATGTAATCCCGCGTTGTAACTTCCTTGATCCTGGCCCGCACATCGCGCAAAAACAGGGTTTTGTAGCGTTCTTTTTCCTGTTCGTTTTCGGCGTTCAAATAGTTGAGGTAGTTGGTCAGGGGAAATTTAACGTCCATGTTTACCTTTAAGTTCTGGGGCAGCAAAAAGGTGAAATCCGGGCGGCTGCGCGCGTCTTGTACTCGAGATTGCTTAAGGTAGTTAATGCCTTCTCTGAAACCGGCCAGGCGCAGCACGTCTTCAGCCATACGCTCACCCCACTGCCCGCGCACCTGCGAATGGCTTAAAGCCGCTGAGAGCTGATTGGTGATCTCCTGCAGCCGCTGGGATTGTTCGACCGATTGTTTTAATTGCTGCGAAAGCTGCCCGAAACTTTGCTTACGTTCGTTTTCTATTTGCTTGATCATGTTTTCCACTTTAGAAAGCTCTTCTTTCATCTGGCCCAGGGTTTGATCGATTAGTTTCTTTTTGCCGTCCAATTTTTCTTCGCCCAGGCGCGATTGATCCTTTAATACTTCGTTGGCCAGCTTCAGGAATTGTTCTGAGCTTTCCCTTAGAGCCTTCATGGAAAGATTGCCAAAAGAATCGCGCATGTGGGCAATAATTCTTTCCAGTTCCTGCAGTTTTTGCTGCTCGGATTTTTCATGGAATTCGCGGGCCAATTGCTCGGCTGTTTTTTGCTGTCTGGACATGAAGAAGTACATCAATCCCAGACCGATGATCAGTCCCAGGGAAAATCCGACAATTAAGGTAAGCGCCAGGGTCATTTTGGTATGCTCCTTGTTTGTTGTTCTTAGCAATTTATCCAATTTGTGGATGATTTAAAAGAAAAAATAACGCCAGGGAAGGAGTGTAAGAGTTTAGTGGTTTAGGAGCTTAGGGGAGAGAAGCCAATCGCTCCCTTCGACTCCCGCTCCCTTCGACTGCGCTCAGGGAGCGGGAGTACGGTTGTTGAGCGTAGTCGAAACAACCGTTGATTGTGAAGGAACTTTCATCAACTGCGCTCCCTTTGACTACGCTCAGGGCAGGCCTTCGACTGTGCTCAGGGCAAGCCTTCGACTTTGCTCAGGGAGCGGGAGTACGGTTGTTGAGCGTAGTCGAAACAACCGTTGATTGTGAAGAAACTTTCATCAACTGCGCTCCCTTCGACTACGCTCAGGGCAAGCCTTCGACTGTGCTCAGGGCAAGCCTTCGACTTTGCTCAGGGAGCGGGAGTACGGTTGCTGAGCGTAGTCGAAGCAACCGTTGATTATGAAGAAACTTTCATCAACTGCGCTCCCTTCGACTACGCTCAGGGCAGGCCTTCGACTGCGCTCAGGGCAAGCCTTCGACTTTGCTCAGGGAGCGGGAGTACGGTTGCTGAGCGTAGCCGAAGCAACCGTTGATTATGAAGAAACTTTCATCAATTGCGCTCCCTTCGACTACGCTCAGGGAGCGGTTTTTGATACGTTCCGCGCCGTCCGGACGTACCGACGTTGCCGATGTCCCTTTCATTTCGAGCATTCCCTTCCGGCGGGAGACGAGAAATCTTTCCCTTATTTCCTGTCAGAATGCGAAAGCGGGATTATTCAACGAGCCGTTTGCTGTCGGCGAACTTTCTTTCTGTGCTGTTCTGTCCTGAAAAGGGCGAGTAATGGCAAAAAATGGTTAGAACAGTGTCCCCATTTAAACATTCCACAGGTTGAAGAAGCGTTTTTTTTCAAAACGACAGGACGTTCTAAATTTGTTTTTAACGGTATTCATGTGTAAATTTTGTTTACAGTCAGTCAGGTTATTGAACATGAAGCGTATTTTCACTCTTTATTTGGCGTTTATCTTTATTTCGGTGTCTTTCGGATTTACACCAGGCAACGATTCCTTCCGCTTGCTGCAGGCCAACCTGATCACGGGCATCATACCAGACATCGACGACGCCTACGGCGTGGCGTTTCTGGATATTAATCAGGATCGCTATCCGGACATTTACATCACCTGTTTCCGAAATTTAAACCGTTTGTTAATCAATAACGGAGGTATCATTCCTTTTATAGACCGCACCATTTATTCCGGTCTGGGCGGCGACTTAATGCAAAAAGGACAAACCAATCTGGAGTTGGCCGCTTCAGTTGCCGATTACGATAATGACGGCCTGCCCGATCTCTTTTTAGCCGGCTGGGGAAAGACCTTTCGTCTGTTCAAAAATTTAGGCAATGTCCGCTTTAAAGACGTAACGCCGCTGTTAAACCTGCACGGCGTGGTGGATGCCAATCAGGGCATCTGGTTTGACGCCAACAACGACGGCTTTCTGGATTTGTACATCACTGATGAACATCATGCCAACCGTTTACTGCTAAATAAAAAAGATGGCACATTCCGCGAGCAGATCTGGAGTGAAGAATTTCTTGATTCGGCCACCAGTCAGGGCGCCCTGGCAGCGGATTTTGACGCGGACGGCGATGTTGATCTTTATGTCTGCAACTGGTTTCAGGGGGATTATCTACTGTTAAATGACGGAACCGGCCTGTTCCACAGGTGGCAACTGAACCTGCCCACCCTGCAAAAGGCTTACAACTCCAATTCAGCCGTGGCCGCCGACCTGGACAATGACGGCGATCTGGATATTCTGGTCGCCACGCGCGACGGTCTGGTTTTTTATTATGAAAACCAAAGCGCCGGAGACGGGCTGTTGTTTTCAGCGGATACCTTAAAGCCTTTTTACCGAATCGGACGACAGGTTTACGGAATGGTCAGCGAGGATTTTAACAATGATGGCTGGCTGGATATCTTTTTTACGGTCAATGGTCCGAATCGTCTTTACTTGAATCAGGGCGGCGGGCGATTTGGAGAAAGTTACGACACCGATCGCCGGGATAACATCAGCACGGGCGCCTCGGCTGCCGACTTTGACCGGGACGGCGATCTGGATTTGCTGGTGGGCAATAAAAAAGGGTTCAGTCAGATTTACCTCAATCCTTTGAACAACAAAAAATACGTCCTCTTAAAATTAATCGGTGTGAAGAGCAACCGCGATGCCATCGGGGCCCGCGTGTACTTAACCGGACATCGGGGAGAGGACACGGTCTCTCTTGGGATGAGAATGGTTACCTGGCAGGCGGGGTATTTTTCTTCCAGAGCGCCGCTTGTACATGTGGGCAGCGGCGATTTTCCTTCTTTAAGCGCAACCGTCATTTTCCCGTCGGGTCGACAGGTAGAGGTCGAGCGGCTCATTCCCGGTCGCCAGTACACCATCTACGAATACCAGCAGCCTGTGGCCGGCGTATTAATACTTTTACAGCGGTCGATTTTCTATTTAAAACAAAAACAAACCTGGTACGTTTTGGCTTTAACCTTTTTATTGATTTTAATCTTAATCGTGTACATTCGACTAAGTTTGGGGCGTTACCACTTTTCCACCGGCGCGCTGGCTTTTCAATTTGCCCTGTGGTTTACGGTGGCCATCGTTATTTTTGTGTCTTTGTATCGCAGTCCCGTTTATCTTCCGCTACTGGCCATTAATGGTTTTTCCCTTTTAAGTCTGGCCTTTACCATTTTGTATGCGGAAAAGCAGCGCTCTTTGCGCTTAAAGCGTCAGCAATTTCGCAATGCCCTACAAACGCTCAGTCAAAGCATGCTGCAAATTCATGATGAAAAAACACTGTTTCAAAGACTCATTGCGGTTCTAAGAAGCAATCAGGCTGTTGCACGGGTATTTATCTTTCGGCGTCAGGACAACGATCGCTATTTGGTGTATCCGCTAAACAGGGCCATTAAAATGGAAGCGCGCTTTCCGTCGGCGCCAAAAATCTTGAAAAGGCCTTTTGAATTCAGGGTTGACGACTCTACTTACCATTTAAATGTTCTGGCTCCCATTGCCAGCGGAAAACAACTGCTGGCAACGATCGGCCTGAACATGCAGGCGCCGCATCATCCCATTAATCGGGAAGACCTGCAGTTGATTTTTCAGATTGCCAATCAAACGGCTATTACGCTGGAGAACATTTATTACATCGAACACACGGCCCGGTTGACGCGCCAGGTTACAGAAGCTCGATTAAAAGAGAAATATTTAAAGCAACTGGAAGAGACCAATCGTCAGTTAGATGAGAAGAATCGCGAGTTAACGCGTCTTTTCAAAGAATTGCAGGCAAAGGAGTCGCAGCTCATTCATTCCGAAAAAATGGCGGCGCTCGGTCAGTTGGTTGCCGGTATTACTCACGAGATCAACAATCCGGTCAGCTTTATTTACGCCAACTCCAGGGCGCTGGAAACTCTGTTGAAGCAGTTAAAAGAACTCTGGGGGCAGTTGCCCTCAACGGTGCGCTCCAGCTATGCAGAAAAGTTTGAGGACATAATTTCAGATATCTGGGGCATTATTACAGACAATCTGAATGGCAGCCGGGCCATTAAAGAGCTGGTGTTGCAGTTAAAGAACTTTTCGCGGCTTGATCAGGCGGAGTGGAAGGAGAGTTCGGTTGTGGAAGGTCTGGAAACAGCCATACGACTGGTGCGACATCAGTTAACGAACAGGATAGAAGTGGTTAAAAACTTTAAGGCCAATCCGCGCATTTATTGTAATCCAGCTCAACTTAATCAGGTATTTGTCAACCTGCTGATTAACGCCATTCAGGCCATTGAAGATAAAGGTACAATTACCATCGAAACCAGAGAGTCGGACGGGTTTCTGGAAATTGTCATAACCGATACCGGCCGGGGCATACCGCAAGAAGTTTTGCCCAAAATTTTTGATCCGTTCTTTACGACAAAAGACGTTAATCAGGGGACCGGTCTTGGTTTGAGCATCAGTTATTCCATTGTGCAAAAACATCATGGAACCATTATTGTAAAAAGTTCTCCGGGAAAGGGCGCGGCGTTTACCATTCGTTTGCCTTTAACAAATAAAAGCCAAAATCTTGAGGTAAAACACGATGCACAGCAGCACTGAAAACATCTTAATCGTTGACGATCAGAAAGAGATTTTGAACAGCTTGAAACGTTTGTTGAAAGACCGTTTCGAAGTAGCGGTGGCAGAAAGCGGAGAGGAGGGATTGGCGCTTGTGCGTCGGCAGCCGTTTGCCGTGGTTGTTTCCGATCAGCGTATGCCGCGCATGGATGGAGTTACGTTTCTGGAACAGGTAAAAAAAATTCAGCCGGATGCGGTTCGTATTTTGCTCACGGCTTACGCCGATATTGAGGCCACCATTTCGGCCATTAATCAGGCGCAAGTTTTTCAGTACATTTCCAAACCTTTCGAGCCGGATGAGTTTCGGCAGATTTTAACCAACGCCCTTGAACATTACCGGCTGGTTCAGGAAAATAAACGCCTGCAGAAAGAACTGGCGGAAGCCAATAAACGACTTGCCAGCGAAAACATTATTTTGAAGCAGCAGGTGGAACGGCAGTTAGACCTGGGAGAGTTCATCGGCAGCAGTCCGGAGATTTTGCGCATTTTGAAGCTGGTTAAAAAGGTGATGGACACGCCAACCACAGTTTTACTGCTGGGCGAAACGGGCACGGGCAAGGAACTGCTGGCCAAAATCATTCATTACAACAGCAACCGTAAAGAGCGGCTGTTTGTGGCTCAGAATTGCGCCGCCATTCCCGATACTCTGCTGCAGAGTGAGCTTTTTGGTCACGTAAAAGGCGCTTTTACCGGCGCCATTCGCGACAAAAAGGGATTGTTTGAACTGGCGGATAAAGGCACTATTTTTCTGGATGAAATTGGCGACACCTCGCCTGCCCTGCAACTGGGCTTACTGCGCGTATTGCAGGAGGGAGAGATTCGGCCTCTGGGATCGCATACGACCAAAAAGGTGGATGTGCGCGTAATCGCGGCCACCAATAAGGACCTGGAGGCGGAAGTCAAAAAGGGAAATTTTCGAGAAGACCTGTTTTACCGCTTAAGTGTTTTCCCCATCGTACTGCCTCCCCTGCGCGAACGAAAGGACGATATTCCCGATCTGGTGCAACACTTTATTAAGAAATATGCCGCGCGCATCGGAAAGCGCATCCCGGGCATTACCGATGGCGCGCTAAATCGCCTGCTGAGTTATCACTTTCCGGGCAATATTCGTGAGCTGGAAAATGAGATCGAGCGCATGGTTACCCTGGCCGACGACGGTCAGGCGCTGGATGTTTCTTTACTATCGCCGCGTATTGCACAGCGCAGCGAAGCAACCGCTTTAACTTCTCATTTAACGCGTCTCCCCTTAAAACAGGCCATTTATCAGTTAGAAGACGAAATGATTCGCCAGGCTTTGAAGGAGTTTAAGGGGAATATTTTACGTTCCGCCCAAAAATTAGGCGTTAGCCGCGTTGGGCTGCACAAGATGCTTAAACGCCACAATCTGAATCCCTCGCAGTTTAAGTGAGAATGAAAAGCGGGCGGAAAAGGACGGAGTGGAGAGGCATTGGAGGAGATGGTCGGAACCCAGGAGTTTTAGAAAGAATATTGTAAACATAATAAGGAGCGAGACCATGATCGAACTTGAAATTCCCGGCTTCGGAACGCTACAATTGAAATATCTGGTAATGGATTACAATGGAACGCTGGCCGTTGACGGTAAATTGATCGATGGCGTTGAAGCGCGCCTGTTCGAATTGGCCAATCATCTAAAAATCCATGTTATTACGGCCGATACGTTTGGCCTTGTAAAAAGCCAGATGGAACACTTTCCGATTACATTGAAAATTATCGAATCAACAGAGCAGGGCAGACAGAAATGGGAATACATCCGCCAGTTAGGCGCTTCTTCAACAGTGGCCATTGGCAATGGGCGGAACGATCGTTTAATGTTAAAAGAGGCCCGGTTGGGTATTGTCACCGTTCAAAACGAAGGCGCTGCTGTTGAGACACTGCAATCGGCGAAGATCGTGGTTTATCATATTAATGATGCGCTGGATTTATTGAAAAACAGGCTGCGCTTAACCGCAACCCTGCGGGATTAGCATTAGGGCGAACGGTTTGCTGTTTTCGTCCACATTCCTTCTACCGCTGAAAGTTTCTTCACAATCAACGGTTGCTTCGACTACGCTCAGCAACCGTACCACTCCGCTCCCTGAGCGTAGTCGAAGGGAGCGCAGTTGATGAAAGTTTCTTCATAATCAACGGTTGTTTCGACTTCGCTCAACAACCGTACTCCCGCTCCCTGAGCGTAGTCGAAGGGAGCGTAGCCGCTGAAAGTTTCTTCACAATCAACGGTTGTTTCGACTTCGCTCAGCAACCGTACCACTCCGCTCCCTGAGCGTAGTCGAAGGGAGCGGAGTTGATGAAAGTTTCTTCATAATCAACGGTTGCTTCGACTTCGCTCAGCAACCGTACTCCCGCTCCCTGAGCGCAGTCGAAGGCTTGCCCTGAGCGTAGTCGAAGGGAGCGGAGCCTAAGGGAGCGAGTGGCCTCTCTCCCCTAAACTCCTAAACCGCTAAACAGCTAAGCTCATACCCCCTGGTACTTTTCCCCACTACGCCTTACCACCTTCTTTCAGCTTCTGCAAATCGTTCATTACCTCTTCGTGGTGCGTTTTGACTTTAACTTTGGGATAAACCCTGGCGATTTTCCCATCGGGATCGATTAAAAAAGTGGAGCGGTTGATGCCCATGTATTTGCGGCCGTACATGTTCTTTTCCTGCCAAACACCGTACGTTTCGCAAACATTGCCCTCTGCGTCGCTCAACAGGCGGAATTGCAGGTTGTGCTTTTCGGCGAACTTTTTGTGCCGTTCCACGGAATCTTTGCTCACGCCCAGAACGACCGCCTCCATATTTTGAAAAGCAGGCAGGGCTTCCTGAAAGTTGCAGGCTTCTGTTGTACACCCCGGAGTCATATCTTTGGGATAAAAATAGAGAACCACCCATTTCCCTTTAAAATCAGACAATTTGACTTTATTGCCGTCCTGATCGGGTAATTCAAAGTCAGGGGCCTGAACGCCAGCTTCTAACATTTTTAATCCTCCTGTTTTAATTGCTCCTTTAGTTTTAGCGCCGCCGCATGAGAGGGCGCTTTTTGTAACACCGTTTCCAGCGCCTTGCGGGCTTTACCGTTCTTACCAATTTTTAAATAGGCCAGCGCCTGTATGTAGAACAATCCGGCTTGCTGGGCGAGATTAAGCTGCGAAAGCAAAGCGTCACTGGAAACGATTTGATTAATAACGTTCAGGGCGTTGTAAACATTCCCTTTTAACAGAAAAATCTGAGCCATTTTAGCGCGTAAAAAGGCCTTACGCGGATGGAGCGCGGCGGCTTTGCGGTACAATTGTAAAGCAGAATCTAACGATCCTTTTTTAAAGTAAACATCACCGGCTTTGTACAAAGCAGTTACATGAGCAGAATCATAAGCAAGAACAACAAGGTATTCCTTTAAGGCGCGGTTCAGATTTCCGTTTTCAAAAAAATAGTCGCCCAGATGAAAATGGCTGGCATCCCACAGCAACCCTTCCTGAACATGTTGTCTGGCAATCTGGTGGATGACGGAAGGGGTAAAGCGTCTTGGCTTAAAAGCCGTTCGTCCGTAAAAAGGCGCATGGACGGTCAGTTTTTCGATTTTAAGTTCACCAATGGCAATATCCAGTTCGCTAAAGTTGTTGAATCCATTCCACTCTTTTGAAGGCAGATGAGCAAAGAAAAGACGTCCGATCGGTTTTAAAAAGGCGCGGGCCAAAAGCTGGTAGCCCCTTTCGTTGGGGTGCAGATGTTCCAGAAAAAGCGTTTGATCCGCGATGCCATGCGGCGAAAAAGCGTCAAAAAGGCTGTCCGTTGCCGCCAGAAGCGCGTTGTTTTCCTTCGCCCGTTTTAAGATGACCTGGTTAATCGCCGAAGGAGCGCGAAAAGGAGCCTGATCGTAATCGCGCGCCAGAGCAAAATGCTCACGCGCCCTGTCAAGTTGATTGAAGTGGTAATAGACCGTGCCCAGTAAATAGTGTAGCAGGGGATGTTCGGGCTGTTTTTTAAGCGCTTCAAGCAGCCGCTGTCGAGCCTCAGCAAAATCTTTTTGGCGCAAAGCCTTTTGAATGGCCTCGTAAGTGGGAATGGATTGGCGCGGATCCGGATAGCCCAGAGGCTGTTGATCTTTAAGGTTGCAAACCAGCGGCGAAAGGACCAGCGGAACATTTTGCTTTTGAAAGGTTTGCAAAATGTGCGCTAAATTTTCTTTAAAATAAGCGATGGTTTTTCGGTAAAGGGGACTGTTGAAACGTACGCGCTGTGTTTTAATCATTCGCGCCATTAGAGTGGATTCCGGGGCGTCCGATTTGGGCAAAAGATGGAAGAGAGCAGACTCCAGCAGCTGGTACAGGCGCAGAGTTTTGAGCTTAAGAAACCACTGCACCAGGGTGGGATTTGAAATCCCGCCGCGGGCCGAAGCCGGACCAAAAACACCATAAAATTCATTATGCCCCATGTAGAGCAAAACCAGGTCCGGTTTAAGCTTTAACACCTCCGGAGCAAGGTGGCGCACACCGTGAGAGTTCACTGCAGAAATGCCCAGGTTAATCACTTCCCACTTTTTTTGCGGAAAACGTTGCTGCAGGGCGCACTTCAAAAACACAGGAAAGTTAACATTAACTTCAAAAGGGAAACCCGCTGTTGTGGAACCGCCCAGACAAACGATGCGGACGGTGCTGGTATCTCTGGCAATTTTAATTTTCTGTTCGATCAGCTCCGGAGCGGAACGATCAAAACGGCCAAAAAACTTTTGCGGATATTGGGGATTAATATGGTAGTAGCCGTCTTCCTGATAAAAAAGCGCGTAATCGGTGCCGTAGCCGGCGATTCTTAATACCATTTCGATCAGCACAAAAAACAACAGGGGGATGACGATCAGCGTTAAAAAGAAGATCCCCCGTTTTACGGAATGGCGTTGCGGATTGTGGCTACCTTGCACGGCATTCTCACTTTCAGGCCCTTTCCGAATCCCCCTTTGCAAATGGGGGATTCGGAACGACCGTATTTAAGAATTCAATGAAACTCACGAGGCCTTTTGCTTCATGCCTTTCATCATCCAACCTTTGGCCAGCACCAAAAAGATCGTGGTTGAAATAGCGATCAGGCCATAGATGAACCACATTTTACCCGATTGAATGGGCAGCCCCGTTTCAGGCCGTGGAATGTATTTTTCAACAAAGTAGCCGGAGTAGAGGCCGGTGAGCACTTTGGTCAAAAACCAGGGCAACTGGCCAATGCCCATATAGGCGCCGGTTTTGCCTTCGGGCGCGATCTCGGCAATCCACTGCAAAAAGCGGGGCTGCCACATAGCTTCGCCGATGGACATGATCAAAATGTAAGCAAGAAAGAAGACGACGTTGGGGCCCAGCGCCAGTAAAAAAGTGGGCGCGGCCATGACCAGGGTGCCGTAAATCATCATTTTGTAAATATTGCGCGAGGCGGTTAAACCGGCCACCACCGGCGCCAGCACAAAAATCAAAATGGGATTAATGTTGGAGAATAATTCAAAATACTGGCTGACAACCGAACCGTGAAAGGCGCGGTCCAGGTAATAAGGAATGGTCAACCAGTTGTGCGCAAAAAGCGTTTGCACAGGAATCAACATAAAGATAAAGGCCACGAAACGCAAATCGCGGAAAGGGTGATCCGGGCGGTGACGTAAATATTCCCAGATCGTCAGCAGAAAACTGGCGCTCAGAGCAACGCCGGCCAGCGGCAAATTAAACTGCACACGGTCATTGCGAATCATAATCACCAGGAATAACAACCCAAGTGTGACCATGGCGTAAATGGCCAGGGGGATGTTGTTGATTTTTGCTTCCGGTTCCGTGCTTTTTGGCGTGGCTTTTTCATCTTCGCCGGTCATTTCGGTGGTTTCGCGCGCAATTTGTTCAACCGCTTGCTGGTCGGTTTTTCTGGTTAAAATAAAGACCGTGATTAAAAGGGAAAGCAGGGTTAATCCGGCGTAAACCCAGAATACGGCCGGCAGGCCGTTTGGGGGAAAGGTGCTTTCGAAGCGATGTCGTACCAGCGGTGAAATAAATCCTGAAAAAAACGCGCCCAGATTCATCAAACCGTAAATGACGGCGTAACCCATGGCCGCAGTTTGAGGATTGGTGTACCGTTTTACCCCGGCGTAACTGGCAGGCTGGTAAAGGCCGTAGCCCAGAACCATCAAAAACAAGCCGCCGAACATTACAAAAAACATGGGAGAACCAAGGCCCGAACCCAGCGGAATGGTGCCGGAGAGCCCCACCAGCGCCCGCCCGAAGAACATCACGGCAAAGGCCACAATGAGCGAAAGGCGCACGCCTAATTTGTCTGATACGCCGCCTAAAATAAGCATGGCAAAGGTGATGCCGCCCGTTACAAAACTGTAAATCCAGCCAGCCTGCGGGTCTGTTAAACCTACGTTTTCCGAACAGAATTTCCCCAGAATGGTGAGGATGCCAAAATAAACCAGACCTTCGATAATATAAGGAATGTTAATGGCCCACAGAGCTTTTGGAGCATTTACAAAGGCCACAAATGTGTCGCCCAGCTCTTTAAAAGCATCCTGTACGGCCTGCTTGAGCGTCTTCTTTTCTACGGCTTCTTCAAGTTTCGTTTCATCCATTTTAACTCTCCCTGATTAGTTACAAGCGTAAAAAATAAAGGTGTAAATATAAGGATTTATTTTGTGTTAAAAAAGAGAAGAACGCAAATTATGGAAAAAAATCTTAACGAATGCGGTTAAATGTTCGCTATTCATTCCTTCCCGGCCGGTACCAGCGAAAAACCGTCACCCCCGAAGGCGTGCTCAACCACAAATTGAAGCCGTCCACATCGATACGGTAAACGGTGTTGTGCGCCAGCCCATCGCGAGTGGTGTACAAATACCAGTAATTTTGCTGAATGACGTATTTCAAAAGACCTTCGGAAGTGGCAAACCAGACGATGCCGGGCGTAAAAGCCATATCGTAAAATTTAAACCGAATTTGGGTAAACGATTGCCAGCTTTTGGTGGCCGGATCATAAAAAGCGACGCCGTTTTGTCCGGCAAACCAGAGAGAATCGTGATTAAACCCCACGGCTCCGATGCGCACATCCAGCACAGAAGAGCCGGTTTTTAAAAGAGTTAGTCTATCTTTGACGGGTAAATACTGGTAAATGCCGTAAGGCGTGGCGAACAAAAGAGATGAATCGGTGGCGGCAATGCGTGTTACGGGAATGTTGTTTAATTTATGGTTTTTGGAACGCTGGATGGCATCGTAGCCGATTTCCATCCAGTTAAAACCGCGATCGGTGGCAATGAACAGGGTGTTTTTAAAAATGAACAGATCATTAATCTCTTCGGACAGCAGACGGTTGTGCCGCGTAAAGGTTTCCCAGTCTTTCTTTTTCTTGTCGTAGCGTACCAGTCCCTGCTGCGATCCAAAAAAGACAAAACGTCCCTTACCGGCAATGGCTCGAATATTGTGGTCGTAAATACCGGAAATCAGACCGGCTTCAAAGTATTGCCAGGACTCCGGGTTCCCCTTCCATAAACAGATGCCGGAAGGGATGTAGCCGTTGCTCAGGCCCCCGATCCAGATATCGTCGCCGTCAAAAAAGACATCGTGGGGGTAAATATTGGGTAGAGATTGCGTCAGGATGCGCAGGGTGTTATCGGTCAGGCTGGCCACCGCCGGGCCGAGGCCGTCTGTGGCCAGCCACAGGCGATTAAACTTATCGGCCACCATCTGAGCTTTAATGTGAAACAGGCGGTTGTAAGGGTCAAGAATTTCGTTAGGCGGCCGGAACAGGTATTGCCTGCCCGTAAAGAAGTCGGGCAGTTCGTTAAATTCGGGCCTGTAGTACGGAGGAAATTGAAAGGATCTCCGGTCTTTTTTGAATGCGCTCACTTCAACATTCAAAGGCTGGCGCGGAGGGGGCATTGTTCCGTCATAAGGCTGCCAGTAATTAAAGCCGAAGTCAAACACATCAATGCCTGCGGCGTTCCGGGCATAGAGTTTGCGGTTGCGTTCGTCATAACTCAGCTTGAATATGGCATTGCTGCGCAAACCGGAGCTGGTTGTAAAAGGATAATCCCAGTAACCTTCGTAAAGATGGTAGCGCAAAATGCCGCCAAAGCGCGTGCCAAAGTACACGTAATCGTCACCCACTTCCACGGCGGTTATGTCGGTAGCCGGAGCGTAGGTAATCCAGTCGTCAATGTCGTAATGCGTAAAACGATCAAAGTACATGGTCTGCACGATCTGAGCGGGCAGTATTGTAGCTAACAAAAAGAGGAAAATAAAAATTTTGCTGGTCAGGTTCATGTTTTCACCGATATTTTGCTGTAATCTGATTGATTTTCGATTTATTGGCTTTGTCGTACTTGATGGTCAGGTACAGGTACTGTTCGTCCGAAGATTTTTCGAGAATTTTGGCCAGTGGATAGATCAGGTGTTCGGCCGCGCCTCGTTGATAATTTAAACGGATTTGTTCGATCTCGTACCGTTCTTCCGCTAAGTTCAACAGGCGGTTACGCAAATGTTGCAAGCCGATGTGTCTGGCCGCCGAAATAAACAGAGCCTCCGGATGTAACAACCTTAACTGGTCAATGAGGTGGTGATTTTTCAGGCGGTCCACCTTGTTAAACACCAGCAGGCGTTTTTTTTCATTTAAATGTAACTCATCCAGAATTTGATTGACGGTCTTCACCTGCGCCTCAAAATGAGGATGGGTAACATCCACCACATGGATCAGCAAATCCGCCTCGATGGCCTCGGCCAGAGTTGTCTGGAAGCTAGCCACCAGATGATGGGGGAGCTTTCGAATAAACCCAACGGTATCGCTTAAAAGAATGGTGGTTGTCGGGTTCAAAGCCAGACGTCGCACCGTGGTATCCAGCGTGGCAAACAACTGGTCTTCGATCAACACGCGCGCATTGGTCAGGGCGTTCATCAGGGTCGATTTGCCGGCGTTGGTGTAACCGATTAACGCCGCGCGAAACAATTCCTGGCGTTGCTGACGTTGCACCTCGTTTTGATGGGCGATCTTTTCCAGCTTTTCTTTAAGATGAGAAATTCTTTGACGCACCAGACGACGGTCTGTTTCCAATTGCGTTTCACCGGGGCCCTTGGTGCCTATGCCGCCCACCTGCCGTGAAAGGTGCTGCCACTGGCGGGTAAGGCGTGGCAGGTAGTAATTGAGCTGAGCCAGCTCTACCTGCACTTTGGCCATGTTGGTGCGCGCATGCAGGGCAAAGATGTCCAGAATAAGCGCCGTGCGGTCGATAACCTTAATACCGGTCAAATTTTCAATATTACGCACCTGCGCCGGAGACAATTCATCATCAAAAATGAGTAAATCTATATCGTTAAAAGAAACGTACTCGGCGATTTCTTCGATTTTGCCTTTTCCGATGAAGTAGGCAGGATCAGGAGATGGACGTTCCTGAATAAAGGTGTCAATGATATCGGCCCCGGAAGTGCGGGCAAGGGCCGCAAGCTCGGAAAGATGGTCTTCCACTTCCCAACGGGATTGTCCCCGTTGAATTACCCCGACTAATACACAGCGCTCTGGCTGCTTATCCGTACGAATTATTTTCTCAATACCTCCTTTTTAAATTTTACTTATTTTAATTAATTTGACAAAAAATGCAAGTGATTTATTCAGCATCACAACATTTAATTCAATCTTTAGCTATTTGGTTCCGCTTCTTTTCCTTCGCTCCTTTAATTGTTAAACCAATGCAGGCAATTGAATTAACGCCTGTCTATTTCATTTGGAATGGGAAAAAATAAAAAATGCCGCCATAAAACAACAAAGATAAATCTTATGGCGGCACGATGCGTTTAATCGTCGGTCATTAACCGCAGAAGGGCTCTAGATATCTGCGACCTACATTTTTTTCTGCTATTTAAAAGTAAAATAAAACGTAAGGCGACCCATTACATCCGTATTGATTTCATCATTTTCGTACATTACGATTTCCACGTTGGGGATCAGATGCGCGTTTGAGCTCAGCGAATAATCGACGCCGGCAATGGCAACAGTGGCCGGAGATTGATTGGAGATCGGTAAATAATCGATATCCGGCCCTTCGGGAATTTTGTCGAATATTTTATCCACTCGCAGGAGCGTCGTCCACTGGTTGTTTATGTTGGCCCTGAAAAAAGCAGAGATGAGCGTTATTCCCACGTCGCTTTGGTTTGCGTATTGCCGCGTTTGATGTAAATATTGAAGACCGGCCCTGACCGACTGGCTTTTAAAGCCCGCGAATCCCTGATATGTCCATCGCTTCTCGTCAGTCGAGCGTTGTTCATAGTCTGCGTAGCCTTCAATCAAAATGTTTTCGCTCAAGTTAATACCGGCTGCGGCCATTCCCTTTTTGTATTTGTTCGTTTCGCTCTTTTGACCGTTACCGTTCCCAAACATAATGTGGTAAAAAAAGCGCTTGTTCTGCCCCACAGCTCCCTTTACGGCCAGGCCGGTTTCGCGCGAGCTGCTTAATTTGTACAGGTCGGCCGGTGTCTTTTCAACGCTACGATAGCCCCAGATTTTTTCAATAAGCGCAAAGGTGGGCGAAGGAGAAATGCCCAGTAAAAATTGCGTTTGTTTAAAACGGTACTTTAAAAAGGCGTCTTTTACAAAAGGTACGGCCGCGCTTTTAGTGGAAAAGTCGCCGGGATGGCCCATTTCTAATCGTACCCGCATGGAAAGATTTTCTGCCAGTCCCTGATCGTACGTTAAGTAAATTCTTCGAAACCAGAAGCCGTTCATCTCTTCAATCTCAGAACTATGATTAGAAAACATGTAGTAATAATCGCCGAAAGCAAGGCCGCTGATCGAACCGCGACTTGCTCCATCGGCCAGAGCAATGTTAAAAAATAGGAAAATGAAAAAAAAGCATCGGATGGCGCTAAATATTTTCATGTTAACCCCTTATTAGATTTACATTAAAAAGATGTTTGAAATTTAATAATAACTATTAGATTTTTGTTAGATTATTGTTAAAAATTGCACAGATGGCCTAAAAAAACCTGAAGTTTCTGCGTTTAAGGTTCGATTATGCAAAAGCGTTAGGCTTACGAACGGCGGCGCGAAATCATTTAAAAACAGTAAAAAAGAGAAAGGCGCTCTGTAAAAATGCCTGTTCTGTGAAAAAATAAACAGTAAAATTTTTAAAAAGTGTTTTGGCGTTAAATTATATTTTTGAAAACGTGAAAAATTTCTTAAATTAGCATCTTTCATGGGTTAAACGCGAGGAGAGTAGAACGTCATGAATAAATTTGATAAAATTGAAGCGCAGAAACGGAAGTGGGAAGACACCACGCTTAAAAAAGTGATTGATCGTTTTCCCGAACAAAAGGAACAGTTTACCACCGGTTCCTGGCTGCCGGTCGAGCGGCTGTATTTGCCTCGACCAGTCAGCGAAGAAGAGTATCTTAAACAGGTTGGCTTCCCCGGAGAATTCCCGTTTACACGGGGCGTTCAGCCGACCATGTACCGCGGGCGTTTTTGGACCATGCGCCAATATGCCGGTTTCGGTACGGCCGAAGAATCCAATAAGCGTTACAAATATTTGTTAGAGCAGGGCCAAACCGGCTTGAGCGTGGCCTTTGATCTGCCCACGCAAATCGGTTACGATTCGGACGATCCGCGCAGCGTGGGCGAGGTCGGCAAGGTTGGCGTGGCCATTGACAGTCTGGAAGACATGGAAATTTTGTTCGATGGCATTCCGCTGGACAAAGTCTCCACTTCTATGACCATCAATGCGCCAGCGGCTGTTTTGCTCGCCTTTTACATTGCCGTGGCCGAAAAGCAGGGCGTCGCCAGGGATCAGTTGAGAGGCACCATTCAGAACGATATTTTAAAAGAATACATCGCGCGCGGCACCTACATTTTTCCGCCCAAACCTTCGTTACGGCTGATCACCAATATTTTTGAATTTTGTTCGCGCGAAGTGCCAAAATGGAATACCATCAGTATTTCCGGTTACCACATTCGGGAAGCTGGATCCACGGCTGTGCAAGAAGTGGCCTTTACCCTGGCCGACGGAATGGAATATGTTAAAGCGGCCGTAAACGCCGGCCTGGATATTGACCAGTTTGCCGGACGATTGTCCTTTTTCTTCAATGCCCACAACGATTTGTTTGAAGAGGTGGCCAAGTTTCGCGCCGCCCGAAGAATCTGGGCCAAAATCATGAAGGAGCGTTTTGGCGCAAAAAATCCAAAATCGATGATGTTGCGCTTTCATACGCAAACCGGCGGCAGCACCTTAACCGCCCAGCAGCCAGACAACAACATAGTGCGCGTGGCCATTCAGACCCTGGCGGCCGTGCTGGGCGGCACGCAGAGTTTACACACCAATTCCAGGGACGAAGCGCTGGGCCTTCCAACCGAAGATTCGGTTCGTATTGCCCTGCGCACGCAGCAGATTGTCGCTTATGAATCGGGCGTTACCAATACGGTCGATCCGCTGGCCGGTTCGTATTTTATTGAATCTTTAACAGACAAAATTGAAGAAGAGGTGTGGAATTACATAAACAAAATTGAAGAAATGGGCGGCATGGTTTACGCCATCGAAAAAGGTTATGTGCAAAAAGAAATTCAGGACGCCGCTTACCGGTACCAGCAGGAGGTGGAAAAGGGCGAACGCGTGGTGGTTGGCGTGAACAAATTTACGCTTGATCATGAAGCGCCGAAAGAAATTTTGCGCGTCAATCCGCAATTGAGAAAAATCCAGTCCGAAAGGCTGGCCCGCCTGCGCAGCAAACGGGACAACCAGGCGGTGAAGCGCGCTCTGGAAGCGCTGCGTCAGGGCGCCAGAGACGAAACGGTTAATTTGATGCCCTTAATTTTAGATGCGGCTAAAGCTTACGCCACACTGGGCGAAATTTCCAATGTTCTGCGAGAGGTGTTCGGAGAATATCAGGAATCGATTGTACTTTAAGAGCGCAAAAAGTTTATGAGTTCTGGGCGCACTAAACCTGATAGATACTTTACTATGAACCAATAAACGCTTAACTTTTGTTTATTAACGTTAAGATTTAAAAAGTTGGCGAGGAGATAAAAATGTCAAAGAAAATAAGAATATTGATTGCCAAACCGGGGCTTGACGGACACGACCGCGGCGCAAAGTATGTGGCGCGCGCCCTGAAAGACGCCGGTTACGAAGTCATTTACACGGGCATTCGACAATCGCCGGAGGCAATAGCCAGAACGGCGGTGCAGGAAGACGTGGATTTTGTCGGTTTAAGCCTGCTCTCCGGCGCCCACAACGAATTATTTCCGGAGGTGGTGCGTTTACTGAGAGAAGAGGGCGCAGACGATGTGATCGTCTTTGGAGGCGGCGTAATTCCGGAAGAAGACATTCCCTTTTTAAAAGAACAGGGCGTTGAAGCGGTTTTTACCCCGGGAACGCCCATCCAGAAAGTCATCGATTTTATTGAAAGCAAAAAGGAAAAGGTTTTAACTTGATTGAAGAAATCATTAAGCAAATTCGGGGCGGTGATGTTCGCTCCATTGCCCGGGCCATTAGCTGGATCGAAAATGATTTGCCTGATAAAGAGGCATTGATCGACGGCCTTTTTAAGCATACGGGCAAAGCCAGAATCCTGGGTATTACCGGTCCGCCGGGATCGGGGAAGAGCAGCCTGTTGAATCATATCATTCAACTGGAGAGGGAAAAGGGCAAAAAGATCGCGGTGCTGGCCATTGACCCCAGCTCGCCGTTCACTGGCGGAGCTATTCTGGGAGATCGCGTGCGCATGCAAAAACATGCCACCGATTCCAGCGTATTTATTCGTTCCATGGCTTCACGCGGTCATCTGGGCGGAGTGGCCGGAGCCACGGCAGACGCTTTAAAGGTTCTGGACGCCGCCGGATTCGATCTGATCATCATCGAAACGATTGGCGTTGGCCAGACCGAAATCGAAGTGATGAATATTGTGGATCTGGTGATGCTGGTGCTGGTGCCCGGCCTGGGCGATGAAATTCAGGCTTTGAAGGCCGGGGTGATGGAAATTGGCGATATTTTTGTCATCAATAAATGCGACAAAGACGAGGCCAGCCGGGTTAAGGCCGAAGTGGAGTATGTTCTTCATCTTAAAAATGAAGGCGATGAAGAAAAGAGCAATCCGATCTTTATGACATCCGCCACGCAAAATATCGGCCTGCAGGAGCTGGTCGATGGCATTGATGAGGAATTCAGACGAATGGAAGAGAACGGCCGGTTGAGTCAACGGCGCCTCAAACGTCTGGAACTGGAGTTAAAGCACATTTTAACTTCCAAAATTCAGGCGCATGTTAACAAATTTTTAAATACAGACAACAATCTTAGCGATTGGTTGCGCCAGTTGGCCAATCGTCAGGCAACGCCCTATCAGCTGGTTAATCGAAAAGTCAGTCAGGTTTTAAAGGAGTTAAAAGAATAATGATTACACAAATAAATCACATTGGCATTGCGGTCCATTCATTAGAAGAACAGGTTCCGTTTTACCGCGATGTGCTGGGATTAAACTATCTTGGCGAAGAGATTGTGGAAGATCAAAAAGTGCGTGTGGCCATGTTTAAAGTGGGCGAAGTAAAGATCGAACTTTTAGAACCCACGGATCCTTCCAGCCCCATCGCGGCCTTCCTTTCCAAAAAAGGCGAAGGCATTCACCATGTGGCCTTCCAGACGGACAACATCGAAGAACAATTAAATGACTTAAAGAACAAGCAAATTCGTTTGATTGACGAGCAGCCGCGCATCGGCGCCCATCAAACGAAGATCGCATTTATCCATCCCAAAGCATCGGGCAAGGTGTTGATGGAGATTTGTCAGCCCGGAGGAGATGAAAAATGAGTATTGAACGAAAAATTCTGGAGCTAAAAGAAAAACAGGAGATCGCCCGACTGGGCGGCGGTCCTAAATCTATTGAAAAACAACACGCCAAGGGCAAACTTACGGCGCGCGAGCGGATCGATCTGCTGCTGGATGAAAACAGCTTTGAAGAGATTGATATGTTTCGCATTTCTACGGATAAGAATTTTGGCGATGTGGAACGCAAGGTTTTTGGCGACGGTATTGTTACCGGATACGGCACCATTCACGGAAGGCTGGTATTCGTCTATTCTTTTGATTTTACGGTGTACGGCGGCTCGCTTTCTCAGGTGGTGGCCGAAAAGGTGGTCAAAATTCAGGAGATGGCTGTCAAAAACGGAGCGCCCATCATCGGCATTAACGATTCCGGCGGCGCGCGTATCCAGGAAGGAGTCGATTCTCTGGCCGGCTACACCAGCATCTTTTTGAACAATGTTCTGCATTCGGGCGTGGTGCCGCAAATCAGCGCGGTGGTCGGTCCGGCTGCCGGCGGCGCGGTTTATTCGCCCGCTTTAACCGATTTTATTTTTATGGTACGCAATACGTCCTTTATGTTTTTAACCGGCCCCAAAATCGTTAAAACCGTCAACCACGAAGATGTAACCGCCGACGAGTTGGGCGGCGCCGACGTGCATGCCACCAAAAGCGGGTTGACTCATTTTACCTTTGACGACGAGCACGCTCTTTTTGCGGCAATTCGTGAATTAATGAACTACTTACCCAATAACAATATGGAAGAACCGATCATCCTCTCCACCGACGATCCGCCGGAACGTGTGGATGAGCGGCTGAATTACATTGTGCCCGACAATCCACACAAACCCTACGATATGAAAGAGGTGATTGCCATGGTGCTGGATGACGGGAAGTTTATGGAGGTGCAGGAATTGTATGCGCCTAATATAGTCGTGGGGTTTGGTAGATTAAACGGTCGTTCGGTGGGTGTGGTGGCCAATCAACCAAAGCATCTGGCCGGCGTGATCGACAGCAACGCATCCGTTAAGGCGGCGCGTTTTGTGCGCTTTTGCGATGCCTTTAACATTCCGATCATCACCTTTGAGGACGTGCCGGGTTTTATGCCGGGAACGGTTCAGGAGTACAACGGCATTATTCGCCACGGAGCCAAATTGCTTTACGCCTACGCCGAAGCGACCGTACCCAAAATAACGGTCATTACGCGCAAGGCGTACGGCGGCGCATTTTGCGTAATGAACTCCAAGCATTTGCGCGGCGACATGATCTATGCCTGGCCCACGGCCGAGATCGCTGTCATGGGGCCGGAAGGCGCCAGCGAAATCATTTACGCCAAAGAGATCAAAAATGCGCCGGACCCGCAGGCTGCTTTACAGGAGAAGATTAAGGAATATCGCGAAAAGTTTGCCAATCCTTACGTGGCAGCCGGTCGGGGAATGATCGACGAAGTGATTGAACCAAAAATCACGCGCTACAAATTGATCAAGGCGCTGGAAATGCTTAAAAACAAACGGGATGAAAATCCCCCTAAAAAACACGGCAACATCCCCCTGTAGGAGGCGGCAATGAATGCGGATAGTTTAAAAACAGTAGCCGATACGCTATTCCAGGCCAAAGCAAGTTCCGCCGCCTGGGGCTGGGCAAATGTGACGGCCAATCACGGCCTTTCTATCACCTGGAGCGGCCTGCTGGTCGTTTTTTTGGGATTGAGCCTTATCGCTCTGACCATTTCGGCTTTTAACGGCGTTTCGCTTCTGGCGCAAAAATGGAAGGCGCTAAAAGAAGAAAAAGAGGACGCGGTGGTTAAACAGCCGGCGACCGACGGGCCAACCATTCCCGAAGATCATTTGATTGCGATTACCACGGCTGTGGAATTGTACAGAAGGCTGCATCTGGATCCGATTCGCACCAAAGTAACCTTTGTGCGCGGAGAGATGCACACGCCATGGAAAACAGGATTTAAATATGGACAACGTATTGTACCGGGGAAAAAATCATGAACGAAAAAGAAATAACTCTGGAAATAAACGGTAGAGAATACCGCGTAAAAATCCACCGCTTTTCTGCAGATGTTGCGGAGATCAGCGTGGACGACCAAATGTACCGCGTGGGGCTAAAAGACTTAGGCGTGGAAGAGGTGGCTTATGTTAAGCCAACGCCTGCGCCGCGTGGCCCGCAGGCAACAGCGCCCAAAACATCGCTAACCGCCAAACCGGAACCGGCTCTCCATCGGCCGGCGGTTGTTTCGGATGGCAGCGCCATTAAATCGCCGCTGCCTGGCCTGATTTTAAAAATACTGGTCAAAGAAGGCGATATCGTTAAAGCCGGCCAGCCGGTGATGATCATCGAAGCCATGAAGATGGAGAATGAAGTCAATGCAACAGCGGATGGCATGGTGATCGATATTCGCTACAAGGAAGGCGATTCGGTTAATCAGGGCGATACCTTGATTCTGCTAAAACCGGTGGAGGCTTAGGCTATGCACATTCTGGAAAAAATGGTAATGAATACGGGCTTTGCCAATCTCACGGCAGGCAATATTGTGATGATTGTGGTTGGGTGTATTGCCATTTACCTGGCCATTGTTAAAAAATATGAACCGCTTTTACTGCTGCCCATTGGCTTTGGCGTTATTGTGGGAAATATCCCTTATAACCCGGCTCTGCCGCTGGGCGTTTACGACACGGTGGCCAATGGGGCCAGCCAGAACAGCGTGTTAAGTTACATTTACTGGGGCGTTCAGTCCGGCGTTTTACCGCCCATGATATTTTTAGGAATTGGCGCTCTTACCGACTTCTCATCTTTGATTTCCAGTCCTAAATCCGTGTTATTGGGCGCGGCAGCCCAGATAGGTATTTTCGGGACCTTTGTGGGCGCTCTGTTTTTAGGATTCGATGCTCTGGAATCGGCGTCTATTGGTATCATTGGCGGCGCGGACGGGCCAACATCCATTTTTCTCTCTTCTCAATTGGCGCCTCATTTGTTAGGCCCTATCGCCATTGCAGCTTATTCGTACATGGCTCTGGTGCCGGTCATTCAGCCGCCTATTATGAAATTATTGATCACCGAGAAAGAGGCGCGTATCCGCATGAAAGCGCCGCGTGCGGTTTCTAAGACGGAAAAAATTCTCTTTCCTATTGTTACGGTTATTGTGGCGGCTTTAATAGCGCCGGGTTCGCTGACCCTGGTGGGCATGTTAATGCTGGGCAACCTGTTAAAAGAAAGCGGTGTAACCGATCGGCTGGCGCGCTCGGTGGGCAACGCGCTGCTGGATATTTGTACGGTGCTGCTGTCTTTTGCAGTAGGGGCAAGCACCCAGGCCAGCGTGTTTTTAACGCCCAAATCGCTGGGCATTTTTGCTCTGGGATTGACCTCATTCATGATTGCCACGGCAGGCGGTTTGCTGTTTGCCAAGTTTATGAATCTGTTTTTAAAAGAGAAGATCAATCCGTTAATCGGAGCGGCCGGGGTTTCTGCCGTGCCCGATTCGGCGCGCGTGGTGCAGCATTACGCTTTGAAGTACGACAAAGACAACCATTTGCTCATGCACGCCATGGCGCCCAATGTTTCGGGCGTAATTGGTTCGGCCATTGCCGCCGGCGTATTTATTGCGCTGTTTCAGTAGAGCGAGGCGAAAAAACGGGGCTTGAAGCGCAAAAAGCAATGGCCAAACAATAAAGGTTTAATATCTCAACCTCCTGAATGCCAGCCTGAACAATTCCGATCTTTTCCTGTGTAAAAGATCGGAATTGTTTGGGTAGAGGAGGGTTGCGCCGCTGTGCGTGTTGATGCAAAAGGCCATCTTTTGATGAATCGGAATTTGGAATGTCAGGCCTAACTATTCAACAAACCAACTCTTAAATTATCTTCCCTGTTAATAACCAAAGCTGCCCCGCTGTTTGCCAGTTGCTTAAATTTGAACGAATTCGTAAATTCTTTTTTTCACCAGAAAAAATCTGAGAGAGGAATTTGAAATGAAAATTTTATCCAATCGCGGTCAGGCAATGCCACCTTCGCCCATTCGTAAGCTGGCGCCGTTCGCCGATCAGGCCAAAGAACGCGGCCTTCACGTGTACCATCTGAATATCGGACAGCCTGACATCAAAACCCCGGAAACCTTTTTACAATCCATTAAAAATTTTAACCAGCCGGTTTTAGCTTATGGCCCTTCGGCCGGTTTACCTTCTTTGCGGAAAAAGTTAGCAGAGTATTACAATCGGTTCGACATTAACGTAACTTACGAAAACATTCTGGTTACCACCGGCGGCAGCGAGGCCATTATCTTTGCCATGATGGCCATTTGTGATCCGGGCGATGAAATCATCGTTCCTGAGCCCTTTTACACCAACTACAACGGTTTTGCCGTGGAAGCCGGGGTAAAGATTGTGCCCATCACCTCGAAAATCGAAGATGATTTCCAGCTGCCGCCCATTGAATCCATTGCCGAAAAGATCACCGATCGCACGCGCGGTATTTTGATCTGTAATCCGAACAATCCCACCGGCTACGTTTATTCGCGCCAGGAACTGGAAAATCTGAGAGAGATCGTATTAAAGCACGACCTGTTTTTACTTTCCGACGAAGTTTACCGGGAATTTGTTTACGATGGTTTAACCCACACCTCCATCTTGCAGCTGGAAGGCATCGAGGATCGTACGATCATGATGGACAGCGTTTCCAAACGCTATTCGGCCTGTGGGGCGCGGATCGGGATGATCGTCTCTAAAAATCAGGAAGTGATTGAGGCCTGTCTGCGTTTTGGTCAGGCGCGACTTTGTCCGCCCACCATTGAACAAATTGGCACGGAAGCCGGTATCGATACCCCGCAGGAATACCTTGACGAAGTGATTGCCGAGTACAACGAACGGCGTAACGTGATGGTAAATATGCTGCGTCAAATGCCCGGCGTGGTGGCGCCCATGCCTAAAGGCGCGTTTTACCTGGTGGTAAAATTACCGGTGGATGACGCCGATAAATTTGCTCAATGGCTGTTGACCGATTTTAATGTGGACAACGAAACCGTAATGATTGCCCCGGCCAACGGTTTTTACTCAACCCCGGGACTGGGAAAGGACGAAGTGCGTATTGCCTATGTGCTTAACGTGGATGACATTAAAAAATCCATGAACATTCTGGCCCGTGGTTTGCAAGCGTACCCGGGCAGAACAATTTAAATGCAATGAAAAGGTCGGAGCGTTTCTGTTCCGGCCTTTTTCAATGGGACCTGACAATGAGCAAAAATATTGAGATTAAAGCCCATTTTGATGATCTTGAAGAAGGGCGACGAAAGGCGCAGGCGATCGGAGCCAGGTTTTTCGGAAAAGATCATCAGGTGGACACCTATTTTAACGTAGAACGCGGTCGGTTAAAATTGCGCGCTTCTTCGCTTTCCGGGAATTTTTTAATCCCCTATTTTCGTCCTGATAAATATACCGCCAGAGAAGCCGATTATCTTTTACTGCCGGTTAAAGATTCCGCTTCTGCCAGGGATTTGCTGAGCCGCATGTTTGGTATATGGCTGGTGGTGGAAAAAGAAAGAGAGATTTATCTTTGGGAAAATGTACGCATTCATCTGGATCGCGTAAAAGGTCTCGGAAACTTTTTAGAATTTGAAGCCGTTGTAGATGATGAACATTCGATCGAAACCTGTCAGGAACAGGTGCAATGGTTTCTTAAACACTTTGAAATAGACAGGTCTAATTTGATCGGGGAATCCTATTCGGATTTGCTACAAAAGCAGGCGGAAAAATAATTAAGGAAGGTAGCGCGGCGCAATGATAAAATTTCTTGAGAAACTTATTTCAAAAGAGGCTCATTCAAAAGATATCGATGAACAGGATTTAAAGGTGGCCACGGCCGGTTTGTTCATCGAAATGGTTTACGCCGACTTCGACGTCCATCCCGAAGAAGAGAAGCAGCTTTTCAAGGCGCTACATACTTTGTTCAACCTCTCTGGCACAGAAGTTCAGCAATTAATCGATGAAGCCAGAGAAACGCGGGAAGAGCGGCACGACATCTGGCGTTTTGCCTCGGTGTTGAAAGACCATTTGAGCCGGGAACAGCGGTTAAAAATTTTGACCAATCTCTGGCAGATTGTTTATGCCGACGGACGAATCGATAAATACGAAGACGCGCTGATGCGTAAGATTACCAATCTTTTGGGGTTGGATCATTCGGACATGATCGAGACGAAATTGGCGGTTAAAAATCGCTTTGAAGAATAAAAGCAAAAACGCTATTAGAAGTCATAAATTTAAAAAGGGATGAGCGATGGAGTATAACCCATTAGTAGCCCCGCATCCGGAGGAGTGGCTTGAACTGGATGAAATGGAAAGAAACACCCTGGTGCGGGAGTATCATGAACGGGCCGGCGTTAAATTGCCGGATCAGACCATGCACGCAACCTTTCATGTTATTGTTGAAAATCAACTGGCCGAAGGTTTGCCAGATGTGGTCGAAGCGCTGGAGAGATTGCAAAACGAGGGCCTGGATCGACACGAAGCCATTCATGCCATTGGGTCGGTTCTCCTGGAGCATATATGGAAAACGGTCCATGCTCCGGATGAATTTACAGAGACGGAGTCCTATTTAAAAGCGCTGAGAAAGCTAACAAAAAAATCCTGGCTTAAAAAAATGAAAAAATAGTTAGTAAACAGCGCCATGCCGTCCGTTTAAAGGTTGTAAGTTATCCGGAAAGAATGAAGAAGTTTTTGTCTGATTACCGGTTGACGATTCATTCGTACATGTTTTGTCGTCTTTGCATTGAGCAAAGCGGCAAGTCGTTCTTTGCTTTTTTATGAATCAGTTCGCTTTCAAAAACGTAGTTCGGCATTTCGAATGAAGAGAGAAATCTTACTTTTAAAGGATTTTGTTACTGAAACAGTAAAAAAATCTCAAATTTAAAGTGAACTCATAAATTTTATTCTATTTTTGCGAAAGGAAATTTTGTGAAGCGTTTAGCTCAAATCGTCGTTTTAATTTTAGTTGTTCTGTCAATCGGAACGGCTCAAAATCCAGACTACAAGCCCTATGTTTTAATCGTCTCATTTGACGGTTTTCGCTGGGATTATTTAGATCGTGGTATTACGCCCAACTTACAAAAGATGGCCGATGAAGGCGTACGGGCCATTACTTTTGAACCGGCTTTCCCTTCCAAAACCTTTCCCAATCATTACACCATTGTTACCGGACTTTATCCGGTGAATCATGGATTGATCAACAACAGCTTTTTCGATCCGTTTACCAAACAGAGATACCGCCTGGGCGATACCTCGGCTGTACGCAACGCCTACTGGTACCGGGGAGAGGCTTTGTGGGAAACGGCCAGACGTCAGGGCGTGTTAAGCGCCAGTTTTTTCTGGCCGGGCTCCGAAGTTCATCTTTCTTATCGGCATCCGAACTATTTTAAACGATATGACGGCTCCATTCCGCATATTGAAAGGATTAATGGCGTTATTGACTGGTTACAACTTCCGGAAGAAAAACGACCGCAGCTTTTGTTTTTGTATTTTAGCGATACGGATACCTATGGCCATCGCTACGGCCCGGAATCAGAAAAGATCAACGAAGCCATTAGCCTGGTGGACCGCTATCTCGGCGTTTTACGCAGTAAATTGGATTCGATTGGCATGAAGGACAAAGTAAATCTCATCGTTTTATCGGATCATGGCATGACGCAACTGCGGCCGGACGGTCAGATTCTTTTGTACAAACTGTTGAAGGACCAGGCGGTTCGCGTGGATGGTTACGGACCGCTGGTACAAATTTTTACCAGATCGCCTGAAGCAAAGGAAGAGATTTTTCAGCGGTTGAATCAAAATCGCATGAATTTCTCAGTTTACAAAAAAGAAGATTTACCAGACTATTTTCATTATAAAAACAGTCCATTTGTTGGCGACATCGTTGCGGTAGCGCATCTTGGTTACACATTTGTGCGTAGCCCTGAAGAGCTGGAAAAAGTACGCCGCCATCCTTCAAAGGGCAATCACGGTTACGACAATCACACGCTGGATATGCAGGGTATTTTTGTGGCCGCCGGCCCGGCCTTTAAAACGGCCTACGCCTGCCAGACATTACACAACGTCGATGTTTACCCGCTGGTTTGTAAAATTCTGGGCATTGTGCCAAACGGTAAAATTGACGGCAAGTTAGAGCGCATCGAGTTTATTTTAAAGGACCATTGAGCCGGACGGATGCTCGCTTTTTTTGAAGCGGTGAAAATTTTGCTCCTTCCGGCCATATTGGGTTTTGGTCGGCAAAACATCGCCGTTTCTAATCAATCCTCTGGCGCGTTTTCTGCCATTGTTTGCAATTCTTCCAGAACTTCAAAAGCATAGCGTAAATGCGGAATCACAATGGAGCCGCCGATGATCAGCGCAATGTTCATGGCCTCGTACAATTCTTCCTTTGTTGCCCCTTCCGACACGCAGCGATCCAGATGGTAAAAGATGCAGTCATTACAACGCAAGACCATGCTGCCCACCAGTCCCATCAACTCTTTGTATTTAACCGGAATGGCGCCCTGCAGATAGGCTTTGTTGTCCAGCGCAAAGAACTTTTTAAAATCATTAAAACCGCTGTTCAGAATTTTATCGTTCATATCCAGGCGGTACTTCCGTGTTTTAACGATTTTGCTCGATTTCATGATTAACCTCCCTTTGTAATTTTCTTTTCCAGATTCCCGTGGCAAATAAGACAGCGTTTAAAAAGCCTTTTAATCCGGTGGTTATGGCAATGGCCCACCAGATGCCATTGGCGCCCAGCCCCATGTTTACGGCCAGCAAATAAGCCAGCGGAATGCGCGCGGCCGTAATGGGCACGCTGACCAGCATTACCGGCAGGGTGTAACCGGCGCCGCTAAACGCTCCCTCCATGATCACTTCCAGCGCGAGAAAGATTTCGAACAGGGCAATGATGCGCAAATAGTCTGTTCCTATTTTTTGCACGAGCGGGTCCTGGGTAAAAACACCCATCAAAACATCGGGGAAAAAATAGTAAATGGCCGAAACAATCAGCAAAATGGCAACGCCGTAACCGTTTACCAGCCAGGCTGCTTTTGCCGCCTGTTTAATGCGTCCTGCCCCTACATTTTGCCCCACTAAAGTTGAAGCGGCAACCGAAAAGCCCACACAGGCAAACCAGGCAATGCCTTCGATGCGGTGGCCGATGCCGATGGCCGCGATGGCTTCCATGCCAAATTGAGCAATGATGCGTGTCAAAACAACGTAAATAATACTGAAAAAGAAACCGCCAAAGGCCACCGGCGCGCCAATAGCCATCAGTTTTTTCATCAATGCGCGGTCGATTATCAGGCGCCGGTTGAACGTCGGCAGGTAATGCTTGCGTTTTAAAAGCCACCACAATCCTACCACCGCTGCCAGTTCGCTAACAACGGTGGCAAACGCCGCGCCGCCTATGCCCATTTCCGGAAAAATCCACCAGCCAAAAATAAAAAAGGGATCGGCAATGGCGTTTAAGGTTAGGCCAAAGGCTAAAACGATCATCGGCGTCTTTGTATCTCCCAGGCCGCGAAAAACAGCTTCGAACGCCGTAAACCAGAAAATGAAAATCATGCCGCTTAAAATGATGGACATGTATTGGCGCGCTAATGATAGAACGCGGGCGTCAAAACCCATCAGGCGGTAGAGGTCGTTTTGAAAAAGGTAAACCAATCCGCCGGCAAAAACAACGGTTAAGGTGTTTAAAATCAGGCCCTGTCCGGCGGCAACGCGTCCCTCTTCCGCCTTTTGTGCGCCGATATTTTGGGCTACCAGAGCGGCGATGCCGTTAACGCTAAGCGCGGTTAAGGAAAAAATGGCCCACAAAATAAAAGCGCAACCGCCGATGGCCGCCAGCGCGTCGGCGCCTAACCTGCCCACCCAGTAAGCGTCAATCAGCTGAAACAGTGTTTCCAGCACCGAGGAAATCATGCCCGGCAGGGAAAGGCGAAAAATCGTGCCGTGAATATTTCGGTAAATAATCGGTTGAAAATCGTTTTTCATGCTTCCGCTTTTCCGACCGTTCGTTGCTACTAAAATCTACAAAAAAAGTGGAAATGGTACACAGGGTAATTTAGGGGCGGGATTTGAAATTTTTGTGTCGTCAAAATGGTTGAATAGTTAGTCTGTTATTTCAAATTTGTTTCTGCAAATGTGGTGAATTTTTACCACCGTTTACGTAGGGACGTATGATTTCCAAGAACAATTCAGCGCTGGTAAACATTAATCATTAGTCATATAAAAAAAGCGCTCTGGATAAAGTGGGGATAGAAATCCTTCGCCCTTACAAGTACGGTCATTTCTGAGTTTTTGTCTGGGAGTGAAGGTGCAGGGGACGAAGGCGATTATAGGAAACAAGAAGCCAATTTTAATTTAAAACATTCTTTCTGCGCTTTGTGACTTTTTTGAGCTCTTTGCGGTTTATTTTTAGTTGTGGTTGCGCTGCTCTGGATCAAAAAACGTTCAATTTGAATCCAGTAAAAAAAATGACTAAATTAAACCGCATCTTAAAATAGTGCATACTTTTTTAAGATAGCCCATCTTGAACACTAAAACGATTTAAGTTATTTAAAAACAACATGTCGTTCTTTTTTATTACCACTACAATATTTAAATTCTTATCTTTTTCATACCTAATGGCTTGGGCTTGATCTTAAATGCCTGCGCCATTAAATAATGAATCGCCTCCGGTTCGGTCGTATCTCTTATAACTAATAAATCTCCTTTCTGAGTTTTCATCTCCACGCTTACTCGCTGCTGTACGGAAAGTAATTCACGAATGGTTGTCCAGCGATGATAAACGCCTGCATCATGTAATTGTTTTTGAAGACTTATCAATACATGAAAGGCTAAAATCGAAATGAAAATATGCCCTTCAATGCGTTTATCCTTCTGGTGAAAATTAGGCCTTAAGCCTAATTCACTCTTCAACGAGCGAAATCCATCCTCCACATCCGTTAAACTGATGTAGAGCTGCCAAATCTCACGATCCGTTAAATCCAGACGACTCGTCCGTAAATAATACGTGCCGGAAAATCGATCATCCATCTTTTGCTCATCTTTTATCTTCCAGCTGATCTCTGTCACGATACCATTGTGATGCTTAACCGTAATATCATAAAAATAGGCCACTTTTGCATGGCGTTCCTTTATACGGCCAATGCGTTCTAAAACCTTGGGATATTTCTTCGTGCCTCGTTTCTTGTGCAAACTCTCCGCCGCATATTTCAACCCCGCCTCAAAGCGCTGCTGATGAAATTGTCGAATGGCTTCCTCTTTCTTTTGCCTTGAGGCGCTGCGACAGTATAAATAAAGCTCTTTATCCTTACGGTAAAGATAGGCTTCCACTTTATGGCGTTGATCGTGATTAATCTCTTTAAAAGCATTTTCTTCGATCTCGATTTCCGGTTTACTGCGTGAGACAACCAGATAGTCGTGTCCACGCTTTGTGATCAGTTGCAAGTTCTCTTCTGTGGCAATCCCGGCATCTAAAATAATCAATTTCCTGACTTTGCCGCCTATCGTATCCAGAATTTTAGACAAAGTCTCTGGTTCGGAAACATTGCCAGAGAAAAGACGACTCTCCTTGGGGAATCCATCCTCATCCAATACCAGGCCTAAAGTAACCAGGGGCATATCGTGACGCTTATCTTTACTACGTCCGCGAGCCTTGAGTTCACTGGTACGGCTACTCTCAAAATACGTATTGGTTAAATCGTACAGGATGATCTTTTCCTGCAAGGAAAATAACAGACGCTCTTGCTCTACTAAACCATTCTCGATTTTGTCCTTATGTTCTAATAATTGATCCGTAATTCGATAAAGTTTATTGTGAGAAAGTCTTGAAAGGTCTAACTCTAAAAGCTCATCGATGGCGCTTTGCTTTTTGACCCAGCGTAAGGTCGCCCATTCGCTTGAGGGGTGCACCAGGCGCCCAACGATCAACAGTTCGGCCAGTTTAATATCCTTCTCCTTAAAGCCCAGCTTTTTTAAAAGTTCATTGAACTTAAGCTTTCTTAACATCATCAAACTGATGTATTCGCCTCCTATACTGCGAGCATCTCTGAATTTGACAGAGCCCGTAAAAATGGTCTCGGTTTCCTGTGGGCTTTCTTTTTTTTCTACCTTTTCTTGTTTTAGTTTGTTTTGAATTAAAAGCGAGGCATAGCGCTGGGCTAATTGTTCAATTTGCTCATCCACTTCGATCAGTGAAGTTTGTCCGCTTATGATCTCTTCGATGCGATTGGCAAGTGTTTTCCATTGGTCTTTAGGAATGGTAAGCTTGCCCAGGTTGAGCAATTTTCTTTGTCTTGGGCCTTTTTCAGTACGATAGGATTCGACCAATTGATGGTAAACGAAGGTTTTATCGTACCCTTTATTCTTTTTTGTGACTTCTTTAATAAACATGTTCAAATATAATCATATCAGTCAATTAAGTCAAGGGGGAAACCAATATAGTATGGGGCACTACAACGACATCTCGAAAACTCGATCCAAAAAAACCAATAACTTACAAAAACCGAAGGTGGAAATTTGGTGATTTGGGCTTAAATTTTGTTCAAGATGGGATAGGGGTAAAAATGGTCAAATACATCCAGCGATATTTAGAAAAGAGCATTAAAGAAGACTTAAAAAAAAATGGTTTTCGTAGCTGGGCCACGGCAGTGCGGGAAAACCACGCTGGCTAAAAAGATTCTTGAAGAAGCAATGGGCCCAAAAGCCGATAAATTTTATCTGACCTGGGATTCTGCAGAAGATAGAGAAAAGATTGTTCGTGAACGTTTTCCGTCTGGGAAAGGTTTACTGGTTCTTGATGAAATTCATAAAAATGGGATTTTAGTCACGAGCGCCGAACGGTTTTTAGAGTCGTTAATCTGAAATGGAAACTTACTTTGCCGTTACCCACCAGTAAAGTTCATCTTTATTAGTTGAGTATTGACCGCTACAATAGAGCTAAATCCGGCGTGATCTTTCATTCCACCTGCACGTGAGGAAAGGACAAAGCTCAGGGATTAAGACCTTGCACGTACCTCCAGGAAGTTTTGGTGATCACCGATTATTATCTTGTCAACAAAATCACAGATCTTTTTGCCTGTAGATTTTTATTGAAAAATTTTAAATTTAACCTAAATTTCTAATGTAAAAAAGATGAAAGGTGCTCCAATTATTTGTAAATTAAGTTAGTTACAAAAACAAAAAAACAAAAGAAAGGAGCACCTTGTAGATGAAAATAAAAAATAATCATAAAAGTGTCAAAACTTCTTTTACAGGCGGCAATTTAACTAATTATTCCGGCTTATATCCAATTTACAAATTCATGAAAAAGTTAGGGATAGATAAACTAATAGAAACCAAACTTACCATAGAGGGAAGACATAATCAAAAATATTCATTGGCTCAAATTTTCAATATAATGATTCTTGGTTTACTCGGCGGTATGGATCGTCTTTTAAAAATCGAACATTTTAGTTTAGACCCTTTAATCCATCACTTATTTGATCTCAATGGGCATTTGGATATTGACACGATCCGATATCGTTTCAAAAAGTTCAGTTTTCGTCAGAATAATCAATTAATAGAAGTCATTGGTTTTCTGTCTAATAAGATTCATAGAAGACTTCATACAAAGCGTGATATATTGGATTTGGATTCTACGGTTCAGACGGTCTATGGCAAACAAGAAGGTGCAAAAAAAGGATTTAATCCCAGGCATAAAGGCAAACGTAGCTACCATCCCTTATTAGCTTTTCTCAACAGTACCAAAGAGTGTATTGCGGCCTGGCTTCGACCTGGGGATGCCTACACCGCCAATAATGCGGATGCCTTTTTAAAACAGGTGCTTTCTATGATAGTCAAGCAAATAAGATTTTTAATTGTCCGTGCCGATAGTGGCTTTTTTAATGACAAAGTTCTGAGCCTATTAGAAAGTTACTCCGGCCAGATTCAATATTTAGTCAAAGTCAAGTTAAAAAATCTGGAACATCTACTAAAGGACCAGGATTGGGAATCAATTCCGGAATTAGAAGGTTGGGAGATGAGCGAATTTTATTATCGTGCGCAAGGTTGGTCAAAGGCCAGACGTTTTGTAGCGTTACGTAAATTTGAGAAGATAGTAGAAAAAGACAGTTTATTTCCTTACAAACAATATACTTATTTTTGTTATGTCACCAATATAGAAGAAAGCCCGCTTTATATACATCATTTATATGGAGATCGTGGAGAGAGCGAGAACTGGATCGAGGCGGTCAAAAATCAATTATATGCTGGTATGATTTTGACCAAAGATTTTTGGGTAAATGAAACATTTTTTCTTTTAAGTGTATTGGCTTACAATATAAGTGTTTGGTTTCGGAAATTAACCGATGAGAAGGCCTGGCGCCAGGAGCCCCATAGTTTTAGACTCTGGTTTATTCAATTAGCCGGAAAGATTACCAAATCGGCCAGACAAGTACACCTAAGAATGTACAGTTCTTATTATTACAAGAGCTGGTGGTCTAAAATAGATTCAAGAATAGACGCCTTGAGTTTTACGTAAGAAATTAACAAAGATTCATAAAAATTTTGTGTCTGATTTTTTTAAAAAGAATAAAAGGGCGAGGTACGTCCAATTCAATGTTTCGTAACAGGAAAAATCGTCTAATGAAAAAGAATTGAGTAAAATAATGGCAATTTTAGGTAGATTTTTCTAAAATTTAGGGGAAATAATTCTCTTAGTAAATACAGGGCAATACTATTTTTTTGTTAAAATTTTTTACTTTAGAAATTTAGGTTTAAGTAAAACTTTTAACCTTTTCTAAATATTTAATCTTTTCGTTTTCCACTGTTTCCAGAAATTCAATAATAGCACTTCTGCTCATGGAGCTTGCTGGTAATTGAATATTTTGCCCGCCATTCGAAGAAATTATAAAAAAAGCTTTTCGAGTAATAAAATAAATAAATATGAATAAAAGAAACAGTACAAAAGCAAATATTTTCCCATCACTTTCAAGCACGAATACACCAAACATAGAAATAAATGCAAGAACTAAAAATACGGGATATGATTTTGTTTCAAGACCACAGGAAGAAACAGAGTCCAATGTTATGCTTATAAAATCTGATCCTCCCATTTTTTCATAATCATAACGTATCCGTTTATTTGTCAATGTTAAAATTTTATTATCGGATTCAAGAATAACTTGTTCGTCTGGTAAAAGATTATATTTGTGATTCATTTTATCCTCCTATCTTATCAAGATCATTTTTTTGCTTTCCACTTTATCGTTAAAGCGAATCTGATAATAATACACTCCGCTGGAGACTGGCTGTCCATAATCATTGGTACCATCCCATGTTATAGAGTAATTTCCTGGAATATATTTTTTACTCACCAATGACCGAATTTTTTGTCCTGAAAAGTTAAAAATATTTATTGTCACATAGGAAACTTTAGTAATTTTATATCTAATTACTGTAGAAGAATTAAATGGATTTGGGAAATTTTGTTTAAGTAAAAATGTGTTGATATTATTAGAAGGGCTATTTACGACGAAAGTTCCTAATGTGTCTGTGGGAATTGTTTTTAAAATTGTTTTATCACCAACAGACCAACCATGTAAGGAATCAACAAAAAAAATATCCTTCAGATAGACAGAGACTTCAATTTCTCTTATCCAACGGTATCCTCCATCTGTAGTATGAAATATTTCATTACACCCGCAGGCCCAGCCTGTTTTATGATCCATGAATAAAAAAGAAAAAATTCCACACGGCGTCATGCTTTCTAATAGAATATCCCAATTTTTGCCACCATCTTTTGTTTGGAGGAAGGCAGCGCTATTTCCTGTAACGCACCATCCCAACTTATTATTTAAAAAATCTATCACTAAAACTGGCCAATCAATTGGAATTTTTTGATTTATCCAATTATTACCACCATCTACCGATTTATATATATTCCCTTCAGAACAACACACCCAGCCTGTATCTTCTGAAACAAAATCAAAAGAAAAAATTTTTTTATTAGAACCAATTTTTTTTACTTCCCAATCTTCTCCACCATTATTTGTATAAAAAATAGTGTCTCTTGCCATGTTATATATCATCCAACCAGAATTTGAATCAAGAAATTGGCATCTTTTAAGGTATACATTATAAGGTAACCTGATCCGTTTCCAGTTAATTCCTCTGTTTATAGTTTTTAAAACTATTCCTTTATTATAAATCATATCATGTCCGATAGCCCAACCATTATTTTCATCAATAAAATAGATATCATTTAAAACGCCATTTATGAAATCAACCAAAATCCAAGTGTATCCACCATCAAATGTTTTAAAAATTTTACCTGTTTGGTTTTCATTACCAACAATCCAACCGCTTGCTGTATCAGCAAAAAATACAGCTTGAACATCAATGTCTATTTCTCTAATTTTTATCCATTTATATGAAGAATAAACTTTAATAAACATTAACAAAACTAATAATACAATGTATTGAATTTCTTTGTTCATAAAAATTTATTAATTTATATTATAAGATTTTAAATAATATTCTGTATCATAATACCAGTTACCATTTTCATCATCTTCTATTCTTTTGCTTGCTATCCACTCTACATTTATAGAAAAATAAGCTTCTGAATATGGTTTCAAAGATTTATCATTTATTTTTTTCTTTCTTTTTTACGTCATTAGAATAACCTATAAAAAATCCTAATACAGAGGAAGTTATGATAAGAGATGTAGCACTTACACTGTTATCCTTTTTCAATAAAGCACTACCTCCTCCAAGCACTATTCCACAAACAATCGCACCAAATATACCGTTTTTTAATCTCATCTCAGTTTCTGATTTTGCTTGAGGCGGACCGATTAGATTGTCAATGCCTAACCCCCACCTCATTTCTTCACCTCTTTCGTTAATGGGAACATAAATATATTCTTTTGGCTTTACATAATTAGGATCTATTTCTAATGCTTTACTCATGTGATACTTTAATTTTGCTTTATCTCCGGAATCATATGCCATTAAACCTTGACTAAATTCCTTGAAAGCATTAATTGAAATAGTTTCTCTTTTTCTTAATTTTGCTTTTTCTGAATCCGTTAAATCTATTGATAATTTAGATAAAATCTGTTCACTTATATTATCTTGGATGTCAAATAAAGTTTCTTCAGTACCCGTTTCCTTAATACCGACAATTATTTTTCCCGTTTCTGTTTCTATTAAACGAGCATTAACTCTGTATAACGATCCAAACTTTTGCCAATTACCTATTAAAATATATTGAGCTCCTAATAATTTCCCCGCTTTTTGTGCTGAATATTCATCAATAACTCCTGATAGATTTAGAGATATTTCTTTCATTACATCAACAATTCTATTCCTTTCAATCACATCAATTTCATCAATATTTGACAAATCTGTTATAATTGTTTCAGGGGTACCAAGAGATAACATGGCATCTACTTCTTGATATCCAGTGTTTGCATAGAAATTTAAAACTGCAATAGTTGGTTTTAACTTATATTTTTTATTTTGAGAAAATACTGGGTTAATTTGCAAATATAGCAAACAGAATATTAATACAAATATGTTTATTTTTAAAATCATTTTAGACTCCTTTAACATAATTTTTTTGCTATAGCTTTTATTTCCGAGTAAGTCTAATAACGTATATAGGCTACTCTTAATTCTTAAATAAAGAAACATCACCTCTCAATTCTTTGAATCCATTTGCATATACATAAAGTATCCTGCTAAACAACATTGTATTCGTCACTATCTTTAACTCTAAATTTTATAATTCCTAAGGAGTTTGAATATCCAGAAAAATCACCAAGTCTAACATAAGCACCAGCTATATAATCCCCATTTTCTTTATGATTTGGATCCTAACATAAATTTATTAGAAAAGGAAACAAAAAAATAAAAACTAAAAATAAGATTGATTTTGCCATTTTTGCCCTCCTTTCTAAATAATATCAAGACTTTCTCATTTTTTAACGATTTTATTTTTATATATTTTTGGGGAAATCCCCAATTTTTTAAAATTTAACTCATTAATAATAAAACTATTAAACATAAACCTCTGAATTAACCTAGACTCCTTTTGTATTCAAAAAAAGGTTCCTATTTCTACTTCCAACCGCCTTCATGATAAAGATAAAGAATCTCCGTTTCTGTCAATACTCGATTATAAATCCGTACATCGTCAATATTTCCTCTAAAAAACTTCACCAAAGAATCATTGTTATGATGAGCTGTGCCTATATAAACATCATCATTATATCTTCCATTAGGAAATTGTGTATATGGTTCTGTTTTTATTAACTCGCCATCAACATATAAATTGCATGTACTCCCATCCCAAGTTGTTACAAGATGATGCCACTTATTATCAGCTACAACGACATCGCTTGTCACTCGAACACCGTTAGGAAGATGGCCATATTGATATTCACCGGTTTCGGTTATATATAAATAAAAATAATAGGCCCCCCAATAAACATTCCCTCTAAAAATAATTGATTGGCTCGTATCGGTAATTGTTGTTTTTGTCCATACCGAAATTGTTCTAGTGTTTCCTAAATCTATTGGCGGTATTTTTATATAATCATCAATTCCGTCAAATCTATAAGACTTATCTTGTATTCCAAGTCTATTCGTATCAAGTACTGCCCCACTTACAATGCCGTTGTTGCCATTCCCACTTTCATCATTAGCATTGCCGTTGAAGGGATAGTAGGCAATCAGCCCCTGGGTTGGCGTTTCTCCTACATTAAAGGTGATGCTATCAATATCCATCAAATTGTAAGAATGCACATTCCCGTCGGTCGTGTGGATGTTTAAAGTTTGGGCTAAGCTTAAGGATGTGCTAAATAAAATAAATATGAATGAAAAAAGAAGTTTCCTGTACATTATTAGCCTCCTTTGATTGGCCGTTTATTCTTCTGGACTATTTTACTAATATCATCTTTTTGGAAATGCGCTCATTACCAAAAGTTACCTGGTAAATGTATAATCCGCTGGCTACTTTATTTCCCTGTTTATCGCGTCCATTCCATTTTACTCTGTGCTTGCCTGCCCCTTGATTTTCAGAAACAAGAGTTTTTACCAGCTGCCCAACGAGATTATAAATCCTGATTTCCACTTTGCCATTACGGGGTAGTTGGTACTCGATAGTCGTACTGGGATTGAACGGATTAGGATAGTTTTTCAATACCTTAAACGTTTTTATTGCCTGAACAATTCGCTGCGCGTCTTCAATATCCGTAACGCCTTCAAAGATGATTTTTTGAATTTCTGCTACCGGAAAGTTAATCACGCTGCCATTGTTTAAATGTAATTCCAGCGTATAATTTTGCGCAAAAAGAGATGGGGCCAGCAGAAAAAAGATGGATATTAAAATTTTTTTTAACATATTGTTTTCTCACAATTAATTTATTCCACTCATAAATAGGTTGTTATTTAACTCTGTAAAATTTTTCATAATTTTTACCTAAGTAAAGTTTATCATTGTAAAAAATGTACATCATATAAGATTTATTTTGAGTTGTTTCATCCCACCAGATATAAAAGGATTTAGAATCTATTATGTCTATTTTTAATGAATCAACATGGGCCCATTCATTGGGCAAGTTCATTGAAGCTGTCATTGTTTTAGATTTTAATAATAAATTATTTGTAAAGAGATATTTAAAATGCAAATATTCGGAATCAGATACTGTTATGTAATAATGGAATGCACTATTTATTAGAGTTCCAGATTCCCCTGAAATCTGTGTTAATTCTGTTGTAGCTTCGCCGATATCTTCCGTACTAAACTCAATGTGATCATCATCTATTTTATTATAGATGATTTTAAGATTAAGATTAATATTTTCATGTTTTGTATCATTTCTTTCGAAATAAGTAATAACCAAATCAAATAAATTTTCTGAAATGATAGAATAAGTGCCTTTTATTATTTCAGAATAGGTCTCCTTATCAGACGGATTATTTATATCATGTCCTTCAAAGTAAAAAGATCTTTCAAAGTTTTCGCCATCAAATTTATAGATATATTTGGATATTGTATAAATCCAGTCTCCATCGATTTGATTTGTTTTTTCTAATTTCCATTCTCCATTCAAGAAATTATTATTTTTATACCCAAGAGCATTTTTATCCCTAGTGCAGCTTAAACTGATGAGAAAAAAGAATAGTAAAAGACTAATTAGAATCCTTTTCATTGTTTAAACCTTTCTAATGTTATTTTTAATTAACAATACTTGTTCCATTTTGATCAACCTTCAAAATTAACGGCTTAGGATTTTTATCCCAAGAATCCGCAGGATCAACTACCCCATCACGCTCCTCATGCCAATTGGAAACGGTTACATTATCTGCTTGTGTAATTATGGTAATGACTGGTCCAATAAATGACCATACGGAATAAGCATTAAATTCAATTTTATTGGGAATTGTTGAAAAATCAAACTCTTCCGTGCCACAGCAATATGTTCGTGACACTACTGTTGTTCCATTTATTTTTATAGAACTTGAATTACTATTGTCATTCCAAGCATCTGCAAAGGTACATATTCTTTTAGGATTTGTAATTTCAATATCAAAATACCGCTTTCCAGAAAAATTAAGATCCCATACATCTTTAGGAGCCATTGAAAAATGTGAATTTCGCCATTCGGCAAATTTTTTTTCATTTTCCGGAAACCAACTGTAATCTGCTTGTTGATGAATAATTCCAGATAAAACGATAGAAATTGGGAAACTCAGGCCGTTTAACAGACTCGAATATTTACTACATAGGTATTTAAAATCTATACTGTGCGAAGGCCCGCCACTAGTACATCCCTGTTCATATAAATATCCATATTCATATTGCAAAATACGTGTAATAAGAAAATCCCAAAAAAAATACTCTTTCAAGTCTTTAAAATCATAAGGAACATCATTCGTATAATAACTTCCTTTTGTCCACTTATCAGAAGGACTTCTTGTATCTATTGCCTTACATCTTTTTCTGAAACTTAATATAGTGAAAAGGTGTTCATAATTTTCCGTGATGCAATAGGCTTTTACAGAAAACTTACCTTGATTGGATAATTTAAATACTAATTTTACATCTTCAGGGAATTCAGCAGGTTGAATCCAGCTAGCAACTGGCACATTATAAGAAGATAAACTTTCTTCCCACTCTACATTGTTATCATTTATCTTCCCATTAACGATACTATTTACACCTTTTAAATCTACCGTAGCTCCCGTTTCCACTTCAAAAAATATTGTATTCGGCTCCACCGTTGTACTCCCCCAATTCACTGTCACCCCTAAGTTGCCAGTCAAAAAGGTTACGTTGATGGTCACGTTTACCGTTTGTCCGGCTTTTACCTCGCCTGTGCCGGAGCCGGTGGCAATGAGCGTGGTGTCTTCATAAACCCAAACCTCAATCTGATAAACGCCCACTTTTAAATCCGTAAATGTGCCGCTGGCGCTTTCGCCGTTGATGGTTAAATCCATGCTGTCGGTAAATGTGTTACGCGTGATTTTTACATGCACGCGCGTTACGTTGTAGCCATTTTCTGTGGCCGGCTTTAATAGCATGTTCACTGAAAGGTCGGACGTCTCCTGCGGTTCGGTGGGGCTGCTTTTGTGGGAACAATGAATCAAAAAACTGAGGGTTACAAGGCTTAAGATTAAAAGTAAATGACGCATTTTATTCCTCTTTCAAACGAAACGCTTATTAAATATACTCTCAATTTTAATGCCAAAAATTTTAGCCTGTTGATTTTATTATGGTTACAAAAATAAACGCCTGAAATCGTGCCTTTTTTTGTTTCACCAATGCAACGTTTTGGGGTATTGTTTGTTGCAATTATGAAACGCAATTGGGTTGTCCGAAAGCTTTATTTGACAGGGAGAATCATATTTCCTCCAGGTAATGCCAGGAAAAATGCGTTGCATTGGTGCAATGCGCAAAGTGCTTAATGTTTGTAATGCGTAACAAGTGACAGGTTAAAATTAAAGCGTAAACCACTCGCCCCAATTCGTTATTAAACGCCATTTTTTCATTAATTTCGCAGACCATCGTAAAAAACCTGTGACACTATCAGCTAACCATTAAACTATTTAACTATTCAACTAATTAACCAACTACCATCTCCCCAGCCTTTTTTCGCCCGGGGCACAATGCAAGCCGGGCCAATGATTCCCGTCCATGAATCGCGCTTCTCCAGCCGTTATTTTGATTTAAAACATAACCGCTTAATTTAAATTTTCATTAAATTACGGATCAATCGGGAAGGAAGGTTCTTTCAAAAATTATTGATTGGAAAACATCATGAAACGATTTACATTATTCATACTACTCATCGGCTTTGTTCTTCCCCTGAGGGCTCAAACCAGTTTTTTTTATTACCAATACCGGAATCAGCAAATTGAACTCTACCCCTTAAAAGATCAGCTTGCGGTTGAATTTAAATCTTCCATCAGCCGTCAGCAAATGAAGGCCATCCTGCAAAAGTACCTGTTCCGTTTTGAAATAGACCACCCGGTATGGGAACGAAACATGCCGCTGGTGCGACTCAATCAAATCATTGATCAACAACAATTGCTCGATCTCATCCAGCGTTTGTCGGCCGATCCACAAATCGTGCTGGCCACGCCTATTTTTCGAAGGGCAGGAAGCGCCGTACGCCAGGCGGTTAACCGAACGTTTCTGGCGCGTTTTCATCCCGACGTCACTTTAGAACAAATCCAGCGCATCAATCAAGAAAATGGCGTGGAAATCGTTAAACCCTTGCTGGAGAACACCTATCTTTTACGCACTGTGCCGGAACAAAAATGGAACGGCCTGGAGGCGGCCAATTTTTACACCGATTTACCAGAAGCGCTCTACGCCCAGCCTAATTTCATCTACCTGAACTGGGAAACCCTCAACTACGATGTGAACGACCCCCTGTGGCCGCAGCAGTGGGCACACAAGAACACCGGGCAATCGGTAGTAACGGCTACCAAAGACAACAGCCTGCCTGCTTATGTAAACGGTTACCCCGACGCCGACATCGATGCAGACCAGGCCTGGGATGTGCTGATGAATCATGGTCTGGCCGCTGGCGGCAGTCCGGATATTCTGGTTGCCATGTTAGATAGCGGCGTCGATTTAGACCACCCCGATCTGGCGGACAACCTGTTTAGCAAAGGGGTAGATTACACGCCGGATAACGGCAGCGACGCCAACGACATTCAGGGTCACGGCACCAGCACGGCGGGCATTGTGGCGGCCATTGGCGACAACGGTCTGGGCGTGTCCGGCATTGCTTTCCGCTCTAAAATCTTGCCCTTAAAAGTGTTTACCGTTTACGGCAGCGCCGACGATGCGGGCTACGCCGAGGCCATGGATTACGCCTGGCAACATGGCGCCGACGTCATTAGCAATAGCTGGAGTGGCTCTTCGCCCAGCCAGGCTCTGGAAGACGCCATTCAGCGGGCTAAAACACAGGGCCGCAACGGTAAGGGCTGCGTGGTGGTCTTTTCCAGCGGCAATGGCGGCAGCGGCAACGTCAGCTACCCGGCTTACCTTGACAACGTTATTGCCGTTGGCGCTTCTAACATGTTCGATGAGAAAAAGAATCCCGGCAGTCAGGATTATCAACGTAGTTGGGGTGGCAATTACGGCCCGGCGCTCGATCTGGTGGCGCCGACCATTGTTTACACCACGGATATTGCCGGCGTTGATGGCTATGTGGATGGCGATTATTTTGATCACTTTGGCGGCACTTCCGCAGCCTGCCCACACGTTTCCGGCGTGGCCGCTCTGGTGTTGGCGGCAGACAGCAATTTGACGGCCGCTCAGGTGCAGGACATTTTACAGCGTTCGGCGGACAAAATCGACCGCTACGCCTTTGATGAAAACGGCTGGAACGAGCATGTGGGCTACGGACGGGTCAATGCTTACAAGGCGGTTCAACTGGCCTTTAATGAAAATGGCGACGGGCCGCTTATTTCGCACACCATGCTTCAGCCGACCTCCAGCGTGGACCCGCCAATCGTTTCGGCCATCATTACCGATGCCGACGGTCTGGCCAGCGGCGAAAATCAACCGGCCCTGTTTTACCGCACCATTTTTCAGGGCGACACCAGCACCTGGCAAAAAGTCATTGATGAAGACGGTCCCACCGGCAACCAGTACGATTTTACCATTCCAGCCCAGAGCTGGGGTAATCTGGTCGAATATTACATCACAGCAACGGACAACGCAGCCCAGCCCCGACAAAACACCTACCCGTTTAAAGGCGATTTGCTCACTCTGCCGCCCAAATTTCTAAAATTTTACATAGGAGATTTCGCCACTCAGACCTACGCCAGCAGCGACGTACCGGTAAACATCAATGACGACAACATCTTTTTTACCTCCACGCTGAACATTCCGGACGACCGCCCAATCGTTGATTTGAACATGACGCTAACCGTTTCGGGTTTCATTAACGATCTGGCGCTGGCCCTGGAATCGCCAGCGGGAATCGCCAGCGGGCCGGCCAGCCACAACGGCGACGGCCAATCGGAATACCAGAACACCAAATTAGACGACGAGGCCGCAACCCCTCTTTACCAGGGCGCCAGTCCCTACACTGGAACCTTTAAACCGGACAACGCCCTGTTCGTCTTCGACGGCTTAAACGCCAAAGGCGTCTGGACGCTCAAAGCCTTTGACGACACCTACTACAACAACAACTCGACCATCGAAAGCTGGGATTTGGAAGTCACCTATTTAAAACCGATCAATCCGCCCGTGGTTTCGGACATCCCTGATCAAACCATTGAAGAAGGGCAGAGCTTTACCTCTTTTGATCTGGACGATTACGTGACAGACGCCGACAACACAGACGACGAAATCACCTGGACTTACAGCGGCAATCAGGATTTAATTGTGTCCATCGATCCGGTTACACACGTTTGTACGATTTCTGTGCCCAATGAAGAATGGAGCGGCTCGGAAACCATTACCTTCACGGCCACCGACCCTTCTTTACTTTCCGATTCCGATTCGGCCACGTTTACGGTAACTCCGGTGAACGACCCGCCGGTTGTCTCGGACATTCCCGACCAAACCATCGACGAAGGTCAGAGCTTTACGCAAATCCATCTGGACGATTACGTTTCGGATGCGGACAATGCCGACAGCGAAATGAGCTGGACGTACTCTGGCAACAAGGAACTCATCGTGTCCATTGACGCCAATCGCGTGGCTACCGTCAGTACGCCGGACAGCAACTGGAACGGCAGCGAAACCATCACCTTTACGGCCACCGATCCCGGCGGCCTTTCCGACAGCGACCCGGCTACCTTCACGGTTAATCCGGTCAACGATCCACCCGTAGTTTCAGACATTCCCGATCAGACCATTGATGAAGGACAAAGTTTTACTTCGTTTGATCTGGACGATTATGTGAGCGATGTAGATAATAGCGATGCGGAAATAAACTGGTCGTACAGCGGAAACGTACAATTAACGGTTTCAATTGATCCCGCAACGCACGTCTGCACGGTTAGCGTGCCCGATTCCGAATGGAATGGCTCGGAAACCATAACCTTTACCGCTACCGATCCGGGTGGCCTTTCCGACAGCGACCCGGCTACCTTCACGGTTAACCCTGTAAACGACCCACCGGTGGTTTCGGACATTCCGGATCAGACCATCGACGAAGGTCAGAGCTTTACGCAAATCAATCTGGACGATTACGTTTCAGATGCGGACAATGCCGATAGCGAAATAAGCTGGACGTACTCTGGCAACAAGGAACTCATCGTGTCCATTGACGCCAATCGCGTGGCCACCGTCAGTACGCCGGATTCCAACTGGAACGGCAGCGAAACCATCACCTTTACGGCTACCGATCCCGGCGGACTGAGCGACTCGGACACGGCCCGTTTTACGGTCAATCCGGTGAACGACGCGCCCAAAATCACTTCCACGCCGGACACCATCGCCATTCAGGATCAGCTCTACCAGTACCAGGTAACGGCCGAAGACCCGGATTCCAACGAAACCTTGACCTACAGTCTGCTCACCGCGCCGGCCTTTTTGAGCATTGACGCCCAGACGGGGCTGATCAGCGGCACGCCGACCAACAGCGACGTTGGCCTTCATCCGGTTTCCGTACAGGTGAAGGACAGCCAGAACGCCACGGATCAGCAGGATTACAACTTAACGGTCAAAAATCAAAATGACCCGCCGGTGGTTTCGGACATTCCGGATCAAACCATCGACGAAGGTCAGAGTTTTACGCAAATCCATCTGGACGATTACGTTTCGGATGCGGACAATGCCGACAGCGAAATGAGCTGGACGTACTCTGGCAACAAGGAACTCATCGTGTCCATTGACGCCAATCGCGTGGCTACCGTCAGTACGCCGGATTCCAACTGGAACGGCGCGGAAACCATCACCTTCACGGCCACCGATCCCGGCGGATTGAGCGACTCGGACACGGCCCGTTTTACGGTCAATTCGGTGAACGACGCGCCCCGAATCACTTCCACGCCGGACACCATTGCCATTCAGGATCAGCTTTACCAGTACCAGGTAACGGCCGAAGACCCGGATTCCAGCGAAACGTTGATCTACAGCCTGCTCACCGCGCCGGCCTTTTTGAGCATCGACGCCCAGACGGGGCTGATCAGCGGCACGCCGACCAACAGCGACGTTGGCGTTCATCCGGTTTCGGTGCAGGTGAAGGACAGCCAGAACGCCACGGATCAGCAGGATTACAACTTAACGGTCAAAAATCAAAATGATCCGCCGGTGGTTTCGGACATTCCGGATCAAACCATCGACGAAGGTCAGAGTTTTACGCAAATCCATCTGGACGATTACGTTTCGGATGCGGACAATGCCGACAGCGAAATGAGCTGGACGTACTCTGGCAACAAGGAACTCATCGTGTCCATTGACGCCAATCGCGTGGCTACCGTCAGTACGCCGGATTCCAACTGGAACGGCGCGGAAACCATCACCTTCACGGCCACCGATCCCGGCGGATTGAGCGACTCGGACACGGCCCGTTTTACGGTCAATCCGGTGAACGACGCACCCAAAATCACTTCAACGCCGGACACCATCGCCATTCAGGATCAGCTTTACCATTACCAGGTAACGGCCGAAGACCCGGATTCCAACGAAACGTTGACCTACAGCCTGCTCACCGCGCCGGCCTTTTTGAGCATTGACGCCCAGAGTGGTCTGATCAGCGGCACGCCGACCAACAGCGACGTTGGCGTTCATCCGGTTTCCGTACAGGTGAAGGACAGCCAGAACGCCACGGATCAGCAGGATTACAATTTAACGGTCAAAAATCAAAACGACCCACCGGTGGTTTCGGACATTCCGGATCAAACCATCGACGAAGGTCAGAGCTTTACGAAAATCAATCTGGACGATTACGTTTCGGATGCGGACAATGCCGACAGCGAAATGAGCTGGACGTACTCTGGCAACAAGGAACTCATCGTGTCCATTGACGCCAATCGCGTGGCTACCGTCAGTACGCCGGATTCCAACTGGAACGGCGCGGAAACCATCACCTTCACGGCCACCGATCCCGGCGGATTGAGCGACTCGGACACGGCCCGTTTTACGGTCAATCCGGTCAACGACGCGCCGCGCATTGTGGACGCGCTGCCCGACCTTTTTCTGTCAGAAGATGACAGCCTTTTTGTGCCATTTTCCTTCTGGCATCCATTTGTGGAAGATGCGGACACGCCGGACAGTCTGCTGCAATTTGCGCTTACCCAGGGAGCGCAGGTCAAAAGTAAAGTGCTGAACGACGGGCACCGCCTTTTTGCCGATGCGGACTGGTTCGGCATCGATTCGCTCTTCTTAAAGGTCAGCGATGGAGTTAATCTCGATTCCGGCAGGGTTATGGTTCATGTGGCGGCGGTTAACGATCCACCGCAAATTGTGGGTTTCCCGGACAGTCTTACCTTTTTTAAAGGCGATTCATTAAAACTCCTGCTGACGCCTTTTGCCCGCGACGTCGATTCACCGCTCGAGAAGCTAAGCTGGCAGTTCAGCCTTTCCGATTCGCAAATTGCCTGGGACTATTCAGCGCAAACGCAAACCCTTACGCTGTGGACAGACACTTTTTCCGGATCTGCCTATTTGTTTGCCAGGCTCATCGATGACAGCAGCGCTTTTGATCAGGATACGGCCGTGGTGGCGGTGAAAGACACGTTGACCGGCCTGCAAGATCTGGCGCGCAAGCCATTGGATTACCGCCTATTTCAAAATTTCCCCAACCCGTTTAATCCTGCAACAACGATTTCATTCTACTTGAAGCAGAGCGCGCTTGTTCGACTTGAGTTTTTTGATGTGCGCGGTCGAAGCATTTTGCCAACACACGAAAAATATTTTAGCTCCGGTCAACAAAAAATTAATATTGTAGCCACCTATTTGCCATCGGGTGTGTATTTTTATCGTCTAACGGTTTTGCAAAATGAGCGCATTCTTTTTCGAAAAATAAAGAAGATGATTTTGCTGAAATAAAATGATGGGCGGCGGGCGGTGCTTGCAGGAATCGATCCTGTTTTAAGGGTTAGAGTGCAAAATTCGGGCGTTAAGCATTAATGAGTTCAGTATAAAAACCACGAATTTCACGAATGGACACGAATATATTTTATGTAATTTAAATAAAAACAATAGTCCTATTTAAATGAAAGTCGATAATAATTCCTTTTTAGAGTGGACTGATGTATTTTTTTAAAGTTTCTCTTTCCCGCATCCACTTTAATTCCCCTCTCCCGATTTTCGGAAAAGGGGGCCAGGGGGTGAGGATTACGGCACAATCATTTCAAATATTTGTTTTTATTTTATCGAGTTTCTTTTTAAATTAAAGTAATGTGAAAAAAAAAGAAGATGCGCTATGGAAAAATTAATCAAAGCTGCCCGGGAGGCGCGTAAATTTGCCCGGGCGCGCTACTCAAATTTTCAGGTCGGCGCCGCCCTGCTCACCAGAGACGGTCAAATCATTACCGGATCTAATGTGGAAAGCAGTTCTTACGGGTTAACCATTTGTGCCGAACGCGTTGCCTTAACCAAAGCGCTTTCCGAAGGCATTGATCAGTTTGAAGCCATCGCCATTGTGGCTAAGGACGGCTCATTTACTCCGCCTTGCGGCGCATGCAGGCAGTTGCTCTACGATTACGCTCCGGATATTGAGATCATTTTAAGCAACGGCAAAGATACCCAAAAATATAAATTAAAAGAACTTTTACCCCACGCATTTGACGAATCAAATCTTGGAGAGAAATGAAGCGAGGTATTCTGATCGGAATTGCCGGAGCGTCCGGCTCCGGGAAAACGCTGGTGGCCAACACCATTATCGAACGGCTGGGCTCCGATAAGGTTGTTTTAATTCAGGAAGATTCTTACTACAAAGACCTGTCAGACATTCCGCTGGATGCGCGGGCAGGGCGCAATTTTGACCATCCGGATGCGTTTGATCACGATCTGCTGGCCGAGCATTTAACCAAATTACTGCAGGGTAAAACCGTCGCCCATCCCATTTATGATTATAAAACGCACAGTCGTTTAAAAGAAACGCGTACGGTCGGCCCGCACACCATTGTCATTTTAGAGGGCATTCTGGTTTTGAATGAGCCCAAATTACGCAACCTGATGGACATCCGTGTGTTTATTGACACCGCCCTGGATATCTGCTTTATTCGCAGGCTGCAGCGGGATATCGAAGAACGCGGACGGAGTGTGGAATCTGTTATTACCCAGTATGAAAACACCGTGCGCCCCATGTATTTTCAATTCATAGAACCATCCAAGCGTTACGCCGATATTATTATTCCGCGCGGTGGAAAGAATCTGGTAGCCATTGATATTTTAACCACTAAAATCCGTTCTCTGTTGTTACAGCAGGAAAAAATTAATCTGGAGGCCTGATTTAATTTATGATGCATGTGGTACACCGGCACACGGGCTGGATCGAAGTTATTTGCGGCAGCATGTTCAGCGGCAAAACCGAAGAGTTAATACGCCGCTTAAAACGAGCGATGATTGCCAGGCAAAAAGTGGCTATTTTCAAACCGAAGGTAGATACGCGCTACAGCACAACCGAAATCGTATCGCACGACAAACAAAAAATCAAATCGATTGTGGTGGAAAGTCCGCAGGAAATTCTGGAAAAAGCATTGGAGGCCCAGGTGGTTGGCATCGACGAAGCGCAGTTTTTTGACGATTCTCTGGTCAACATCTGCCAAAAACTGGCTAACATGGGCAAACGCGTAATTATTGCCGGTCTGGATCAGGATTACCTGGGCAAACCCTTTGAGCCCATCCCGCAACTGCTGGCCGTTGCCGAATACATTACCAAAACGCACGCCATTTGCGTTGTTTGTGGCAATCCGGCCAATCACACCTATCGTAAGACCAAACAAAAAGATAAAGTCATTGTAGGCGCTTCGAATATTTACGAAGCGCGCTGCCGTAACTGTTTTCACGCTCCGGAAGAAGATGAAGAAGAGGAGAAATAAGGGTCATGTTATCAACCATTTATGATATTCTATTTGGTTTTTTCGGATTAGCTTCTTTAATCGGTATCGCCTTTTTGTTTTCTGCAGACCGTAAACACATCATCTGGAAACAGGTGATTTTGGGCATTTTATTGCAGATTGTTTTCGCCATGTTCGTTCTCTTGACGCCCTGGGGCGCCTCGGTTTTTAACTGGATTGGCCACTTTTTTGTAAAGATCATTTCCTTTACCAACGAAGGCTCGCGTTTTGTGTTTGGCGTACTGGCCGATCATAGCACGTTTGAACAGGCTTTTCCCGCGGAGCTCACCGCAAAAGGGGTCGGTTTTATATTTGCTTTTCAGGTTTTGCCAACCATCATTTTCTTTTCTTCGCTGATGTCCGTTCTTTACTATCTGGGCGTTATGCAAAAAATTGTGCAGGCCATGGCCTGGGTGATGGCTAAAACGTTAAATGTGAGCGGCGCCGAATCTATTTCTGTTGCGGCCAATGTTTTTATCGGTCAAACCGAAGCGCCGCTGGTGGTTCGCCCGTATGTGGACCCCATGACCAAATCCGAACTATTGACGCTAATGATCGGCGGTATGGCCACCATCGCCGGCGGCGTACTGGCCGCTTATGTGGGCGTGTTGGGCGGAAGCGATCCCGCGCAACAGTTATTTTACGCCAAGCATCTGCTTTCGGCCAGCATCATGGCCGCGCCGGCGACCATCGTCATTTCCAAAATTCTGATGCCCGAACGCGAAGAGTCGGTGACCATGGGCAATGTAAAAGTTCCCATTGAACGCACCTCGGTCAACGTCATCGAAGCGGCCGCCACCGGCGCGGCAGACGGTCTGAAATTGGCGTTGAATGTGGCCGGCATGCTGCTGGCTTTTATCGCTTTAATTGCCATGGTTAACTGGATTCTGAAGGGCGTTTTTACCGATATGTTGGGCCTGACCGTGCAGGGCGGACAGCCTGTTTCGCTGGAGCTGGTATTGGGTTATCTGCTCAGCCCCATTGCCTGGATTATCGGAGTGCCCTGGCAGGATGCCATTAACGTCGGTTCGTTAATCGGCGAAAAAGTGGTGTTAAATGAATTCATCGCCTATTTGCATCTTTCCAAATTGATTCCTCAGCAGGTGCTTAGCGAAAAAGCGATTATTATCTCCACCTACGCCCTGTGCGGCTTTGCCAACTTTTCTTCGATTGCCATTCAGATTGGCGGCATTGGCGGCATTGCCCCGCGGCGTGTGAGCGACCTGGCCAAATTTGGCATGAAGGCCGTGCTGGGCGGTACCCTGGCAACATTTATGACGGCAACCATCGCCGGCGTGTTAATTTCTTTGTGATGAGGTTTGGCAAATGAAAACGTTTTTTCAGGTTTTTTTAGCGGTATTTTTAAGTCTTGTAATCATTATTTTTGGCGGACTTTTTTTGTTCAGCGCGGCGTTTGATTCCTCGCCGGATATCCCGGGGCACGCCTTCCTGGAATTCCAGCTGTCGGGCGATTTACCCGATTATGCGGCTCCGGATCCGATGGAAGAAGCGCTGGGTAAAACCACGCTCGACATGAAGAAGTTTCGCGAAAACCTGGAAAAGGCGGCCGTCGATAAACGCGTTCATGCCGTGGTCATCCGCCCCGAACTTTTTAACGGCGGCTTTGCGCAGATTCAGGAAATGTACGCGCTGATTAAAAAATTTAAGGCCATAAGCGACAAAAAGGTTTACGCCTTTCTGGGAAGCGACTTCTCCTTTACGCGCGATTACTACCTGGCCTGCGCCACCGATTCGATTTTCATGCCTGCGGACGCCAGCCTTTTTTTAACGGGCGTGCGCAGCGAAGTAACCTTTTATAAAGACTTTTTTAAAAAGATTGGCGTTGAAGCGCAGTTTTTGCAAATCGCCGAGTACAAAAACGCCCCCGAAGTTTACACACGCAACACAATGTCGCCCTATCATCGCCAGGTTTTAAACGAGGTGATCGATCAGTATTTCAGCGATGTTGTTCAGACCATTAGTGAAAGCAGAGATATTCCCGCAGAAAAGGTGGAATACTTGATCAACAGGGTAAGCGGATTTTCGGGCAAAGAAGCGCTGGAATATGGGCTGGTAGATGATCTGGCCTATTACAGCGACCTGAAAACACTTTTGAAAAAAAGGCAAAAACGAATTAAAAAGCTTTCGGCTACCACCTATTCCCGTGTGTCGATCAGTTCATTAAAGATTCGCAACAAAAGCCGGGTGGCGGTGATTAACTGTGTGGGCACCATTTACAGCGGTTCGGAGAGCGACAATCCGTGGTTGGGCAAATTGTTAGGCGCAAAAACCATTATCGACAATATCCAGCGCGCGGCAAAATCAAAATCCATTAAAGCCATCATCTTACGTATCGATAGCCCCGGCGGGTCCTTACTACCTTCGGCGGCCATCTGGCGGGCCATTATGGAGGCAAAAAAGAAAAAACCGGTTATCGCTACCATTTCCGATTTAGGAGCGTCGGGCGGGTATTTCATTGCCATGGCTGCCGACACCATTGTCGCCAATCCCAACAGCCTGGTTGGCTCCATCGGAATTTTTGCCGGAAAATTCAACTTTACCGGCACATACGATAAGCTGGGCTTGAATGTGGAAGCCGTGCAAAAAGGCGAAAACGCCGATCTCTTTTCCATTGTTAGCCCGTGGAGCAAACAGGAGCTGGCCATCATTCAAAAAATTATTAAACAATCCTATCGCGATTTCGTACAAAAAGTAGCCCGGGCCAGAAAGATGTCTTTTGACGAGGCCGAAAAACTGGCGCGCGGGCGAGTGTGGACCGGCGAACAGGCTTTTTCTCTCGGTTTGATCGACACCGTAGGGACCTTTTACACCGCCCTGAAAATTGCCAAACAAAGAGCCGGCATACCGGAAGCGGAGTCGGTACGCCTGGTTTATTACCCGAAGCAAAAATCGTTTTTGAATGAAATTTTAAGCAACATTGAAACACTGGCAGGTTTAAAGGAACAAAATTTGCTCAAAGGCTTGCAGAACGCCGAACGCATCTTTACGCAATGGCAAAACAAGCCGCTGGCGTTGTTACCTTTTAGAATTGAGTTTAAATAGAGGCGAGGTATAAATTGAAAAAGAACGTTGAACAGGCAGTCGCTTACATCAGACAACACACCGATCTCAAGCCGCAGATCGGCATCATTCTCGGGAGCGGTTTGGGACCTTTTGCCGATACATTGGAAGAGAAGGTGGTCATTCCTACAGAAACCATCCCTCATTACCCTAAATCTACGGTTGAAGGCCATGCCGGCGCGCTGGTCTTTGGTAAACACGCCGGCGTAAATGTCATGGCCGTTAAAGGGAGAACCCATTTTTACGAAGGATATTCCATCCAGGATGTAACCTTTGTCGTGCGTATTATGCAGATGCTTGGCGTTCCTCTGCTCATAGTCACCAATGCCTCGGGCTCGGTTAATCCCCGCTTACAGCCCGGCGATTTGATGTTGATTACCGATCACATTAATTTTCTGTTTCAGAATCCTCTGCGCGGTAAATTGGAGTTTGGCGAGCCCCGCTTTCCGGACATGTCCGACGTTTACACACGGGAATATTTTGACATTGTGGATCAAATTGCGCTGGAACGAGGCATTGCTTTAAAACATGGCGTATTGTGGGTTACCACCGGTCCTTCTTACGAAACAGCGGCAGAGGTGAAGATGATTCGTAAGTTCGGCGGAGACTCGGTGAGCATGTCCACCGTTCCGGAGGTGATTGCCGCCGTACATGCAGGGATGAAGGTTATTGGTATCTCTTGCATCACCAATTTTGCCACCGGCATAACCGACAATAAACTCACGCATGATGAAGTTACGGAAACAGCCAATCGTGTAAAAGAGAGGTTTACGAGCCTGGTCAGCGGAATCATTGAGTCCGTTCACTTGTTCTAAGTCACTTATTCCCTTTTTTTACGATTACAGCTTGACATGGTTAAATTATTTATTACCTTTACGTTAAAGTTTAATCGCCGGAGGTAAGGTGAAAAAAATCATAAATATATTTATTGTTTTCTTTTTAATAATACATGCTTCGTTAACAGCGCAAACGATTAGCAATGATTTTACGCTGCGGTTGACTATTTTGGATGGCGAACAATTGCAAACGCTTTATCTCTCTGATGTGGATTTTCAGAATTATGGTACGGCTGAGATGATCTTTGAACTGGAAATCAGAAAAAATACGGACAGGGCGTATGAAAACTGTTACTTTCGCATTCTGTTGTCCAAAGATAATCAACCTTTAATGTCAACCATTTCGCGGCCTTTTAACATTCCGGCCAGCTTTCAATCGGATGTTCTGAACAATCTGACTCTTTCTGCCGGTACCTATCGATTTGGCCAAACGGCGGATACGGAAGTTCATTTCGAGCAAACCAATATTGAACCAGAAGCGGATAAATTAAGAGACGAAATTTTGTCTTCGGGCAAAGCGCCGGTCGGCGTGTACATTCTTACCATTGAACTCATGCAGCTTAATTCCAGCGTACCTCTGGCAAGAGAAGAAAAAATTCTCCTGAAAGCCGTTAACCCGAGCTATCTGAACCCAGTGGCGCCCGGAGCGCCCGCAGGTTCTTATCAGGTGCCCACTATTTTTAGCCAGTATCCGCTTTTTCAGTGGACCGGCAACGGCAGCGAGTTTCAGGTAATGGTTTTTGAGAAAAAGGAAATGATGCAATCGGTTGATGACATTATAAACAGCCAGCCAAATTGGATTTCGGAGCGCACCTCACAGTTCACAATTCAATATCCCCAGGCCGGCAACGCCATCCCGCTGGAATACAGCAAGACCTATTACTGGCTGGTTCGCATGTTTGTCAATACCTCTTCCGGCGAAGAGTTTGTAGATAGTGAAATCTGGCAATTCAGACTGGTAAACCCCGAGCAGGGCGCCAACCTGCAAGACCAGTTAGCTCAATCGGAACTGTGGATGTTTTTGGAACAATTGTTAGGCGCCCGTGTTGCAGACATCAAAGCCAATTTAAAGGACTTCAGCCTTAAACGTATTGTTTACAATGGCGAAGAAATTACATTGGACCAATTTTTTAATCTTTTAAGTAGTTATCGGGCCGAAAAAATTGAACTGGTGGATTTTGAGGCCCCCGAGAAATAATCCTGGAGTAGGTATGAAATTGTTGTTTAATCTGAAGTATATTGTTCTAATTATTTTGATATTTCTTTTCAGTTCTTTAACGGCTGCCAACGAGCCTATTGCTATTGTCATTAAAGCTAAAGGAAAGGTATTTTTAGTTCATCAGGGAAGTAAAAAAGGAAAACCTGTTCGTCGAGGAACAAGAATTTATCATAATCAAAGTATTTTAACCAAGCAAAAGAGTTTTGCCATTATTAAGTACATTGATAACGGCGGCGTTGTGCGAATTCAGGCTAACTCTTTCTGCCGTTTTGAAGGGAAAAAACAAAAAAACTCGCTATTTAAAAATCTCTATCTGGAAGTAGGCTCCATATTTAACAGAGTCTTTAAAGAGAAAGGAGAATTTCGGGTTACCACCCCAACTTCCGTGGCCTCGGTTAAAGGTACAAAATTTTGGGTTAAACAAGAATTTAAAGGCGCGACCTACTATTTTGGGGAAGATGGGGTTGTTGAAATTTCTAATGGACGCGGCGTGGCTCTTCTTAAAGCCGGCATGACCGGCATCGTTAATTCGCCCAACAGCAAGCCCATTGTGCGTAAAACACGCAGCGGGGAAAAACCCGAACTAAAAGAAGACCAACGCGCCGATGAATTTCGACTCGAATTCGAAGACGCCCGGGGCAATACCAAAACCATAAAGTTTAAAATCCGTAAAGAAAATGAATAGCGATAAGTCATGAAAAAAATAATTCTTGGTTTTTTAATATTCTGGTTTAATTTCAGTCTTTTACATGCAGGAAGCTTTTATCACCAGCCCCCGTCAACCGTTTTACAGGGCGAGAAACTCCGCCTGGAGCTGCAGTCGATGGACTTCGACGGGGCACTCCTCTATCCGACCGTTTATTATCGGAGCCTGGGAGAGTTTGACTTTCACGCCCTGCCCATGGAAAATGACGGCTATTTGTTCTATGCAGAAATTCCCACTACCAGATTAAACCCTGGAAAAGTGCAATATTATTTCGCCATGCAGGGCCCCACCGGACAGCCGTACACCTTTCCCGAAGGCGCGCCGTACAGCAATTATTACGAAATAGAAATTTTGCCTGCCAATCAACGGACTCCGATTAAAAAAATAGAAGTTAACTTAATCTCTCCTGAAGAGGATGAGGTTCTTGAACCCGATGAAGTTTTTCTGGCCTTTTCCATCCCTCTGGATATTGAGCATCCGGAAAAATGGACGTATCGCATCACCATAGACGGGGTGGATCATTCTTCCCGGTTACAGACAGAAGGACACGTTATTTATTTTACGCCCTCTTCGGTACGTAGCGGCAGCCATACCGTAAGTTTTAAGGTTTACAATCCGGATGGCATTCTGGTTGGCCATAAACAATTTCAATTTAGAATTAGTGATATGCCTTCAAAAAACAACGCTTTTTCTTACAAAGGCTCGTTGTTTTTGGACAATCGAACGCAAACCATTGCCCGAAACAATTTAAACTACACGCGCTCGGGGCTGCGTTTAAATTTAAATTACAGAAAATTTCAGCTCGATACGCGTTTGATGTTAAACTCTAACGAAAGCGCCGATCGTCAGCCATTAAACATTTATTCCGCCCGTTTAAAATATCAGTTTTCGTACAAATATTACCTGTATTTGTGGGGCGGCGATGTTTTCCCCAATTATGACCCGCTGGTTTTGCAAGGACGGCGCATTCGCGGTTTAAGCGTTGGGCTGACCAGTAAGTTTTTTAATTTTGATTACACCCAGGGACAGTCGCTGCGCGCCATTGAAGGGCAGACCGCTGCCGATGATCCTGCCAGAATAATTCGTCGGGGAACCTACGCGCAAAAGTTTGTAAGCTTAAGGCCCCAGCTTAATTTTGGCAGTCATTTTAGCTGGGCACTTAATCTGGTTAACGGAAGGGACGACCCCGCTTCCATTCAATATGGCGGGAATCCCAAAGAGTACCTGGTGGTAGGAAGCTCCTTGGATATCAATTTGCACAATCGCAGAATTGTCATTCATGGCAGCGCTCAGGCCAGCATCAAAAATGTGGACGCCACGGGAGAAATCGATTTTGACACGCTGGCAACCACTCTGGATCTGAGTGAGTCGGAAAAAAACATGGCCGAACGCATCATAAATATCTTTACCAAACCGGGCTTTTTGACGCTTACGCCCGGCCTGGCGCCCCTGCCGACCTTTGCCTTTAATGTGGCTGCCCGCTTTAATTATTTTAATAACAGTTTAAGCATTATGTACAAAAAAATTGACGCCGATTATTACACGCCGGGTAATCCATTCCTCTTAAAAGATATTTCCGGTATTTTTATTAACGATTACCTGCGCTTTTTTAACAATCGTATTTTCATGAATATCTTTTACAACGTCTATCAAACCAGTGAGTCGCAGGGGATAGCCAAAACTTCAAGCAAAGACATCGGCGCGTCGATTTCATTAATGCCGCAAAGCAACCTGCCGTCGGTCTCTTTAACCTACATAAACTACAAACGTCAAAATGATGTGACCGAAGAAGACTCGCTTTTCATCCCGGAAGATAATGCCACGCAATCTATCGGACTTTCAGGAACCTATCAGTTTTTTGCAGGGAAAATCCGCAACACGGTTTCGGTCAGCGTAAATCATTTTCTGCGCGACGATGTTTACAAGATTTCGCAATCGCAATACAACCTGTTTACGGTTGGACTGAGGAACTATTTTCCGTTTAAGTTGGTTTCGCGTTTTACCTATTCTAAAAGCGCCAGCGAATTTGGCGCAATGGATGTAAAAACGACCAATGATATCGTACGCTACACCATAGGCCTGGAGTACATCATTGATAATTTTGTGGGGAACAGCCAGTTAAAACCTTTTGTGAACGGAAATTTTCAGACGATTGAAAATTCGACCCTTTCCCGTACCTACAAAAGGCAGAACTTTGCGGCAGGTCTTTATTTAAGAACAAAAAGGCTGGGTAATTTAAGCTTACGATTCGATTACATCAACTATGGTAATTTCCGTGATTACAAAGACACAATACTTTCAACGCGATATGAATTATTTTTCTAAAAATAGCGCATGAAAATTCAAAAACCTGAGCCCAAAAAGAGCATAATATTTCTTTTATTTTTTCTGTCGCTGTCTGGCGCTTATCTATTGAGCCATACCAGCGTGTTTCAGACCCTTGAGTTAAAATTTCTGGATTTAAAATTTCAATTGCGAGGAGCGCTGCCGATTGAAAATTCATCGGTGATCATTCTTGCCATAGATGATCAATCGGATCTTTCCACGCCCCATCGCTGGCCCTGGCCCCGCTCTTATTTTGCCCATGTTATTGAGAATCTTGAAAAAGCCGGTGCGGCCGTCATTGGCGTTGATGTTATTTTTGATCAACCGGATGTGTCAAATCCTCAAAGCGATGATTCGCTGGCTCATGTATTAAAGCGATATCCCAACGTGGTATTGGCGGGGAAGCTTCAACATCGCCGCGGCCGAATTTCCACCATCGAAGTGTTGCCTCCCTACCACAAGTTTACCGAAGCCAACAATAACTGGGGGCTGGTGTCGCTGGAAGCTGATGTTGACGGTTTTTACCGCCGCTATCCATTGGTGGCTCGCGTTCAGGATTCGCTATTACCCTCCTTTGCTGCAAAGATCATTCAACTGTATTTGCAAACAGAGACAGAAATTAAGGACCTGGATTCCGAAGTATGGATTGGCGACATTGCTGTGCCAAAATACGATTCCAGAAACATGTTGATCAATTATTACGGGCCGCCGTTTCATTATCCTTATGTGTCGTTCGATAATGTTCTGGATGATCAGGAGGTCGATCTGGTCGAAGAATATGATGTGGATGCCTTTGACGACCCTGGCGATTCCACGCTCGGCATCCCGCCCGGGCTGCTCTATTCCGGCGAGTTGAAAGATAAAATTGTCTTAATTGGCTCTACCATGCCGGAGCTACATGATAACTTCCCCACACCCTTTCTACAGGAGGCCTTTTCCGGCGCAGAGAAGGCGCGCGTTGAAATGCCCGGGGTCGAAATCCACGCCAATGCCATTCAATCTATTTTAGACCGCAACTTTATTGATGTCGCCAATCCCTGGTTCATGTTCGTGCTGAATATTTGTCTTGCTTTGCTTATTTTAATCTCTGTGCAAAAGAAAGCCACATTACTAAATTTATTTTTGTTTTTTTTGCTATCTGTGGCTTATGGTCTGATCTCCATTCTCTTTTTTACCAAAGGACATCTATTAATTCCCATAACCACACCCGTGCTGGTGATTTTATTTAGCTTCATCAGTCAAATTTCCTATCAATACATCCTTTCGCAGCAGGAAAAACGGATGTTGCGGGGCGTTTTTTCGCACTACGTTCCTGAAAAATTAATTCAGGAAATTATCGCCCATCCGGAAAAATTAGCTCTGGGCGGCGAAGAGCGTGAGGTTACGGTGCTGTTTTCCGACATTGCGGGCTTTACCACACTGTCAGAACACATGAAACCGGCTGAGCTGGTTACCCAGTTGAATGAATACCTTACGGCCATGACCAATGTCATCTTACGGCATGATGGAATCATCGACAAATTTGAAGGCGATGCCATCATGGCTGAATTTGGCGTTCCTGTCCATTTTGAAGGGCATCAAAAAGCAGCCTGCCTGGCCGCATTGGAAATGCAACAGGAGCTAAAAAAGCTGAATCGTAAATGGCAGCAGGCCCATAAGCCGCTGTTTGAAGTGCGTATTGGCATCAATACCGGCATAGTGATTGTGGGCAACATGGGCTCGGAAAAGGTGTTCGATTACACGGTGATTGGCGACCACGTTAACCTGGGCGCGCGCTTAGAAGGAGCAAACAAAGCGTACAAAACCAAAATTATGGTGAGTAATTTTACCTATGAAGCCGTGAAAGAAGATTTTATCTTTCGCCCATTGGATTTGATCCGCGTCAAAGGCAAAACCAAACCGGTGCAGGTGTACGAGCTTATCGGCTCACGCCAGACGCCATACACCGATCAATTCATGGAAATGCTCGATCTTTTTAATCAGGGACTGGTCGCCTACCGCCTGCAGCAGTGGGACCTGGCCAGAGAGTTTTTTGAACAATGCTTACGACTGGTGCCAAACGACGGTCCCAGTCAGCTTTACGTGGAGCGCTGTCAGTTTTTTGCTCTAAATCCGCCCGAACCCGATTGGGACGGCGTGTGGGACTTTAAAGTAAAGTAACAGCGATTTTTAATCTTCGCCTAAAATAGACTGCAAAATCACGCTCACAATACTGATTACCAGCGCGGCTAAGATGGCCACGCCAAACCCCGAAACATAAAAGCTATCCACAAAAAAGTCCGTTAACTCCAGAATGATCGCATTAATTATTAAGGTAAAAAGTCCCAAGGTCAGTAAATTCAGGGGCAGGGTAAAGATAAGCAAAATGGGCTTGATAAAGGTGTTTAAAATACCAAAAACAATGGCCGCCCCCACCAGAGCGCCGGTGCTCTCAAAATGAATTCCACTAAATAAAACATCCGTAAACCACAGGGCGGCAGCGTTGATAAAAAGCCGGATTAACATGTTTCTAAGCATTCAAGCCTCCTTCCATTTCAGATATTTTAAAGAATAATGGGCAGATGCGCAATAAAAAAAGAAAGGGTCAGTGTAAGTTTTTGCTTAACACTGACCCTTTGGGAGGAGGAGCTATGCGTTTCACATATTATATTCGGCCTTTTAAAATCAAACCTTTAATAATATGTCGCTTTTTAACCACGTCTATTATACGGGGAAGCCCCTGCAAAAGTTCAACGAAATTTAAAATTATTTTTGTTTTTTAACTGGTTAAGTGGATTGGCGTTCGTTTTAAAAGATTATCATGAGTCAGCGTCTCTGAGAGGTGATTAAAGATTTTTTTCATTTCCGGGATTAATCGGCGCGATCCATTTTTTGCCAGAAATTTTTAAGGGCCTTCAGGTAGTCGCTGGTAATTTCCACATCGTCTTCTTTGCGGAACCAATAATCGGGCAGCAGCAGATTAAAACGCTCGTCGGCAAAGCGATCGCCAATGAGCAGCACAACGCCTTTGTCCGTCGCAGAGCGAATCAGGCGTCCCACGGCCTGAATAACCTTATTCATGCCCGGATAAATGTAAGCGTATTCTTCGCCCATGTGGTAGGTTTCTTCGTAATATTGACGCAGGAGCTCGCGTTCAAAGCTCACCTGGGGGAGGGCCGGGCCGATTACAATCACGCCAATGGCCATGTTGCCGCTAAAATCTACGCCTTCGCTAAAAATGCCGCCCATCACGGCCATAAGCAGATGGGGCGCTTGGCCGGCTCGTAACTTATCCAGCGTCTCATCGCGTTCTTTTGCCTTCATGCCCGGTTTCTGGATGATTTTTTCGCCCGGTATCTGATTCAAAAACACATTAACCAGTTGTAAAAATTCAAAGCTGGGGAAAAAAACCAGATAGTTGCCCGGTTTAACGGAGATGGTATTGCGGATGATCTCAGCGATTTTAGGCGCGTTGCGCAGGCGGTCTTTATAGCGTGTGGAGATGCCCGGTACAATAATCAGCTTACGGTTTTCCAGAGGAAAGGGAGAATCGAGCTGCAGAAAGCGTGTGCGCACCGCGGAAAAACCCAGCAGGTTTCGGTAGAATTCCATGGGATCCAGGGTGGCCGACATGGCGATCACGCCATGAAAGCGGTCGATGATCTCGCCCAGGTAGTGGGAAGGATCGCAGCACTGGATGTGCAGAACGCCGTCGTTCATGGCGTTGAAAAAGGCGACAAAAGCGCGGTCTTCGATATGAGCCACCCGTACGAAACGGCGCAGTTGATAGAAAATCGCTTCCAGGGGGTCGTCCACAATCAGTTTTTTTGCGCGGATTTTGTAGATCAAATAGCGGATGAAAGCCGCTTCAAATTGTTTAAAAGCTTCGTCTAATTGCTTAAGATCGAGCTGGGTTAAAAAATACTGCTGATGCTCGTAATTCAGCTCGCCCTCGCGCTGCAGTTGATCGAGCATGGATTTGAATTCTTTCAGCCCGCTGGTTAAATCCCGGTAAACTCTGGCGCGCTGTTGAGCGGTAAAGGCGATCAATTCGGCCAGTTTGCGGCGTTCAATCTGCGGAGAAAGGTAGTTCATGCCCCGCTCGTACAGGTTGTGCGCTTCGTCGATGATCAAAATCCAGTCCGAAAAATCTTTGCTCATGAACAACCTACGCAACTGAGCCGCCGGATCGAAAACGTAATTGTAATCGCCGATGATCAAATCCACATGCGCCAGTAAATCCATGCTGACTTCAAACGGGCAGAGTTGCGCCCCGGCCGCCGCCGAAGAGATCGCTGCCGGATCAATAAAATCGTTGGCCAGCAAATTGGGCAAAAGATTGCTGGAAAGAAGCCGCTGATTGTAATCTTTAATGTAAGGACAAAAAGACGGATGGCAGAAAAAAACATCGTTTAAGCACATCTTTTCGGAAGCGGTAATGACCATGGCCTTTAAAGGCAGGCCCTGGGCAATAAGCGGCAGAACAGTTTCAACGGCGATGCGCTGCTGCGTTGTTTTGGAGGTGATAAAAAAGATCTTTTTATTGTTCAAATAGGCGTGGCGAATGGCCGGATAGAGCGCCGCGGCGGTTTTTCCCGTGCCCGTGGGCGCGGAAGCCATTAAATGCGCGCCCGACTCCAGCGCCTGCCGAACTTCGTCCATCATCATTTGTTGCTGAGGACGTTCTTCCGGCAGATCGAATTGAATTTTGCGGATTAAAGCCTGACGTTCGGCCAGCTTCTGGCGTTCATCCAGGATGCGCTGTACAATTTCTTCAAAACGCACCTGCAGCATGCGCTCTACCTGCATTCGATTGTAAACAATGGGGAACGAGCGCTGTTGATTGTTGATCAAATTAACCAGGATTAAAAAAGTTTGAACTTCCAGCCCATCAAAGGAATCTTGCAGCAGGTAGGCGTAAAACAGCAGCTGTTCGCTGAAATGCGGGTAGCGCTCGATCTGCAACCGTTTAAATTCTGCCGGCCGCAGGATGACCGACTTAATCTCTTCGATTTCCATACGGTCGGACAACTGGTAAACGCCGTCGATTCGCCCCTGAATGTGAAAGGTGAAGTCGCGGTAGGCGTATGCGCGATTTACCGTAAATTCACGGTGGAACAATCCGAAATGTTTTTGTTTGGATTCCTGCACGCGTCTGTGCGCCTTTTGCCCTAAAACGCCGCGCTGGGGCAGCGGGAAAGAAGAAATTAGAGGTTGATCTGGCGGGTAATGCACCAGATCGCGAACCGCCAGGTAAATATCGTTGTTTTCAATACGAATGGCCATATGTTATTCTAAATCGATTGAATCAATATCCGGCGCTTCCTGCGCCTCTGCCATCAGGTGAATTAAGTCATGCAGACCTTTGGCAATTTCCTTGTAAAAAGTGAGCGTGGTTTTCTGGTAAATGGTCGCGCACAATTTGGGAATCGGTTCTTTTAAAAACTTTTCATAAAAATTTAAGATTGATGGCTCTTCTTCGTAATCCAGCGCCGAAGCAAAATATTCCAGAACATGGGTCACAAAGTCGGGATGCTCGCCGCTGTACTGGGAAACGCCGATATCAAACAGAAGCTCTTCTAATTCCGAAAGATCGTGCATGGGCGTCCAATCTTGCAGTTGTAAAGAGATGACCGGCGGAATTTCCTTGCGCGGGGTAAACAGGCGCGTGTACTCGGCCTGCAGAGCTTTCATCTCTTCGCCCTGATAGTGGTTGATGATGTCTAAAATGCGCGCCGTGATGGTGTTGTCAAAGGCGTTTTCGATGTTTTTTTCCATCTCTCTGAAAATGTGCTGCAACTCGTGCGTCAGCTCGTCATAGGGATAGGTCAGAGTTCTGGCGTAAAAATTAAAGGCATTGGCCAGCACACTGCGGTTAAATTGACTGTATTTCATCTTTTACTCTTTCGTTCGTTTTTTTATGTAACATAAACGATGTTTGCTGCAAAACTTGCCTGTCCGCTATTGATTGTTATTCCTTGTCTTCATCCTTAAAGGCCTGATTGCGTAACATTTTAACCATATCGTAAGGCGCGGGTTCCCCGCCCAGAAATTTATGAAACCAGTCCAGATGCGCGTTGTAGTAAAAAGGCATCGATTTAACGTAATTGGGCCAGTGGCCGTCGTTTTTAAAAACAATCAGACGCGAAGGCACGCCCATTTTCTGCAATCCGGTAAAAAATTCAAGGCTTTGTGTGTAAGGCACGCGGTAGTCCTTTTCTCCGGTAATGACCAGACAGGGCGTTTTAAAGTTTTTAACGTAATTATGGGGCGAAGCTTTGCGGTAGTATTGTGGATTATCCCATGGCGTTCCGCCCAGATCCCATTCGGGGAACCACAGCTCCTCGGTAGCGCCGTACATGGCCGGCAGATTGTAAACGCCCATCATGGCGGCCAACGCTTTAAAACGCGTGGTGTGGCCCTCCAGCCACATCATCATGTAGCCGCCCCACGACCAGCCCATGGCGCCCATTCTGGCGGAATCGACAAAAGACAGACGGGCCAGAGAATCGGTTACGGCCATGATGTCCTGATAGACCTTACCCTCCCAGTCCTGCGAAATGGCGCTGGTGAACTCCTGGCCGTAGCCGGTTGAACCATGGGGGTTGGGAAAGGCCACCACATAGCCCGCGCCGGGGTAAACCTGCCAGTCGCCGCGGAAGGCATCGGCCCACTGGTACTGCGGGCCGCCGTGCACGTTTAAAATTAACGGATATTTTTGGGAAGGATCAAAGTTATGCGGCGTAATGACAAAAGTATGGATTTTACGGCCGGTGGGCGAGGATATCCACAGCTCCATGGCCGGCCGAATATCGACGGAATCTTCGATGGCCTTGTTAAAAAAGGTCAGGCGCTGTGCTTTTTTGTTTTTCGCCGCCCTTTTGATTTTAATACGCGCCAGTTCCGAAGGCTCGGTAATGCTATTCCGGCTGGCAACAAGCCACTTGTTTTGCGGATCGATGTCGTAGCTCGTAATGGTTTTAAGATCGGCTATTTTTGCGATTTTGCCGTTTTTTACTTCAACGCGATAAATGGGGTAGCGGCCTTTTTCGTGAACGCGAAAGTAAATGTACCTTGAATCGGCCGACCAGCGGTAAGAGTCTGTCCAGTTGTTTAATGACTCGCTTAAGATTTTAACGGTTTTGTTCTTTAAGTCGTAAACGGCCAGGCGTTTTAAATCGGACTCAAAACCGGGGATTTTTTGCGTTTGAAAGGCAATCCAGCGGCCATCAGGAGAAAAAACAGGCTTGCCGTCGTAGGCCGGATTGTCTTGAGTTAGATTTTCTTTTTGCCCGGATTCAAGATCGATCAAAATTAAATCATTATTGGTGGAGCTGGCCGGATCGGGAACCAGCTTTGCTTCCACACAAACAAAGCGGCCGTCGGGTGAAACGTCGAATCCGCCCCACAAGGGCGGGTAGTCGTAATCGCCGGGCGTGATATCGGTATATTTTTTAGACTTCAAGTCGAAAAGGATCAGATGGTTTCGTTTGCCGTCTTTGTAAGATGTCCAGTGCCGGTAGAGCAGGGCGTCGGCCATGTGCGCCTGCAGCGGGCCGTTTTTCATGCTTTGTTCGATTTCTTCATTGCATTCTGGATCGGCGCCGCATTCCGGGAATACCTCGCTGACAAAGATAATTTGGTCGGCGCTGCGCCATTTTACATCCTGAACGCCCATGGGAAAATCGGTCAGACGTCGGGCCTCGCCGCCGGAAGCGGAAATAACCCAGGCCTGCGCGCCGTTTTTGCGCGTGGAGACAAAAAGGATTTGCTGACCGTCCGGCGACCAGCGTGGAGAAAAATCGGAAGCAGGATTGAAGGTCAGGCGTCTTAATTTGCTGCCGTCCATGTTCATCAGGTACAGTTCGGAATTGGAAGCGCCTTTGTGCAGATTGTAGGAGGTCGCCACAAAAACGATCTGTTTGCCGTCTGGTGAAATCTGCAGTTGAGACACGTTTTTGATTTTGTAAAGAGCCTCAATGCTAAAAGGCGCTTTTTGGGCCAGAGCAAAGGCAAAAAAGAAAAGAATTAAAAATAACGTTCGCTTCATGGTAACCTCCTATTTTTTAAGGCCATCAAGTTAGAAGTTTTTACCGCCTTGCGCAATATTTTTTTAGCGGCGTTCAACCTGCGGTAAGTCTGTTTTTGCTGCATAAAAGTGAACGCCTTTGAATTTTTATTTGTCTTAAAATCCGGAAATTTCGTAAAATCAAATATACTTAACAAAGGAGTCGTTTTTATGAAAAAATATTTTCTATTCTGGGCAATCATCTCTTTATTGGTGATGTCCAGCTGCGCGCATCTAAAGCAAGACTATGCGGCAGAAAAGTCAGAACAACAAAACGCATTTTCCTTAAACACGCCTCTGCCTTTTGACACCACCATTATTAAAGGACAGTTGCCGAACGGTTTGACGTATTTAATCAAACAAAACGCCAAGCCCGAAAAACGGTTGTTTTTGCGTCTGGTTGTTAAAATCGGTTCGGTGGTGGAAGAAGATAATGAGCAGGGCATTGCTCATTTTTGCGAGCACATGGCCTTTAACGGCACAAAGCATTTCAAAAAACAGGAGTTGATCGATTTTCTGGAGTCTATTGGCATGCGTTTTGGCGCGGACCTCAACGCTTACACCAGCTTCGATCAAACCGTTTACATGCTGGAAGTGCCCACCGATTCATTGCCCTTAATTCGTCAGGCCTTTCAGATAGTGGAAGACTGGGCGCACAATGTGCTCTACGATCCGCAAGAAATCGACCGTGAGCGGGGCGTGGTCATTGAAGAATGGCGCAGAGGGCGCGGCGCGTATCAGCGTGTGCGTGATCAATTTTTGCCCGTTTTATTTAAAGAATCTCGTTACGCAAAACGCCTGCCCATCGGTAAAAAAGAAATTCTGGAGACTTTTCCGCATGAGGTTCCTCTCAATTTTTACAAAAAGTGGTACCGGCCGGAATTGATGGCCGTTATTGTGGTTGGCGATTTCGATCCGCAAACACTTAAAGATTTAACGCTGGAACATTTTTCGAACCTGCAGAATCCGCCGAATGCTCCCGAACGCGTCTATTATCCGGTGCCGCCGCAAAACCGGACCATTTTTAGCCTGGCTAAAGATCCTGAATTGCCGGTGGCGCAGATTGAGATCGATTACAAAAGAGACCCGGACACGGCGCGCGTTGTGGCAGATTACCGCAAAAGTTTGATGGAGAGCATGATCAGCCAGATGCTGAGCAAACGACTGCAGGAATACACCTCCAGGCCGAATCCGCCCTTTAACTATGCGTACAGTTCCATGATGCGCCTGGTTCAGACTAAAGAGATTTTTACCATTGCCTGCGCGGCGCGTAGCGAAGATATTCTTTCTGGTTACAAAACGCTGTTAATCGAGTCCAGACGAGCCCTGGAGCACGGCTTTACGCCTTCTGAGCTGGAACGCCAGAAAAAGTCCATTTTGAGTTATCTAAAAAAAGCATTTAATGAACGAGATAAACAAAATTCTAAAAAATTGATTGAAGAATACACGCGCCATGTTCTGTACATGGAATCGGTGCCGGGCATTGAAAAAGAATTTGAGATTGTCAAACAAATCCTGCCGGGAATATCCCTTGCCGAGATCAATCAACTGACCGGAGAACTGTTGCAAAACCCCGATCGCGTCATTGCCGTGATGGGGCCGGACAAAGAGGGCGTGTACTTTCCCACTGAAGATACTTTGAAGACCATTCTGGCCGCGGTGGATACGATGAAGATCGCCCCTTATGTGGATCAAAAGATTGCCAAACAGTTGGTCGATAAGCAGATTACTCCCGGCAGCGTGGTAAAAGAGATCAATCATTCCGATATTGGCGTTATTGAATGGCGCTTAAGCAACGGAGCGCGTATTCTGCTAAAACCGACCGATTTTAAAAACGACGAAATTTTGATGAATGGTTTTAGCTTTGGCGGATATTCGCTGGCGCCCGACAGCATTTACGATTCGGCCAGATTCAGTTCGGCCATTGCCAGCGCATCGGGACTGGGTAAGTTCAATCGCATTCAATTGCGCAAGTTTCTGGCAGGCAAAGTCGTTCGTTTAAATGCCGGTATTTCCAAAGATACGGAGGAATTTAACGGCTCTTCTTCCGTAAAGGATTTTGAGAGCCTGCTGCAAATGGTTTACCTGAATTTTGTATCGCCCCGTTTCGACTCCACGGCCTTTCAATCGCTGATAGCTCGCCAGAAAAGCTGGTTAAAAAACAAAGAGCTGGATCCGGAAGCGGTTTACAACGATTCGCTGATTGTGTGGCTAACTCAGCGCCATCCCCGTTATTTGCCAGTTAACGAACAAACGCTTTCGCGCATCCGGTTGAAGCCGGCGGCAGATTTTTACCGTCAGCGCTTTGATAATCCGGGCGATTTTACCTTTATTTTTGTCGGCAGCTTTAAGCCGGAGACGATCCGGCCGTTGCTTGAAACTTACATCGGCGGTATTCCTGGCCATGAGGAAAGAGAGAAATGGGGCAGCCAGGATTATACCCCGCCCGATCAGGTGGTCGAAAAACGGCTTTACAAGGGCGTTGATCCTAAAAGCGTTAATACCATTATCTTCAGCGGGCCCTTTAACTGGTCGTTTGAAAATGTGCGCAAAGGACTGTTTATGGCCGACATTTTAGAAATTAAATTGCGCGAGCGAATTCGTGAGGCAGAAAGCGGCACCTACAGCATTAGCGTACGCGGAAAATTTTACCATATTCCCCGACAGCGCTATGAGCTATTGATCCGCTTTTCCTGTGATCCAAAGCGCGTGGAAGAGCTGACCGCAGATGTTTTTCAACAGATCGACAGCCTGCTTCAATTTGGCCCGCAGGAAAAGGATTTACAAAAAGTGCGTGAAATGTATTTAAAAGATTATGAAGAAGGGTTGAAACAAAACGGTTTCTGGCGTTCACGTTTGCACTATTCATTGTTTCATCAAATTCCGTTCGATCATGTTTTACGGATGGATGATATTTACCGCTCGATTACATTGCAAGATGTACACCAGATGGCGAAAGAGTTACTGAATAAAAAACGATATTTACGAGCGGTGCTTTTACCGGAAAAGTTAAACTAACATAAAAGGAAAATTATGCGAGCAAGACAGATTTTATTGGTAGGGTTAAGTAGTATCTTCTTTATTTTGTGCGCAAAAAATGAGGATAAATATATTCCTCAGGCCATCAAAGAATTTACCCTGGTAAAAAAGATCGATGGAGAGGAAGCGCGGGAGTTTATCAATCGTTTGCATTTAAATCAGGTGGCGCCTCAAAACAATGAGATTGCCTTTTACAAAAGCGGGCATAAGGAGATGACGCTTTATTTAACGCATTACCAGAGCAGGTCACTGGCCGAAGAAGACTGGCAACGAATGGTAAAAAAAATCTCTCCTGAAAATTCCGTTTTTATTGGAGGAGAAGTCATAGAGCTGGATGGACGGCAAGTTTATCGTTGTTATGGCATGGGGCAAACGCATTTTGTTTTTGTGGATGAAAATGTTCTGATCTGGTTTTCCACACCGACCGTTGGCTCAGATGATTGGTTTAGGGCTTACAGCAGTTTTTTGAATTGAAGAACGATGGCTTATGTTGGGTTAACGATTCTGTGTTCAACCGCTATTGCGCTCATTCTTAAGTGGAATGACGCTTTAAAGGCGTCTGCCATTTATTTATTGTTGGGCAACTATCTGGTTGCGGCGGCCATCTCTCTTTTCTTCTGGAAAAACACTCCCGGGCAACCGGCGAGCTGGCAAAGCCTTGTTTTGGGCCTGCCCCTGGGCGGATTGTTTGTTTTTTCGTTTTTTGCGTTTACAAAAGCCGTGGCAGCTTCTGGGGCTTCGCTTGCGACGGTTAGCGCGCGACTTTCGGTGGCCATTCCGGTTCTTTTGTCCATGGTTTTATTTGATGAATTGCCTGGTTTTTGGCAGACGGTTGGGCTGGCTTTAGTTGCCCTGACCCTCTGGTTTTTTTATCAATCGTTAAAGAATCGGCAAACCAGAGCCATTCATTGGCCCGATTTTTTTTACCTGTTTGTTTTATGGCTGGGTATTGGGATTAATGATTTCAGCCTGAAAATTTTTCAGAACTGGCGCGGCGTTTCGGAAAAATCGTTCTTTTTGCTGGTCATTTTTGGCAGCGCATTCATTTACACCTTTTTAATCGTTTATGTTCAAAACATTAAATTAGACCGTGCGGCTTTTACTCTGGGATTGGCGCTGGGCATTCCAAACATGTTCAGCGCATTTTTCATGATCAATGCGCTTCATGCATTGCCGGGCGTTATCGTTTATCCAACGGTCAACCTGGGTATTATATTGCTGACAACTCTTGGGTCCTACATCATCTGGAATGAGAAATTAAATTCGGCGGGATTACAGGCGCTTTTGAGCGGCAGCCTGGCCATTCTGTTTTTAAATCTTTAAGGTAAAAGAAGGGGCTGTCCCAAAAGTCAAAGACAATGTATTTTTATAAATTTTTTCTTTCCCTCACCCCCTTTAATTCCCCCTCTCCCGACTTCGGGAGAGGGGGAAAGGAGGTGAGGGTTATTGTTAACTTTTTTCTATATTTCGCATATATATACATTTAATATCGCTTTTGAGACACCCTCTTCGCCTTAAGATTATCCCCCCATTTTTTACCGATCACGTAGCGCTTAACTAACCTGGTGCAGACGCAAAAGATTTGTGCCGCCCTGCTGCCGGCTGGAACCGGCAATAATAACCAGCCGATCGGAGCGCTTAACCCAGTTGCCGCTTTTTAACATTTGTTCCAGCTCGGAAAGATCTTCCGTTAAAAAAAGCTCGTTTTCAATGAGTACCGGAACAACGCCCCAGTAAAGACTCATTTTTCGATAGGTATGGGGAGAAGTGGTTAAGGCCAGAATCGGCGCTTCAGGCCGGAAATTAGACATTTTCAATGCCGTAAACCCGCTGCGTGTCAAAACAACAATAAATCTGGCCTTAATTTCAAAGGCGCTGTGATAGGCAGAGTGACACACGGAAGTAGGAAAATCCTGTAAAAGATTTTCAATCCGGTCGTCCGGCTTCAGTCTGAAAAACTGTTGGTGCTTTTCGCTTTCTTTAATGATATTGTTCATTGTTTTAACGGATTCTATAGGGTAGCTGCCAAAAGCGGTTTCACCGGAGAGCATGACGGCGTCGCTGCCATCATAAATGGCATTGGCCACGTCGGCAGCCTCGGCGCGGGTGGGGATGGGATGCACCATCATGGAGTCCAGCATTTGCGTGGCGGTGATCACGGGTTTGTTTTTTAACATACATTTTTCGATGATCGTTTTTTGCACCGAAGGCACCTTTTCGGTAGAAATTTCCACGCCCAGATCGCCCCGAGCAACCATCACGCCGTCGCTGGCATCGATAATGGCCTCTAAATTTTCCAGCGCTTCGGGCTTTTCCAGCTTGGCAATGATGGGGACGGCCCGCTCTCCCATGAATGCCCTGAGTTCGTGAATGCTTTCGGCGTCCCTTACGAAAGAAAGCGCCACATAATCGATGCCCTGTTGAAGGCCGAACAACACATCTTCTTTGTCTTTATCGGTTAAAGAAGGCTCGGAAATGTGTACGCCGGGCAGGTTAATGCCGCGCCTGTCGTAAAGGCTGCCGCCATTGACGACCTCGCAAACAACATCTGTGGCGTTTTTAGATTGAACGCGTAGTTTGATGAGACCATCGTTTACAAGAATAACATCGCCGGGCTTAACGTCATTTGGCAAATTCTGGTAGGTGGTGCTCACCTGGCTCTGGTCGCCTAAAATCGGGCGTGTGGTAATGGTAAAGGTGTTACCCGGCTTCAGGTTGACCGGCGGATTTTTAAAACGGCCAATGCGAATCTTGGGGCCCTGCAAGTCCTGCATAATGGCCACTGGCTTGCCCAGAGCTGCCGCGACTTTGCGGATGCGTTCGATTTTTTGGCGGTGTTCTTCATGCGTACCGTGCGAAAAGTTTAAGCGGGCCACGTCCATTCCGGCCTGGATGATCTTTCTTAGCGTATCTTCATCTTCGCTGGCTGGCCCGATGGTGCAAATGATTTTTGCCTTGTGATCAAAAAATGCCTGCATGACCTTCCCTTTTTTGTAATGGTAATTTACTACGATCGGATTGACTGGCCAAAACTTGATGAATGCCTTTGCTTATGTTGCATTCGGTGCGCACATTAAACTAAAAGTCTATGAATCCCTGAGTTCGACGTTTAAGGATTGATGTGGAGCGCCAACCTAAAGTAAATCACTCGCTCCATGGAGGCGTAATGCCCATTTCTGCCAATTTCTTTTCAAATTCCAGACGCTCAATGTGTCCGCTTAATTTACCGTCTTTGTAAACAAGCCAGCCAAAATCGGCGGCCAGAGCCACGGCTTTTTCGCTTTGTCCCTGGAACATTGCGCTTAAAATTTGTTTTTCAAGATGAGAAAACGTGGTGGCGTTGACCACGTAATCCAGAAAAGCCTCCCAGGTTAACGGCACCCAGCGGGCTACAATTTGTTCGCCAATGGTTCTGGCATATTGGCGGATTTCGTATTGGGCGTGTTCATCCATGCGCAGGTGTAAAAAGTGCAGAAGGTTGTGTAAATCTATTTTCCAGTAGGCTTCGGTGTAGGTGCAAAGCGGAAGATCTTTACGAGCCTGTTCCCTTGCAACTCCCAGTTGCAAGCGTTCTTCGTAAATTTTTCTGCTTAATTGATGCAATTCGCGTTCTCTGGCGCTAAGTTTTTCCCCCTGTTCTGCATCCAGCGTACCTTCGCTGCCCTGGCGATTGACCGTGGCCTGCAATCTCCAGGCGTCCGGTGCCGTTTGGTAGGCGGCGTCAATGGCGATGGAATAACGCGTGGAATACTCGTTTACGTTTGCCGTACGATGGCGAATCCATTGCCGCCAGGTATCCATGGGAACGCGTACGTGCAATTTGATTTCGCACATTTCAAAAGGCGTGGTGTGCTGATGACGGATGAGGTAACGGATCAGTCCCCGATCCTGATGCCGTTTTTTTGTGCCCTTGCCGTAAGAAACGCGCGCTGCCTGAACGATGGAATCGTCGCTGCCCATGTAGTCGACCACGCGCACAAAACCATCATCTAAAATTTTAAAGGGCTTGCCCAAAATTTCTTCCATTTCTGGCACTACAGGTCGTTCAATTTTTTCAAACTTTTCTTCCAATTATCCGTCCTTCCATTTTTTCTTTGAATTTATTGATCGCCGTTCAAATACTCAAATTTTTTAAAAAAATTTCACTTTGAAATTTTAAAAAGTTTAAGTATCTTTGTGTTCGCTGTAAACTATTATCAAAGAAAAACTATGTACAAAATATTGTTGGTGGAACCCGAAAATTCAGGTCATACGCTTATTCTTCATGAATTTCTGGAAAACTTATCTCCCTTACTGAACATTAAGGGCTTCCGAACAACCACACTTGAAAAGCCCGGTCACATTAAAATGAGTCTTTTATCTCAGCCATCTGTTAATATAGAACTCGATTTATCACAACAAGCGGCAGATATTGAAAAACAAATCGAGCCTTACATTGAAAAATTCATTTCGGAGTTGAGTGTTTTTCAGGTGGTCGATCTTTTTTTGCTGGATCGATTAGGCGGTGTGGAGCAAAGCGTGTTCCGCTTAAAGCAACAGATTATTACCGTATTCAGTTCGCGTATCCCGGTTATCGGGGCAGTGCAAGCCCATGAGGTTAAGAAATTAAACTACCTTCTCCACAAAATTCCCATTAAGTTAATTAAACTGGAAGATGTTAAGGAAAGTGATGTTTCGTTACAGTTGATAAAGGAATTGTATGACTTATAACAAGCTCACAGGTAAGGAGCTCAGCAGACGGCAAATTAATGAAATACTGAAGATTCTGGAAGAAACATACAACGGGGCGGAGACGGCGTTAAAATATAAAACGCCCTTTCAATTGTTAATTTCGACCATGCTGGCCGCGCAAAGCACGGACAAACGCGTAAATATTGTGACAGAAAAGTTGTTTAAAGATTACCCAGACGCGGCTTCCATGCGGCGCATGAGCGAAGAGCAGATACGAGAATACATAAAAACCGTGGGGCTTTACAAAGCAAAAGCTAAAAATATTTTAAACGTAAGTGAGATCCTGGATGAGAAATACGGCGGCGACATCCCCGCCACGCGTGAAGAATTGATGGCTCTGCCGGGCGTAGGGCGAAAAACAGCCAACGTAGTTTTGAGCATTGCCAAAAACGTGCCGGCCATTGCGGTGGATACGCACGTGTTCCGCGTCAGCAACCGAATTGGACTGGCGCGAGCCAAAGACGTTTTGAACACGGAAAAACAATTGATGGAAAGCATTCCCAAAGAAAAATGGTCGCAGGCTCATCACTGGCTGATCTGGCACGGGCGAAAAATTTGCCGGGCGCGCAATCCTCTTTGCACGGAATGCCCGCTCAATCGAATCTGCTTGTATTACCGGCAAAATGAAAAAGAGGACGAAGGGGCGGCAATCGCTGAAAAATGATCCTCAGCTCTTTTTAGGCTATTTGAAGTCCCCGGACCTTTTTAAAAAGTACCGCCAGTTTTGTAAAAAACAAAGAAGAATATTTTTTTTCTAACCTTTTTTTAACGTTAGTCTTACCGCAGCTAAAAAAGAAGTTGATTAATAGCCTTTTACGCGGTTTTTCTCCACCATTCTAAAGACAATGGGCCGCGGCCGATCAAAAAAGCCAGGTTAAGAATTATTTTTTGAAAAATACTTTACCGTTTGTTAATTTCAAATTTGTGAATTTAGGGATAATCGTTGAAATAGAAACTGAAAGCAAAAAAAAGGAATGATAAATGGGAATTGAGTTTTACTACTATGCAGTTTTGATTCTGGCCATGTTTGCCGTTTTCGACATCGTTGTTGGCGTTAGTAATGATGCCGTTAACTTTCTGAATTCTGCCATTGGCTCGAGGGTTGCTCCTTTTTATGTGATTATGATCATTGCAGGTCTTGGTCTTGTTTCGGGCGTAGTTTTTTCCAGCGGCATGATGGAGGTAGCCCGTAAGGGAATCTTCCATCCGCAATTTTTTACCATGCCCCAGTTAATTGTGCTTTTTCTGGCTGTAATGATTAGCGACGTTATTTTGCTGGACGTCTTTAACAGTTACGGTCTTCCTACTTCCACCACGGTTTCGGTTGTATTCGAGCTGCTGGGCGCGGCCGTTGCTATTTCTTTAATAAAAATATTTTCTGAAAGTCAGTCTATCGCCATGCTGGCTGAGTACATCAACACCAGCAAAGCGTTGATTATTATACTTGGTATTTTACTCAGCGTGGGCATTGCTTTTATTGTAGGAGCGATTGTTCAGTTCTTAACGCGTCTGCTTTTTACATTTGATTTTAGCAAACGGCTGAAAAAGTATGGCGCCCTGTGGGGGGGGCTGGCCCTGGCTTTTATCACCTATTTCATTTTGATTAAAGGCGCTAAAGGCGCTGCTTTCATTACGCCGGAAATGTTAAAATGGATTCAAACGCACGCCTTTAGTATGCTGGCTATCATCTTTGCGGTTTCGGCCATATTTTTGCAGATATTGATCTTTTTAAATATTAATATTCTCAAACCCATTGTATTGATTGGAACGTTTGCTCTGGCCATGGCCTTTGCCGCCAACGATCTGGTTAACTTCATCGGTGTGCCCATGGCTGGCTATCACGCTTACGAGGCCGCTGTGCAAACCAGTGCGCCTTTAACCACAACCATGGAGGCGTTAAACAGCAAGGTGCCGGCAGAGCCGCATCTACTGCTGCTGGCTGGTATCATTATGGTTGTTACGCTGGCTTTTTCTAAAAAGGCGCGCACTGTAACTAAAACCGAAATTGATTTGAGTCGGCAGTCCGAAGGCGAAGAGCGCTTTGAATCCGTCTTTCTGGCCAGAAAAATTGTGAAGTTCTTTATTAGATTTTTCGATGCCGTCAAAAAAATTCTTCCGCAGTCGGCTCTAAACTGGTTTCGCAAAAGGCTGGATTCCGAACACTATCACCACCATCTGGCGGATGAACATACTCCTTCGTTCGATTTATTGCGCGCAGGGGTGAATTTGATGGTGGCCAGCGCGCTAATCTCTTACGCCACGTCGCACAAGCTGCCCCTTTCCACTACCTATATCACCTTTATGGTAGCCATGGGAACTTCCTTTGCCGATATGGCCTGGGGACGCGAGAGTGCCGTTTACCGCGTGACCGGTGTGTTGACGGTTATCGCCGGCTGGTTCATGACCGCCTTTGCCGCTTTTGTTTCGGCGGCGCTGATCGCTACTTTTATCTATTTTACCAAAGCTATCGGCGTGGGGATCATGCTTCTTGTGGTGATTGCATTTATAGCCCGCAATCACATTAAACATAAAAAACGTTTTATCGAAAGCGAAGCCACCGAAGTTTACAACCTGAAAAAGATTACCGATGCGCATTCGTCCATTCACACTACTTTCGAGCAGATGGGCTTTTTGGTGCAAAAAATTCGTGAATCCTTAGATACCGCGCTGGAAGGTCTTTTTCAGCAAAATGAATACATTATCAAAAACGAAAGAGCAAAGAATAAAACATTCCAGAAATGGGCTAACATCATAACGGCCAACATCTTTAAATGTCTGCGTCTTTTGCAAAAGGAAGAGGCAGAGCTTTCTTACAAATATGCCAACACCATTCGCCATTTGCAGCGCATGGTTGACGGCCACCGCGATATTGTAAACCGCTCGTATTTACACGTAAGTAACCACCACAAAGGACTGCTGGGCGTGCAAATTGAAGAATTAAGCGAACTTAAAAATCAACTGTTAGAAATGCTAAAGGATGTTGAAAATACGCTGCACGCCAACGAAGAGCTTGACTACCATAAATTGGAAGAAAAGCACACCGCGCTGGAAACTCTGGCCGAAAGACTAAACGAGAAACAGATCGAACGCATTAAAGACGGCTCTTCCAAAACGAGGTTGAGCATCCTGTATTACGCCATTGTCAATGATGCGCTAATGCTTTCCAAGCAAAATTTGAAGATTCTTGAGATTTTTTCCGAAGTGTTGCACGGGGCCAAATCGGTTCTTGAAGAAAATTAACGCGACTTCTCCCGGCGCTTGCACAAACACGCAAAGGCACAAAGAAAAAGACGGGTTTAGGATACTTCCTCTGGAAGATCTATCCAGCCCGGGCGGGATTTGAAAATTTTTGTGCTGCTTTTAAAACTCATCCCCCAGCCCCTTCTCTTTAAAAAAGAGAAGGGGCGTAAATAGCGCCGGTTTTGTTTAGCTTTTGTCTTAAATGTTAATTAATTTTCTGCGATTATTGGCGTAATCTGCGAGAAAATTACTTGGCGCGCGTTACGGTTGATTTTGGTTGCGGCTTCGCTGCCTTGGGATACTTCCTCTGGAAGATCCACTCTTGCCCTGGCGGGATGCGAAAATTTTTGTGCAGCAGGAGTGGTTAATTAGTTGAATGGTTGAATGGTTGAATAGTTAGCCTGTCATTTCAAACCTGTTTCTGCAAATGTGGTGAATTCCTGACACCGTTTATGTAGGGGCGAAGGATTTCCAAGAACAATTCAGCGATGGTAAGCATTCATCTTTAGTCATATCAAAAAAGCGCGCTGGATAAAGTAGGGTTGGAAATCCTTCGCCCTTACAAGTACGTTCATTCCTGATCTTTTGTCTGGGAGTGATGATCGAGCGAGCAAGGGTAATTTAATTTAAAACATTCTTTGCGTCCTTTGCGACTTCTCAGGGCTCTCTGTGGTTGCTTAAATCTCAACGGAAAAGTTTTTTATTGCGACTGTGCTGCCCGGATCAATTAAATTTAAAAATTATCAATCCTGTGTTTCTTTGTGTTTCCGTGCGGTGTTGGCTACTCTCATTGATTTAAAATAGTCGTCCACCTGTGCGGGCGGACGCGTTAAGAGACTCACGATTACCGTTGCCAGAGCAGAGAGGAAAAAGGCCGGCACCAGTTCATAGATCATGCTCTTTAAAGCTGGAATATTGTACCAGATGATGGTGGTCAATGTGCCGGTGAGCAGCCCGGCCATAACGCCTGCCCTGGTGGTGCGTTTCCAGAACAGGGCTAAAATAGAAGTGGGCCCGAGCGAGGCGCCAAGACCGGCCCAGGCAAACAGCACCAGCCAGAACACCAGATCTCTGGCCAGGTAGCCCAGCCCCAGAGCCGCAATAACCAACAAAAAGATGGTTAATCTGCTGTAAATCACCAGTTGTTTTTTATTCAGACGCTGACCTTTTTTGATGAATTTTTCGTAAATATCGCGCACCAGGCTGGAAGCGGCCACCAGCAACTGCGAATCGGCGGTGGACATGATGGCGGCAAATACGGCGGCAATGGCAACGCCAAACAAAATGGGATGCAAATGCAGTTGCGCCAGAACGGGAAACAGATTCTCCGTGTCGTGGTTGGGCAGCATTTCAGGGCGGGTGAAATAGGTGCGCCCAACCAGACCAATAAAAATGGCGCCCCAGGCCATGACCACATTCCAGATGGTGCCGACCACGGCAGAATAGCGGAGCTGTTCGGCTTCTTTGATCGACATGTAGCGAACGATAATATGTGGATTTCCCGGCGAACCCAGTCCGATGCCTAAAAATCCGATGGCGGCTCCGACCGAAAGCGCAAAGGGATCAACAAACTTCGGATCAAGCGCCTGTAGCTGTGCCAGTACCACGCTCAGCCCGCCTTTGTGCAAGATGGCAAGCGCCGGAAGAAGGACCAGCACGAGAATCATCAAAATTGCCTGAAGCATATCCGTTAAACTTACGGCCAAAAAGCCGCCTAAGATGGTGTAAAGCAGAACAATTCCGGCGGTGAGTAAAATCCCATAATCCGTTTCAATGCCAAAGCTGGCGGCAAAGGCCTTTCCGCCGCCGACAAACTGAGCGGAAACATAACTGACCATAAAAACAACCATAATCAGGGCTAACGTTAGCCGTAAAAGTCCGCTGCGGTCTTCGAAGCGATCTGCAAAAAAATCCGGTAATGTAATGCAGTCAAATTGTTCGCTAAAATGCCGTAATCTTCTACCGTAGAAAAGAAAGAGGAATAATTCTACTACAATGTATCCGATTACCGCCCACACCGCCGAAGGCCCTATTTTGTAAGCCATGCCCGTTACGCCTAAAAGCAACCAGGCGCTGCGTCCGGAAACCACGGCAGACAGGGCAACCACAAAGCGGTTCATCTTACGCCCGCCGACAAAAAATTCCCGAATACCAGCGGAGGAAAAACGGCTGGAAAAAACGCCGATCAAACTGACTAACACTAAATAGGCGATAAATGCCCCCAGACTGTAAGCATCACCGTGAATGTACGCGCTGCCGATTTTTTCCATGTTCAATTCCTTTTTGTTTTTTGTGCCAGCCACAACGAAAAGAGAATAAGTCCCGTAGGAACGATGAACATCATAAAATAAAAAGAGAACATAGCCATTTCTCCTCAATTTATTAATGTTAAAAAATAGAAAAAAAACATAAGCGGAGCAAGAAAGACAGGTTCGGAAATGGTCAATTTTTTTTGTATTTGAATAAAATGATTTACTGCCTTAATTTATCCTCTGACAAATTGAAAGGAGTAAAGATGAAGATTCGTTTGTTTGGTGTTTTGCTTTTGTTCACCTTTTCGCTCTTTGCCGAAGAAGGCATGTATCCCATTACGGAAATTCATAAACTCAACCTGAAAAAACTGGGCATTGAATTGAGCGCAGACCAGATTTTTTCGGAAAACGAAGTGAGCCTTTCTGACGCCATTGTTCAAATAGGAGGATGCACGGGCTCGTTTATTTCGCCGGAAGGTTTGATTTTGACCAACCACCATTGCGCATTTCGTGCCATTCAAAACATCAGCAGCACAGAAAACGACTATTTAACCAACGGTTTTGTCGCCCATACGCTGCAGGAAGAGCGCCCGGCTAAAGGCTACACGGTGCGCATTACAGAAAGAGTAGAAGATGTTTCGCAACGCGTTTTGAACGCCGTTAAACACATCGAAGACCCCATCGAGCGGGAAAAAGCAATCGAAAAAATCACCAAGCAAATTGTAAAAGAGCAGGAGCAAAAGCATCCAGGGAAAAGGGCCGCTGTTTCGGAGATGTTTCCGGGCAAAACCTATTACCTTTTCATTTACACCTATCTTAAAGACGTGCGTCTGGTTTATGCGCCGCCCCGCTCCATCGGAGAGTTTGGCGGAGAATTTGACAACTGGGAGTGGCCGCGTCACACCGGCGATTTTACGCTGATGCGCGCCTACGTGGCTCCGGACGGATCGCCGTCTGATTACAGCGAAGAAAACGTCCCTTACAGGCCTAAATCGTATTTAAAAGTAGCGGCTAAAGGCGTAGAAGAAGGGGATCGCGTGTTTATTCTGGGCTATCCCGGGCGCACTTACCGTCATCGAACCTCAGCCTTCCTGGCCTTTGAATATGAATTCCGTATGCCGTTTGTGGTTGATTGGTATCAGTGGCAAATTGATTTGTTGACGACTTTGGGCAAAGACGACGCCGACCGTTCTTTAAAATTCAGTTCGTGGATTAAAGGTCTGGCTAACACGGAAAAAAATTACCGCGGAAAATTACAGGGCATCCGCCGGATCGGATTGCTCGAACAAAAAAAGAACGAAGAGGAAAAGATTCAGGTCTTCATTGCGGAAAATAATCTAAAAAAATATCAGCATGTTTTGACCGAAATTAAACAGATCTATCATACGTATCGACAAAGCGCCGTGCGAGAGATGTTGCTTTCTTATTTTGGCCGCAGCCCTGTTTTGCCGGCAGTTGCCCGAACTCTGGTTCTGGCTGCCGAAGAACGTCAAAAAGAAGACCTTGAGCGCGAAAGGGCCTTTATGGATCGTAATTTTAAACGTACGCAGACGTACACTCTGTTACGTTTAAAAAATTTTGATAGCCAGGCCGATCAGTTAATTTTGCAAGAATTACTCAAAAAAGCGGCGGCGCTTCCTGAAGATCAGCGGATTTCCGCGCTTCGCTCAATTTTCAAGCTGGATGATGCCGCCGAAACGCGTCAGGTAATATCAGAGGCTTACCGGAAAACGCGTTTAAGCGATCCTGAGTTTGTGAAAACGTGCTTTGCCAAAACGCCGGATGAATTGAAAGCCCTGAACGATCCGTTAATCAACTGGATGCTGGCCCTCAAAGAAGATTACGAAACGTTGAAGAATATTCGCAAAGAGCGAAATGGAAAGTTACGTCGCCTGCGCGCCCTGTGGCTGGAGGCAAAACAGGCCTATCTAAAAACCGATTTCATCCCGGATGCCAACGGCACCTATCGCATGACCTTTGGTTTTATTGAAGGCTACGCGCCGGCAGATGCGGTTTACAAAGCGCCTATCACCACCGGGCGCGGCATTTTAGAAAAACATACCGGCAAATCGCCTTTTGATACGCCGGAAAAATTGCTCGCCCTGCTCAAGGCAAAGCAATTCGGCCCTTTTGTCAGTAAAACGGTTGGCACCCTGCCGGTTGGCATTTTGTACAGTTGCGACACCACCGGCGGCAATTCCGGCAGCCCGGTGCTAAACGCCCGCGGCCAGTTGGTCGGCTTAAATTTTGACCGGGCTTTTGAAGCCACCATTAATGATTACGCATGGAACCACCAATACAGTCGCTCCATTGGCGTGGACATACGTTACATTTTGTTTCTATTAAAGTATTTTTCAGGCGCGGAGCATCTTTTAGAAGAAATGGGCGTGCAGTGAACCAATTTTGCCAATCATCATTAAAAATAAAAAAAGGAATGAACCATGTTTCACTGGAACGTAGATCCGGAAATATTTAGTTACGGAATAATCCATATTCGCTACTACAGTTTGCTGTTTATGGCCGGCTTTGTGGTTGGCATTTACATGTTCAACTGGATTTACAAACGCGAAAACAAGCCGTTACAGGATCTGGATACGCTATTGGTTTACATGTTGGTGGGTACGATTGTGGGCGCCCGGCTGGGCCACTGCATTTTTTACGATTTTACCTATTATTTCAGTCAGCCCATTCGTATTTTAAAGGTCTGGGAGGGCGGTTTGGCCAGCCACGGCGCGGCCATTGGTATTTTGCTGGCCCTTTACCTGTACACTAAAAAGCGGCCGGATCAACCGTTTTTGTGGCTGGTCGATCGCATCGTTATTGCCGTTGCTCTGGCTGGCAGTTTTATCCGCCTGGGGAATTTCTTTAATTCGGAGATTATCGGTCGGCCGACCGACGTGCCGTGGGCCGTTATTTTTGACCGGGTTGACGCCATTCCCCGCCATCCGACGCAGATTTATGAAGCTCTGGCCTATTTTTTGATCTTTCTTTTTCTCTTTTTTAAATACAAGAAATTGGGAGCAAAAACACCGCAGGGACACCTGTTTGGCCTGTTCTTAATTCTGGTTTTTGGATTCAGATTTTTTGTGGAATTTCTAAAAGAAAACCAGTCGGCATTTGAAGCGCAACTCCCTTTGAATATGGGGCAAATTTTGAGCATCCCGCTGGTCATTTTCGGGTTTTATCTGTTGTTGCGTCAGCAAAAACAAAAATCCGGATCAGGGAACGGTAAAAAGGAATGAAAAATTTTGCTCCCCTGTAAAACCAAATGGGAGGAGCCGCCATGTTAAACCAAGTTAAACTGACTATTCTCAGTGAAAACCGGGTGGTTAGCCCGCAACTGGTCGCCGAGCAAGGACTTTCTATTTTTGTCGAAACCCCGGAAGGAAATGTATTATTCGATACGGGTCAGACAGAGGCTTTTATTCACAATGCCAGAATTTTGAATATTTCACTGGAAAAGACGGATTTTGTGGTGCTGAGCCACGGCCATTACGATCACACAGGCGGGTTGCCTTACCTGGCCGAATTTAAAAGCCCGCTACCGGTTATTTGTCACCCGGCGCTTATTAACAAAAAATATCGCGTCTATTCTGCCGGCAATCTGGATATTGGCGTTCCGTGGGAAAAGAACGTTTTAGCGCGCAAGGGCATTGTGTTTCACTTTCATACCCACCCTTATCAAATTTTTACAAATGTCTGGTTCTCTGGCGAAGTTCCGCGCAATAATCAATACGAAACCATCGACGAGGCCTACAAGCAACGAGTGCTGGAAAGTTTAATCCATGATGAACTCCATGATGACGGGTTTTTAGTCATTAATACCGCCAAAGGGGTTATTGTTTTATTGGGTTGCGGCCATGCCGGGCCGGTAAATTCGTTAAAACACGCCATGCGCATTACGGGCAACCGCCATGTGTACGCCCTGATTGGCGGAATGCATCTGAGCTCGGCCGATGAAGAAAAAATCGATTTGATCATTAAAAACATCCACAAAATCAATCCGGATCTGATTGTTCCGCTGCACTGCACGGGCTTTAAAGCAATCCACAAATTTTTTAATACTTTTAAAGACAGAGTACAATTACTAAATGTTGGCGATCAGATTACGGTGTCCTGATTAACAAGAAAGGATTTTAAAGGTCATGGACAAATCTTTGTACAAGCGTCCAAGCTGGGATGAGTACTTTATGCATCTGGTAGATGAAGTGGCTCAGCGCGCCACCTGCGATCGCGGTAAAAGCGGGGCCATTATCGTACGCGACAAGCGCATTTTGTGTACCGGCTATGTGGGTTCGCCTCCGGGATTTGCGCATTGTGATGAGGTGGGCCATCTGCTAAAAAAAGTGATTGACGAAGACGGCACCATCCGCCAGCATTGTGTGCGTACCATTCATGCCGAGCAGAACGCCATTGCTCAGGCCGCGCGTTACGGCATTCCGCTGGAAGGCACCACTCTGTATTGTACCATGGAGCCCTGCCGCGTTTGCGCTATGTTAATTATTAGCGTGGGGATTAAAAAAGTGGTGGCTAAACGGCGCTACCATGCCGGGCAAGAGACCAGAGACCTCTTTAAAAAAGCGGGCATTGAGTTGATCGTTATGGAAAACAAGATCGAAACGTATGAAAATCAATAATTATTGGCAGAGAGGAACAGGGAGCGAGTCTTCAGAAAAGGCAGGTTAAGGCGCTGGATTGAAAACGTTTCACTTTATCTTTGAAGGTGCTTTTGAAGGAACTGGTCTAACTGGTTGGCAAAGTTTTGACGGTCTTTTTGACTTAACGGAGGCGGCCCCGTGCCATTTAAACCGCTACTTCTCAAATCATCCATAAAATTTCGTATCGATAAAAAATAGCCAATATTTTCTTTTGTGTACAATTGGCCCCGGGGATTTAAGGCAAAGCCTTGTTTTTCGATGACTCTGGCTGCCAGCGGAATATCCGCCGTGATTACCATATCTCCTTCAGCCATTTCTTCCACAATGTAACCATCGGCCACATCCAGGCCGCCGGCAACATGTTTAAAAGAGAGGAAGTCGGAGCTCGGGATTTTTAACGGTTGATTGGAAACAAAAATCGTTTTGATTTTGAGGCGATTGGCGGCCCTGTAAATGATTTCCTTCACCGGCCTGGGGCAGGCGTCTGCATCAACCCAAATTTTCATCTTGTGAAATCTGCTTTCCTGAAGTTAAAAAAGCTGTTGAATGTAGGGAAAAACTGCAACACGTTTGGCAAGGTAATTAGGATAATATTATCTGGTTTTAATTTTGTACTTAGCTTTAATTTTTAATTTCATGGTCAACTCCTTTTGTTTTTAATTTCTGGCTAAAACTCGTTAAATCGCAGCCTTTACGCATTGACTGCCATCACAATCTGTTGATTTTGTGATTTTGGTTAAATGGTCGTAAAGAAAAAGTAAAACTTTAAAATTAGAGTCAAAGGTTTGACAAAAGTTACAAAAAGTAATGAGTTCACTCTAAGGCAGCACAGCCGCAACCAAAATCAACCACAACGTGCGCAAAGTAATTTTCTCGCAGATTACGCCAACCATCGCAGAAAATGATTCAACAAACTATTCTGAGGCTAAAGCTAAGCAAATCGGCGCTATTTACGCCCCTTCTCTTTTTTAAAGAGAAGGGGCTGGGGGATGAGTTTTTAAAACAGCACAAAAATTTTCAAACCCCGCCATGGCGGGACAGATTCTACAAAGGAAGTATTCTAAAGTTAATGCTTACCATCGTTGAATTGTTCTTGGAAATCCTTCGCCCCTACATAAACGGTGGCAGGAATTCACCACATTTGCAGAAACAGGTTTGAAATGACAGGCTAACTATTCAACCATTCAACTAATCAACTATTCAACCAATCAATGGCTGGGGGATGAGTTTTAAAAGCAGCACAAAAATTTTCAAACCCCGCCAGGCCGGGAATTCGGAATGATTTAAAAGAAACTCACTAATTTTTACACTTTTAAATTTCCTGCTGCTCTGGAATCCAACAGCAGGAAATGTGCACATTTAATCGATGGCAACCAGGATTTTGGCGCTAAATGGCTGCATAGTCAGGCGATTTGTTTTTTGCAGGCTGATCTCTTCGCCCGTGAGCCATTCGACAACCGGTCGGTCCATGATAAAATGCAGGGTGTCTGGTATTTCAAATGCAACCGTTTGCGTTTTGTCATCAAAATTTAATACCGCCACAACGGCCTGATTATTTAAAATATTGCTGTAAACCAGGGTTCTCTTTTGATTGTCGTAGTGCACCACCTGCCACTGACCGGCGTTAAAAGGAAAGGCGTGCCTTAACTCTGTCAACTTTTTGTAAAAAGAAAACAGCGTAGAATCAAAGCCCTGCCAGTTAATGGTTACCTTTTCAAACAGGCTGGCGGAAGCGTTGTAGTTGGTGTCGCCGAACTCCTGCCCCATAAACAGCAGGGGCAGGCCGGGCGTGGTGAAAATGAACGCGGCGTAAGGTTCCAGCCGATCTATGCCAAATTTTTTTACGGCCCGTTGTTCATCATGGTTTTCGATGAAACTGAGAAAACGTCCTTCGGGAAAGTATTGTTCGTATTTGGTTTGATAAATTTCGAGCATCTGCCCGACTGTTTTGGAATGGGTTTGCAGGTCCTGAAAAGCATGCAGCATCTTCCAGTTGTAATCTGCAGAAAATCCGAAGTCAATGAATTTGTGATCTTCCCATTCGGCCAGCAAGAACAACTCTTCCTTTACTGAGCGCATTGCAGGAACGGCCTGCCGCCAGAAATCATCGGGAACCATGCCGGCTACATCAAAGCGATAACCGTCGATATCGAATTCGCGAATCCAGTATTTTAATATTTCGATGATGTGTTTGCGCAGGTCGGGGTTGTCGTAATTAAAATCGGTGATGTCGCTCCAGTCTTGAACCTCGCGCGTAAACTTTCCGTTTTGATCGCGCATAAACCAGTCGGGATGTTGGGCCATTTCCACGTAGTCGTTGGCGCTGTGGTTAGGCACAAAACCGATGATTATTTTTAAACCGGCCTGATGAATGGCCCTGACCAGGTTTTTAAAGTCTTGTTTCGTGCCGAACTCGGGATTGACTTCGTAGTAATTTTGCACCGAATAGGGACTGCCCAGCGACCCCTTGCGACCTTTTTGACCGATGGGGTAGATGGGCATCAGCCAGACGATGTCCACGCCCAGCTCTTTCAAGTAAGGAATTTTTTCTTGAGTCGCTTTAAACGTTCCCTGTGGGGTGAAATCTCGGACAAATAGTTCATAAACTACAGCCTCATTAGCCCAGGCGGGCAGGTTTTGAAAATGGGGCGCGGAGCCGCTGTCCTGATTGTGGCAGCCTGTCCAAAAGACAGAAGCGGAGAGAAAAAAGAAGAGAAATGAAAAGACTCGTTTGAAATTTGTGTTCGTTAACATCGATTAGCCTCGCTTTTTTTTAAAAGGTTTTTTCTTCTAAGCCGCCGCCTTCAACGGCGGTGAAGAGCGATTTTTTTTTCTATTCAAAGATTTTACTTCTCCGGCGCGATCATCTCTTCCGGTTTAACCCAGGCGTCAAACTCCTTTTCGCTCAAATAACCCAGTTCCAGCGCGGCCTGTTTAAGGGTTTTGTCTTCCCGCCAGGCCTTTAAGGCGATTTCAGCGGCTTTGTCGTAGCCAATATGGCGATTTAAGGCCGTAACCAGCATGAGCGAATTTTTCAGGTTCTGGTCGATCTTTTTACGATTGGGCTGGATGCCGCTAATGCACCGCTCGCGGAACGATCGGCAGGCGTCGCCCAGCAGACGAATGGACTGCAGAATGTTGTAAGCCATGAGTGGTTTAAAGACATTTAACTCAAAGTTTCCCTGAGAACCGGCCATGCCGATGGTTACATCGTTGCCGTACACCTGGCAGACCACCTGGGTCACCATCTCGCTTTGTGTGGGATTGACTTTACCTGGCATGATGGAGCTTCCCGGTTCGTTGGCCGGTAAAATGAGCTCGCCGAGTCCGCTTCGTGGCCCGCTGCCCAGCCAGCGGATGTCGTTGGCGATCTTCATCAGAGCGGCAGCCAGTGTTTTTAAGGCGCCGGAAAGTTCCACGATGGCGTCGTGCGCGGCCAGCGCGGCAAATTTATTGCGTGAAACCTTAAAGGGCAGGCCGGTAATTTTAGACAGTTCATCTGCCATCAGGCGGTCGTAGCCCTGTTTGGTGTTGAGTCCGGTGCCCACCGCGGTTCCGCCGATGGCCAGTTCATAAAGATGATCGGTTGTATTTTCTATGGCTTCACGCGCCATTTCGATTTGGGCCGCAAATCCGGAGAACTCCTGACCCAGTGTGAGAGGGGTGGCGTCCTGCAGATGAGTACGACCGATTTTTACAATGGCGGCAAATTCCACTGCTTTGCGCTCCAGCTCTTTTTGCAGGGCGCTCAGTTCGGGGAGTAGATGCTTTTTTAAAGAGAGTGCGGAGGCAATGTGCATGGATGTGGGAATGGTGTCGTTGGTCGATTGCGACATGTTTACATGGTCGTTGGGATGCACGGGCGACTTGCTGCCGATCTGTCCGCCGGCCAGCTCGATGGCCCTGTTGGCAATCACCTCGTTGACGTTCATGTTAAACTGCGTGCCGCTGCCGCTTTGCCAGATAACCAGCGGGAAGTGCTGATCGAATTTGCCGGCAATCACCTCATCTGCGGCTTGTTCGATCCACTGAGCCCGTTGCGCGTCGAGTAAGCCAAGGCGGTGGTTAACGCGTGCGGCGGCTTTTTTAACCATGGCGTGCGCCTGAATGAACTCCTGGGGAAAACGTTCGTTGCCTATGTTGAAATTTTCTGACGCCCGCTGTGTTTGCGCGCCGTAATATTTATCTTCCGGCACCAGAACTTCGCCCAGTGCGTCTTTTTCTTTACGCATGGTGTTCCCTTTCTTTTAAAAAAAACTCCTGTTTTGCACAATAAAATGCAGAACAGGAGTTAAAAATTCCAGACAGAATAAAGAATTATTGATTGATCAGTTGTTCGGCAATGCGGGAAGATTTTTCCAGTATTTCCTTGTGGATGCTGTTACCATGGGCATCCATGGTGACTACCAGCGGAAAATCTTCCACTTCAATTACCCAGAAGGCCTCCGGCGTGCCGAATTCTTCTAATTTGAAGACGTTGATGACCTTTTTAACGCGATTGGCGATTAGCGTTCCGGCGCCGCCTACAGCATGGAAGTAAACTGCGCCGTATTTTTGAAGGCCTTCGGCCGTTTTAGGTCCCATGCCGCCTTTGCCGATGACGCCGCGCACGTTGTACTCGCCAATTACCGTTGCCTGGTAGGGTTCTTCGCGCGCCGAGGTGGTGGGGCCTGCAGAGACAAACTGCCAGTTCCCGTATTCATCCTTACGCACCACGGGCCCGCAATGATAAATGACCGATTCTTTCAAATAAGGCCGCACAAAATCGGGTTTTTCTTCGACCATTAATTTATGGGCCTGATCGCGGGCGGTTACGATGACGCCCGACAGCAGAACCGTGTCGCCCACTTTCAATTTTTTGATTTCTTCTTCTGAGATCGGAGTTGTTAATTTAATCGTCATAACGCACCTCGCCGTTTTTGATGGTCATGGTTTTGCGTCTATAGGCCCAGCAGTTGTAAGAAACAGAAACATAGTAGGTGGCCGGATGCCGGGCTTGCGAAGCGATGAAAACTTCTAACACGGTAGTTTTGCCGCCAAAGCCCATAGGGCCAATTTGTAGTTGATTCAATTCTTCTAATAGGCGCGTTTCCAGTTCGGCCAATTCGGGGTTTGGGCTGCGCTCTCCCATTTTTCTAAAAAACTGTTCTTTAGAAAGCGCATATGAGGTGTCACGTCCGCCACCAATGCCGACGCCAATAGAGCCGGGCGCACAGCCGAGTCCTTGAGCGTTTTTAACCGCGTCGATGATTACCTTGCGCACGCCCTTCAAATCACGGCCGGCGTTCAGCGGAGGATGGGGCAGTTTGTACTGCGCGCCTACATTTTCGCTACCGCCGCCCTTTAGCAGCAATCGAACACGTACTTCGTCTTTTTGCCACTGGTGAAAGTGAATGTAGGGGGCATTAATACCCAGATTATTGCCCGAATTTTTACCGCTGATGGGGTCAACCGCATTGGGGCGCAGGTATTGACGATTGGTTGCCTCCACGGCCGCCCATTCAATGGCTTCGCGATAGGTGCGTTCCTGTCCGCCTTCCGGATAGTCGATGTAAAATACCAGGGAACCCGTGTCCTGACAGATGGGCGTGCTCTGTTTGCGGGCCAGTTTAACGTTTTCCAGAATGGTGGCAAAAACATTCTTTGCAGGCGTGTTGTCGTCTTCTTTTTCGTAGGCTTTTTGCAGAACCGCTTCCACATCGGGCGGCAGATCTGTCGCAGCCCGGCGTATAAGTTCTAAAAAGGCTTCTTTTAATTCCATGCTATGTCTCCCGTTATTTTTCGCAAAGTTCAGGCGTAATTTACAAAATAAAAAAATAAAGGCCAATTTGTTGTTGAAGCGAGTTTTATTCTTGCTCGATATGTAAGTTTTTTGCAATTCTTCGAATAATGACCTGCAGTTTAAAGAGGGGATTAAGCTACGCGGGACAGGCGTTTTCCGGATTTGGCCTCACCGCAATCTTAGGAGAGGTGGCGGTTTCCGGTGGGCAATTTTTCCCAAGGGTGTTCCGGCATCCTGGTTTGGTCAAAAAACGTTCGACGCGAAGGGAAAGCGCCTAATAATGAAAGATGTTGATCGGTTGTTAAATCGCGTAAACCGTTGAAACGGTTTCCGATTTCGTCCCCGCCGAAAAGATGGTGGCTTTTGGTGTTGCCTTTTACCCACCGTTGAAACGGTGGGCTATTTTCATTTAATCCCTTCGGGATTTTTGAATTTGCCAATCAACTCTTACACTTTTGACCGTTTTCCTCCAAAAGATGTAAGGGATTCTTTGCCCAATCAAGTAACCAGGCATTACGTTGACAAAGTATGCGATGCAAGATTCAATGTTTTGAAAAAGGCGTTTATTTTTATTAAAATGCTTTTTGTTCACCATGAATGGGGAGGCAGCATGTTGCAGAGATTGTTCTGCGTTGAGGGAGAGCGCTTTGAGCTCAGGAATGAAATCATCGGAGGAATCACCACTTTTTTGGCTTCCATGTACATTATTGTTGTGAATCCAGCCATTTTAAGTAAAAGCGGCATGCCCTTTAGCGGCGTTTTAACAGCCACGGTGCTGGTCAGCGCCTTCAGCAGCATTGCCATGGGCATTTACGCTAAAAACCCGATTTTAATCGCCCCGGGCATGGGGTTAAACGCTTTTTTTACCTATTCGGTGGCGCTGGCGATGGATGTTAGCTGGCAAACGGCTCTGGGCGCGGTGTTCTGGTCAGGAGTGATATTTGTTTTACTCTCTGTTTTCAATATCAGAACTTACATTGTCAGGGCCATTCCGCGGCAATTACGTTTTGCGCTGGCCGGGGGCATCGGATTGTTTATCAGCTTAATCGGTCTGGAAAACGCCCGATTTATTGTTTCCAGTCCGGCGACTATTTTAACCATAGGCGATTTAAACAGCGTTACGTTGACCTTTGTAATCGGCTTGCTTTTTACGGCCGTGCTGGTGGCCAGGAGGGTGCATGGCGCCCTGGTCATGGGCATTATTTTTACCACTTTGCTGGCCTGGCCTATCGGGAGATTTTGGGGCGACGCCACGGCTTTGTTTGGTCAGCCTACCCTGGTCGAGTTAAAAGGTTTTATGTCCCGTCCCGATTTTTCGTTGATCTTTAGTCTGGATTTATATGGTTCGCTGAAGCTGGCCTTTTTGCCGGTTATTTTCGCCTTTTTGTTTACCGATCTATTCGACAGCTTATCCACATTTATTGGCGTGGCCGAAGCCGGACGTCTTTTAGATGAAAACGGAGAACCGCGCAATATCAAACAATCGCTGATTGTCGATGCCTTTGCCACCTTAATTTCCGGCATTTTGGGCACAAGCTCGGGAACCAGTTACATTGAATCGGCAGCGGGTATTGAAGAAGGCGGGCGGACGGGATTAACCGCCGTGGTGGCGGGGTTGCTGTTTTTGCCCTTTATGTTTTTTTCGCCGCTGCTCTCCATTGTGCCGGCCATTGCCACGGCTCCGGCGCTGGTGCTGGTGGGCGTTTTTATGATGCAGCCGGTGGCAAAAATCAACTGGTTTAAATATGATGATGCCATCCCGGCCTTTCTGAGTTTTATTCTAATTCCGTTGACCTATTCCATTACGCAGGGCATTATCTGGGGATTCTTAAGCTGGACGGCCATCAAGTTGTTGACCGGTAAAAAGCAAGAGGTAAGCCCGACCTTGCTGGCGATCGATCTGTTTGCCATTCTGGCGCTCATTCTCAAATAGAAGCAGTGGTCGCAGGGGGTGAGGGCTACCAGGTGGTTGAATAGTTAATTGGTTGAATGGTTGATTGGGAAAGAGCGAAAGGGAAAAGGTATAAGAGTGTACAAGTTTAGCGTGCTTACTTCAATAGATTGAGCGCTTTAGCGCGTAAAAAGTTTTGTAAATACGAAACGCATGATGAATTGATCTCATTGTTTACATTTTTTGAGATTGATCGTTGATTATAAACACTTTGGTTTACGGAGGTAAATCATTACACGTCGCGCGTTACATATTACGCTGTTAAGTCCTGTCGTACTTTGCGCTTTGTTTTAGGATCACTTCTGAGTTTTTTAGCCGCGTATTTGCAACCATAGCGTAAAACTCTTTAAATAAATCAAAAAAAATTGCGAACTATGGTTTTAAAAACTTTGTTTATTCGGTTTAAGATATTAAGTTTAATACAAAACAAATTTCGAAATAAACAGGGGACAATGAGATAAATGGAAGTTTCAGCCTATTTACACAGTCACGCCGTTTTTTTATTGATTCTGATTATCGTTTTCGGATTTTTGTTGGGCAGAATTCGTCTTTTTAATTTCTCTCTGGAAACATCTGGCATTCTTTTTGTTGCCATGGCTTTTGGCCACTTCGGCTTCCGCCTGCCCGGGGAGTTTCAGACACTGGGATTGATATTGTTTATTTATGCCATTGGTTTGCAGGCCGGTCCTTCAATTTTCAACATTTCCAGAAAACAGGGCTTTCAACTCAATTTGATCGTACTCGTTCTCATCTCATCCGGGGCCATTTTAACACTTATTCTGGCAAAGCTTCTGGACGTGAACACGGCCCTGGCCGTCGGCCTGTTCACCGGCGCCCTGACCAGCACGCCCGGGCTGGCCGCCGCCCAGGAAGCAACCGGTTCCACCCTTACTTCTACCGGCTATGGCCTGGCTTACAGTTTTGGCGTGATTGGCGTCATCCTGTTCATTAAATTAATGCCCGTCATTTTTCGCAGCAGTATTAAAGAAGAAGATCAAAAGATAACACAGGAAGAACAAAAGCAGAAAAAACCCATTTTACGCAAAGAGGTGGTCATCACCAATCAGGCGCTGGAAGGCAAAACCTTAGCCGATCTACATTTCTTTCAGACAACTGGCACCGTCATCTCGCGCATTTCGCAAAAAGGAAAAATCGTCATTCCCGGGCCGGACACCGAATTACACGTGGGCGACGTGGTGCGCATCATAGGCGAGGAGGCGCAGATTAAAGCGGTTATTCCCTTTTTAGGTAAAGAGAGCGAACAGCCACTGCCTGATGTCAGCCGCTTTGAATCGCGCAAATTCATTTTAACCAATCGCGATATAGTGGGAAAGACCATCAGCGAATTAAATCTGCGCCAACGGTTTAACGCCAATATAACGCGCGTCCGACGCGGCGGTCTTGAATTTACCGCAGAGCCCGGACTGAAATTACAATGGGGCGATCGCGTTCGCGTGGTGGGCGAGGCAGACCAGATGGAGCAAATTCGCCAGTTGTTTGGCGACGAAATGAGAAAAATAGAATACGGCGATGTGTTTGCCATAACTATGGGCATTTTGATCGGCGTATTAATCGGGTTGGTTCCTTTTTCCATCGGCCGTATCTTTTCCTTTAGCCTGGGCCTTACCGGCGGGGTTTTGTTTGCCGGACTTTTCCTCAGCAACCGTGGCAAGGTGGGGCCGGTCATCTGGCAGGTGCCGGTGCCCATTATTACCTTCATGCGCGACCTGGGGCTAACATTTTTCCTGGCGGTGGTGGGCACTAAGGCCGGCGCAGAAGTGGTGCAGGTAGTTCAGACCTCCGGCCCCAAACTCATTTTAATGGGCGCCCTGATTACCGTGTTGCCCATGGTTTTAGTTTCTATCTGGGCGCGAAAAAAATACAAACTGTACTTACTCGACCTGATGGGCATCATCAGCGGTGGGATGACCTCCAGCCCCGGCCTGGCCGCGGCCGCAAGCATGACCGAATCGCAGCGACCGATCATTCTGTACGCAACGGTTTATCCCTTTGCCATGATTTTGATGATTATCTGGGCTAAAATCATGGCCCTGTTTTAAGCAAATTTTTGCATCATATTGATTTTTCGAATACTATTAATCAGTTCGATTGGGAGTAACGGAAAATGGAATACCGTCAATTTGACAAATCCGAGCAAAAAGTATCACGCCTGGGCGTGGGCACCTGGGGCATGGGTAAAACCATGTGGATTGGTGCCGACGACAAAGAATCCAAACGCGTGTTGCACAAAGCCATTGATGAGGGAATCAATTTTTTTGACTCGGCGTTGGTTTACGGGATGGGGCATAGCGAAAAGTTGTTGGGCGAAGTGGAAAAGGAGGCGGCTGCCGATCTGTTCATTACCACCAAAATCCCTCCTAAAAACTTTCGCTGGCCGGCCAAAGATTCCTATAAACTGGAAGACTGCTTTCCTGCGGATCACATCATTCAAATCACCGAACGCAGTCTGCGCAATCTTAAGCGCGATTACATCGATCTGCAACAATTTCACGTCTGGTCGGACGCCTGGGCCGAAAGGGACGAATGGAAAGAAGCCATTTTACGCCTGAAAAAAGAGGGCAAGGTGCGTTTTTTCGGCATTTCCATGAATGACCATGAACCCACCAACGGGATCAAAGCGGCTGAAAGCGGTTTAATAGATGCTTTCCAGGTGATCTTTAACCTGTTTGATCAGTCTCCTGCGGATGAACTATTCCCCTACTGCCTGAAGAACAACATCAGCGTCATCGCCCGCGTGCCGTTCGACGAAGGCGCGCTCACCGGCAATGTCCGTCCGGAAACCACCTTTCCCAAAAAGGACTTTCGCAACCGCTATTTTCGCGACGATCGAAAGGAGCAGGTCTGGCAGCGCGTTCAGGAAATCATGAAAGATGTTGCCGATACAACGGAATCCCTTGCAGAGGCGGCTTTGCGTTTTGTTATCTCTTTTGACGCCGTTACCACCGTTATCCCGGGCGTTCGTAAAATGGAACATTTACTGTCTAATATTCGGGCGGTTGAAAAAGGGGCGCTGCCCGAAGACCTGATAAAAACATTAGCCAGGCATCGCTGGATTCGTAATTTTTACGTCTAATGCTTTTTTTAGAAAGGGAAAAACATGACCGGTCAATCGACAACCATAGCCAGGGGATGGCTAAATCCGGCTTCTCGTGTTTATCGTTTTACTGTTTTGTTTTTTGTTTCCATGCTCACATTTGGCAGCTACTTTGCTTACGACATTATCGGAGCAATTGCGCCCACCCTTATCAAGGATCTTGGCGCCTCGCGCGAAACTGTTGGAACGCTGTACACCGTTTACAGCATTGCCGCCATAATGTCGGTGCTGATTGGCGGTTTTTTAATCGATAAATTGGGCACGCGTATGGCCAGCATGATCTTTTCCACGCTGGTTTTTTTGGGTTCGTTGCTGGTCGCTTTTGGCGGGAGCCTGCCGCTGGTTTTTGCTGGCCGCTTTATTTTTGGCGCCGGTTCGGAGCCGCTGGTCGTCGCCCAGTCGGCCATTCTTGCGCGCTGGTTTAAAGGCAAAGAGCTGGCTCTCTCCTTCGGCATTGCCTTAACCATCAGCCGTCTGGGAACGTTATTCAGCTTTAATACCGGCGAATTGATCGTTCACCACTTTGGCGGTTATCGTTATGCGCTGATTGCGGCCATGTTGTTCTGCCTGCTTTCGCTGATTTCCAATATCGTTTACGTTTTGATGGATCGTTACGGCGAAAAAGCGCTGGAGCTGGAAGAGACTGGCGCCGAAGAAAAACTGGTCTTAAGCGATGTGAAGAAATTTGGTCCGGCTTTCTGGTACATTGCCATGTTGTGCGTATTGTTTTATTCGGCCATCTTTCCATTTACCGCTCTTTCCACAGATTTCTTTGTCGATAAATGGGGTATTGCCCGCGTGGCGCCCACCGGAGGCGGATTTTTTAACCAGGCCTTTAACAACTTTCTGCACATGTTCAGCACCGCCGGCGGCATCTCTTCGATCATTATTTTCGCTTCCATGGTGCTGGCCCCTTTTGCCGGTCAGCTGGTGGATAAAGTGGGCAAACGCGCCACGTTAATGATCTTTGGCTCTCTTTTGATGATTCCCAGCTATCTCATGATGGGCTTAACCCATGTTTATCCTGCCTACTCGATGCTCATTCTTGGCGCGGCCTTTGTGCTGGTTCCGGCCGCCATGTGGCCCTCGGTGCCGCTGATCGTTAAAAAAGAACTGGTGGGCACCGCCTTTGGTTTAATTACCTTCATACAGAACATCGGCCTGGCCCTGTTCCCATATTTGAACGGCATGCTGCGCGATAAAACGCACAGCTACACGGCAAGCATGCTAATGTTTGCCAGCCTGGGATTATTTGGCCTGTTTTTTGCGCTATTACTGAAAAGAGAAGATCGAAAATTAGGTGGAGTTTTAGAAAGGCCCTGAGGTAAATTGAAAGTCGGACTGATTTCAGATACGCACGGCTATCTGGCGCCGGAAGTTTTTTCCATTTTTGAAGGCGTGGAGCTCATCCTTCATGCCGGCGATATCGGTAATGAACAGGTCATTGCCGAGCTTTCGGCCATTGCGCCGGTTAAAGCCGTTTACGGCAACAGCGATCGTTTTCCGCTGGTTAGCCGCTATAAGCGCATGAATTTTTTCAGGCTGCAAAAATTCTACGTCTGCCTGACACACATCGTGAGTTCGCCAAAGACCTTTGCCTTTCAATTGTTTAAGATGGACAAAAATGTCGATGTGGTCATTTTCGGCCATACACACCGCGCAGAACAGGCGCGCTTTAAAGATATTTTGTTTGTCAATCCGGGCAGCGCCAGCCAGCCGCGTTACGGCAAGGCAAAATCCGTGGCCATCATGGTTGTTTCGAATGAAAATATTAAAGTAGATTTCAAATATTTTTAAGTTAAACGAAAATATCAGACCTGAGAGAAGATGGTTCCTAAGTTTATCTGCAGATCTTTTATGATTGTGGAGACAATGTTCCTCTGTCGTTCTGTGCGCAGTTTTTTGGGGTCGACAATCCAGTACTCTTTTACCCCGAATTGTTCGTACAACTCCTTTTTTCCCACCAGATCGTAATAGGCGCTGGAAGGCGATAAAATTTCTATAATTAAATCCGGCGCGCCTTTAATGTTGTCTTCTGTGATTATTTTTTGATTTTCTTTGGCAATGAAGAGTATATCGGGTGTAACACATTGTATTCGTCGAGGTAAACGTCACAGGGGGCGCCAAACACTTCGCCAGAACGTTGGGCTGACACAGGTGAAATCAAGGCGTGCTTTACTCTTTGATGGACAATTTTAGGAGCTGGCGTCATAACCAACTCTCCTCTAATCAACTGATAGTGGGAGTCGTCAGCAGGCAGGTTTAGATAATCCTGATAGGTAAACACCTTCTTTTTCAATGCATATCTGGGCGCTGTTTCTTTGACTGTCATGGGATTCGCTCTGTTTACTGGTAGAATTTAATCAAATAGATCAGAGAAGTAAAGAGTAGAATCGCTTGCATCCCCATACCAATAACAACGCCTTTGTCAATAAAATTCTTACTTAGTCCCATTGCGCATGTCTAAGACTGGTTGAGGAAGTTAAGATATTTTTCAGAACTCATTTTACCATTCACTTAAGCGATAGTAAAATATTACCTCATTAATTTTACTCCTGCTTGCCGCTTAAAAAGCGAAGATTTCTTTTAATTTTTGTTTCAGTCTTTGGGTTCTGATTTTTTTTTCAATAATTTTGCCTTCAGGATCAATCAAAAACGTAGTCGGATATGATTTTACCTGATACAGGTTAATGATTTCTTTAGACGTTTCCTGCACAATTTGCGGCCAGAGAATTTTATGCTGTTCTACAAATTTTTTTACCTTTATTCGTTCATCGTTGGCAATGCCAATAAATTTAAAATTTTTATCGGAATAGGTTTGATAAATTTCCTTTAATAATGGAATTTCAGAAACACACGGTTTGCACCACGTTCCCCAGAAATTGAGCAAAACATAGTTTCCTCGCAGCGCTTTCAGATCGATTGTTTTGCCATCCAGCGCTGCTGCCGAAAAAGGTAGGGCCTGCAATCCTACCTCAACGCCAGAATCTTTTTCAACCTCCGAGACTTTGACCAGTTTAACATATTCTCCCGCCCTTAACACCTTTTCAAAGCGGTAGAAAACATCGCCTATTTGTATTTTTTCACCGACTTTAATTTCATTGGAATAGTTCGCACGGTAATCATTTTTTGAAATCTTCTTAATTTTTAAACGAGTGGAGCCTCGATAAACAGGGCGGCTATTATAAATGACCAGCTCATATTTGCTGCCGTTTAATTCAAATCTTCCTGAGCGGTATTCAGCAAAGTTTGTCGCAATTTGCAGCGGCCTTTTTTTAAGCGCTGAATCGGGAAGATGATAGGTCGAAAAATCATAATCCACATATAGCCATGTTGTCCCCTTTTTTATCTGACTACCATCAAAATACTCGTAATCGATCGCAAACGGTAGGCCGTCGTGGTACCTTCCCCAGTATAACTGTCCCGGCAGTTTAGTAGGAACAACGTAGGCAGGATCATCGCTCAGATCATAATTGTTATTTCTATCCGCAATGACAACTAGCCGCCCCTTACTATCAAATCCAGCAGCCACAGGAATCAATACCTTTAAAGGTTTGTCCGAGACAAAATTCATGCCCGCATCGAATGCACTCATCTTTTGCAAAGATTGATACCGCTCCTCTGGTATTTTCCCGTTTTTAAAACTTTGATAGGCATGTTGCAGAAAATCCACCTCTTCATAGGCGACCAATAAATTTTCAAGGCTGTCAGGAATCCCTTTAATTTCAGGCTGCGCATGATACCATGGGTTATCCTTTTCCAATGCTTTTAAGGGATGTACGCCGTGCCTGAAGGGGCCAAATCCTTTGTGCTTTTCGGTTTTTATCAGCAGTGTATCGGGCGCGGCGGCTAAAACAATAGAACACCAAAACACAGCCAAAAAAAAGGCTGAAACCATTCTGGGCAAAACGAGCCTCCTTAACAACGTTAGTTTTAAATTTTAATTATGGGACGCTGTTTTTAACGATTTGTTTGAACTTGAAAGAGAAATCCACATCTTCATGCGAAAAATGGATAATGATTTTAGAGGATCTGGCGTTGACCGGGAAAAAGAGATTCCCCTGAATCTGGAATCCCGGCGGCAATGTGGTTTTACGCAATGCCTGATCAGCCCATTGCCTGCGCAGTTGATTGATGGAACGCAAGGTTTTATCATGCTCCAGATTGCTTTTAACATCCTCCACATCTCGTTCTAAGGCGTTTAAAGACTTTGTGCGTTCGTCGTCATCTGCAGCGGCCAGATCGCTCAAAGATTCAAAAAAAGAAACAAGCGCTCTGTTGCCCTGTTCTGTTTTGTAATGGGCTATCTCCCGCGCTTGCTGCAGATAAATTTTTTGTAGCTGTTGTTCGGGATTCACCGCCAGTGTCCGTTCGACGACAATCTTCTTATCACTTATCATGGCCGTTTGATAAAAGAAATTTTCCGGAGATATCACCACCGGCTTTCGTTTGCCATTGACAATAAACACATTGAATACGTAATAATCCTGCCAGGAGCGGTCGAAAGCAAGCGCAACTTCTAAGCTGTCCTTGCGCTGCACCTGGTAATACTTTCCCCACAGCCAGAATCCCTGATCTTTTTCGGCTTCCAGCAGGTAAAGGGGTTTGGGGGCGTAGTAGCAAGAAGTCATTAATACGCTCAAAAACACAATCAAGGTCTTTTGTTTCATTTGTGCACCTACCGTAATGATCGTTGGTTATTAATTTACCTACAAACTAATTATGGCACGGCATAAAAATCAAGGCAAAAATTTCGGAGGCACGAATCCATAAAACTCACTGCAAACGTTCATGGAAAAGACAGAGCGGGTGGACACAATATTATTCTACTAAAAAATGACAAATTATCCTTTTTAAAGCGATCTCACGTTTCAATCGTCGTGCATTTCAGCAAAAAAAAGCCCCATCCAAAACGACAGGGCTATGGTGAAACGGCCAGATAATACGCGCTTAAGCGTACACTTCTTTTTCATTGCATTTGCAAACCGCAACAATTTGCTCGGCAAAACGATAAGAGCCTTCTTTTTGGCTTGGTTCGGTATTTACCACTTTAACATAGGTGTACGCCTCGCCGCACACGGGACAGGTTTTGCCGTGTTTGGATTTCATCGTTTTGCTTGCAAAATCTTGTTTCTTTGCCATTTATCCTCCAACTTGTTTTTCATATATTAATCGGTTTATTGCATTCGAAAATAGCGCCGTATATCGTTGAAGGCGCTCTTTGTCTGTTGTTTTAAATTTCCCGGATTTTTCATCTTCCAGGGTGACCATACCGATGGCCTGTTCCTGATATTCAACAGGCACCGATAAAAAGGCCCGCAGGCCGTAATTAGTTTTTTCCTGGCGGCTGAAACGCGGCACAAAGTATTCGCCCTTCTCAATATCATCCAGTAAATAGGGGCGATTTTTCAATATTACCCAGCCGTTCAATCCCTCTTCAAGCACAAATTCGGTTCCGGCCTTGAATGGGTCTTCTTTGCCGATAGCATAAAACACCATACCGCGCGCCTGGTTCAGGTCAAAATCTTTCCTGAAGGCGATAGTCAGTTTGCTGGCCTGGAATTCATGCACCAAAAAGTCGCAAAATCTTTCAACGGCCGTTCTTAAACTTTTGGTGGATGCGACCTCCTCCATCAGCTCAAGCATCTTGCTTTTTTCGTGGGCTTCCTCTTTCAGTTTTTCCATGATTAAGACATTTGATAAATACGTCATGGTCAGGTCATTAATCTTGTTAAGAGTAGCCCGGTCTTCTTCATTAAAAAAATCTGCCAGCTCCGCATCAAACAACCAGTACAAATACAGCTCCTCTGCCAGCTCGGTACGAAAGGCCAGAAAAGAACGCGGAACATAGGACTGTGGAACATAAAACGGGATCAGATTGGATCCGTTTTGCACGTGGTTTTCCACTAAAAAGCCCTGCGCGCTATCGATCAAATTTAAAACGGGAATCGGTTTATTTTTAGGAGAACGAAAGATATCGTTCCGTACTATTTTGTGTAAAAGGACGATTTCCCGTTTGGGTAGCATTAAAAGTAAAAATCCATTGTGAGGCAGAATCAAGTTCCAGATCACCGAAAATTGTTTCTTTAATAGATCCATCACTTCCGGATTCTTTTGCAGGGCCCGGGAAAACAAGGCCGCCTGGTTGTCAAAGAACGGACTCTGATTTCTGGTTAATTGCTGCTCATCAGGGACTTCACTCTCATCTTCTTCTGTTTCATCCTGATATTCGCTCCATAAACGATAAAGCATAACGCTGATCCCGCCAAAGAGCGAAATCTTGAACAATAGCCGGCCCCAGGCTCCCCAGGATTCCGGATTGACAAAAATGCCAACAAACGTTAACAAAAAAAGAACGACAAAATAAACCACCGATGAACTCATACCTTAATAAAGCCTGTTAAATTAAGAATAAATTTACTGAAATACAAGTACTTAAGGCAATGGCGGGATAATAAAATAAAAGGATTGCCAGCTACAATCCTTTTATTCAAAACTTAGTGCTTTTCCTGGTCAACCAATTTGAGCTGGTCCCTATCAATCACAGCCGGATTATTTTTAACCGTATCCTGTCGATTCTGAAAAGTACGCATATTCGACTTGGTGATGGATGGTTGAGCCAGAATGGGAGACGCCATTTGTTGTTGCTGAGGTGCCATCCTCCCGGGTGTTGCCGTTTCTTGCACCGTAATTGTGGGCGTATTGAGTGTCGTCAGAACAAAAAAGGTAATCATGGCAATTAACGCGGCGCCAGACAGCCCAAAGGTTAAGCTTCGTTTGTTGAATGTCGAAGGCGATTCACTGGAAAACTCTCCGGAAATCCTTAATCGTAATTGCGAATCAAAATCTTCTGAAGTCGTAATGGGAGGCAATTGTCGCAGCTTTACGGTGAGAAACATGACATCGTCGAAAACGTGCTTGCACTCCGCACAATGATTTAGATGATCATCCACTGCGGCTTGATCTTCAGATGGGAGGTTACTCTCAATGTAATCGGATAACATCCGTTTTGCAGTATCACAACTGATCATAGGCTATCTCTCCCTGATTTATTGTTCATTCATCAAATGTTTTAGGTCCTCTTGCAATTTTAATCGTGCCCGGTTGACACGCGATTTAACGGTTCCCAGAGGAATGCCAACAATTTCTGCAATCTCTTCATACGAAAACCCCTGAATATCGCGCAGGATGATAACCTGCTTAAATTTCGGCGACAATTTATCAATCGCTTTCTGGATGATCCTATCGGTAACCACTGTATTGGTTTCTCTTTCAGGATTACTCTCTTCGTCCGGAATATCATAATCCTTTTCACTGGTCATGAATGAACTGATCGACAGTAATTTTCGCCTTCTGCGTCTGCGCAGCTCAGTTTTTGCCAGATTACCGGCAATGGTGTAAATCCAGGTCGAGAACTTGGCTATTTCGCGATAATAGTGCTTGTTTTTAAATAGCCTTAAAAATGTCTCCTGGACTATATCTTCCGCTTCTTCTCTTTCTCCGACAAAGCGAAATACAAAATTCATCAAAGGATCTTTGTAGCGTTTTACCAGCAAATCAAAGGCGTAATTATCGCCTTGCTGAAAACGGGCAATTAACTCTTCGTCTGTCGGAGAATCCTTTGTCTTTAAGTCCTTTTCCGTTTTTACCATGTACAAACTTTCTGTTTAACACAACTTAAAAAAAATAAGTTCCGAAATATTTTAATATTTCTGCCTCTTTCGCTTCAGATCTTCGATAATTCGCGATCGATTCACAACATTCAGAATTCTTCTCGTCGGCAGAAACCTTTTTTATTCTTGCTTTATTTAAAAATACACTCCAAAATTACAATCTGCAAATCTGGTAACACAAAAGTTCCAAATGTTGTAAACTGGAAGACTTAATTCCCTTCTGCGCCAGATCAAAATCGTTTAATAATTTAATCGCCTTCTTAATCTGGTCGAAATTGTATTTTTGCAAAACAACATTAATATCGCGCATCTGAAAATCTGCCATTTTCATCTTTTGAGCGACCTGCCGGATGTTCAATCCCTGGCGCCTCAACGATGCAGCCATTAACGATTTTCTGAAAAAGGCGAATAAGACCGCATTTATCATTGTCGGATCGATTCCGGCTTCCATTAATTGATGTGTAATATTCAAACTTTTGCCAAGCTGGCGCTGGGCCAACGCTTTTTGCAGGGCAAAAATATTGGCCTCACGGTAAACGCCGGAGGTCTCGTGTAAATCATCAACGGTAATCGGCCCTTCGTCTGTCTTAAAGCTGATCACTTTTTCGATTTCGTTCTTTAACGTCAAAATATCATTGCCCACATTGGCCACTAAAAAATGAATCGCCTGGTCTTCAATCCCCCGCCCCAGTGTGTGGCAATATTGTTTTACCCATTCCGGCAGTTGATTTTCGCGGATGGGTTTGCAATCCACCACCGTGGCTGCTTCTGCCAGAGATTTAAAAAATTTGTTTCGAGGCGCTTCGCTGGCGCACAAGACAAGAACCGAAAATTTTGGAGGCTTTGTCAGATATTTCTTGAACGTCGCATCGTCTTCTATTTTCATTTTATTGAATTCGCGCACAATGACCAGTTTTTTGTCTGCCAGCATGGGATAGGCGCTAAACTGCGACAGCACTTCCGACTGCGTATTTTCCGTTCCGTAGAGTGTGATTTCATTGAGATCGCGACTGCCACGATCGGTAAATAACTTGCGTGAAAGCGCATTAATCACCTGATCGTGGAAGAACTTTTCTCCGCCAACTAAAAAATAAACGGAATCGATGCGATTTTCATCAATTTCTTTTAACACCTGTACGGGTGTCTTCATCCTCTCTTCTCCCAACATCAATTAATTTCAAGATTTTACGGCGCACGTCTTTCACATCGCCCGCACACGCTCCTATTCAGTTTCTTTTACCGCCGCAAGCCACCTGACAAAATGTTTTGTTGCCCACAGCCCTGCTGCAATAACCGCCATCCATTGCAGGAGGGTCGTCCCCAGACTGTACGTACGCAAGGGATGCCACCATGTTTCAGGGTTCCACTGAATCGCCTGCCAGAACCACCAGCCCAGCATGGCTACAAACTGCAGGGGAATTAAAAATTTGAACAAAATCGTTCCGCCAATTTTTAACCCACGGCGTTTTAAATCTAAATTTACCCATTCGCTCAAGAAGGTTTCCACCCCAATCCAGTTTACAACGAATGCAAAAAACAGGCCGCTTAATAATAGGCCCAGCCCCCACACCCAGTCCTGATTATTAAAGAATTCGAGTGAAAGAGCCGAGGGGGCGCCGAACAGAAAAGTGGCCAATCCGATGCTCAACACGGCTCTTTTTCTCTTCAGGCCAAAGTCCATTAAAACGCGCGTAGCCAGTTCGATCATGGAGATCAGACTGGAAAGAGCGGCAAAAAAGAGCGAAAGGAAAAAGACCGAAACAAAAAACAGACCGGCGGGCATCTTTTCAAACAACTGTGGCAGGGCAATAAAGGCCAGGCCCTGATTTCCGGCTCCCAGAACCTCGTGAGCTTGATCCAGATTTGCAGAAAGCGCAAAAACCGTGGGAATGATGGCCAACCCGGCCAGAATCGATGCCAGGTTGTTGCCAATGCCCGTAAGAAAAGAATTGCTCACAATGTTCTCCTGATTGCGGGCGTAAATGGCGTAAGTTAAAAGCAGGCCCCAGCCCGCCCCGGTGGACCAGGCCGACTGCGAAAGGGCATCCAGCCAGAGGCGATAGTTCAAGAACTGGTGCATTTCTATTCTAAAAAAATAATGCAGACCGATTTCTGCATTTGGAAGCGTTATAGCCCGCACCGCAGCCAGCAGCAAAAGCACAAACAACAACGGCACAATAATTTTAGAAAATCGCTCCACACCCCGTACAATGCCGCGGTAAATTATAAAAACGCCCAGGGCGATGGCCGCAAAATGATAGAGTAGCGCTTCCGGATTAAAATGTGTAAACGACTGCCACATCTGTTCATGATTGATCGTAAAGATTTTTCCCTGCACAGCCAGCAAAAAATATTTCAGACTCCAGCCGCAAACCACTGAGTAATAGAACAAAATGGCGGTGGTGCAAAAGCCCACAAACCAGCCCAGCCAGGTGAACCGCTTGTTTATCTTGCTAAATGCGCCTATGGTTCCCTTACGCGTTTTTTTGCCGACGCCGAATTCAACGATTAAAAGTGGAATGGACCACAAAAACAGAAACAGTAACCAGGGAATTAAAAAAGATCCGCCATATTGTCCCGCCAGTCGCGGAAAACGCCAGATGTTGCCCGCCCCCACGGCCATGCCAATGGTGGCCGCAATCAGACCGTAACGGGAAGTAAAAAAGTCTTTACTTTTTGCCATTTGCCGAAATCCCTAAAATAAATAATAAATCAGCCCAGCGGTTGAAAGCGCCAGGCAGTAATATCCGAACCACTGAATCTTTCCTTTTTTTACAAAGTCCAGCAACCACCAGATGGCCAGGCATCCAAACGCAAAAGAAAAAAGCGTTCCTAAGGCAATATTAATCAATTCCGAAGAAGTTACAGGGTTTCCGATTAAATGTTTCAGTTTTAAGAGCACGGCGCCAGCTACAGCCGGGATGGACATGATAAATGAAAAGCGGGCTACTTTCTCTCGATCGCCGCCGCTTAAAATGCCCACAAAGATGGTGCTTCCACTGCGCGAAATACCCGGTAAAATGGCAAGGGCCTGCGCAAACCCCATTAAAAAAGACATGGGCGCGGTAATATCTTTACTGCGATTTTTAATAAAAGGAATGGAGGCCATCATTAAACCGGTGACAAACAAAAAAGCAAAGGCCGCTATTACGCTACCAAAAATTTGTTCAATCTGATCCTCAAAGGTCAGCCCAATTACGGCAGCAGGAATGGAAGCTAAAATCACGTACAAATCCCAGCGCCAGTAATAGCGGTTCTCTTGGGTTGGATTTCCACGGATCATGGCCAGGGGACTGATAATCATCTGCCATAATTCTTTTCTGAATAAAACAAAAATAGAAAACAACGTCCCCAGGTGCATAAAAACATCGAACATTAACCCCGCTCCTTCAAAATTTAGAAGATGTGAAAATATTACCAGATGTCCAGAACTGGAAATAGGAAGAAACTCGGTTAGCCCTTGAATCGTCCCCAATACAATGGCTTTAATTAATTCATCCATGTATTCTCCTGAAAAAATGAGTTAGAGTTTACGGACAACCTGCGTCCTTTTTGCATGCGCACACACAATTTTTTTTGCAAGTCCGGGCAAAGATGACAAAACATCAACATTCCCCGGTCCGGCAAGATACTTTTTCAAAATATTTATTCAGTTAAAAATTAATTTATCCATTTTATCGTTTCCTGTCCAGAATAATTAGAAAGTTTTGATTATAGAGTACGTGGGCTTTCTTCGCAGTGTTTTTTATCATGTGCTTACCCTAAGGCAGCATAGCCGCAACCAAAATCAACCGCAACGTGCGCCAAGTCATTTTCTCGCAGATTACGCCAATCATTGCAGAAAATTATTTAACATTTAAGACAAAAGCTAGACAAAAATGGCACTGGGGGATGAGTTTTTAAAACAGCACAAAAATTTTCGAATCCAGCTAGATGGGGATTCGAAATGAGCGGCCGATGAACAATTTAATTTTTGAACCAGGATTTGCTTGATTTTTGGATTACCATGATTTTCCTTTTTTGCTTTTTAACTTTTTCATTAAATTTGGAGAATAAAATAGCATCGCGTGCAAAAAATCAAGGCTATCATGTAATCCTTTTAATCAAGGTTCAAAAACTACCTTCAAAGTCCTAAGGCACCAAAGCCGCAAGCAAAATCAACCGCAACGTGCGCCAAGTAATTTTCTGGCAGATTACGCAAATAATCGCAGAAAATGATTAAACAAATTATTTCAAGCAACCAGAGAAGTCACAAAGGGCGCAATGAATATTTTAAATTAAATTACCCTTGCTCGCTCGATCCTCACTCCCAGACAAAAGATCAGGAATGAACGTACTTGTAAGGGCGAAGGATTTCCAACCCTACTTTATCCAGAGCGTTTTTTTGATATGACTAAAGATTAATGCTTACCATCGTTGAATTGTTCTTGGAAATCCTTCGCCCCTACATAAACGGTGGCAGGAATTCACCACATTTGCAGAAACAGGTTTGAAATGACAGGCTAACCATTCAACCATTCAACTAATCAACTATTCAACCATTTTGACGAAACAAAAATTTCAAATCCCGCCCGGGAGGCTGTTGCAAATTCAGTTTGAGTAAAATTCAAAAAATTTGTAAATTCTGGGCGACAGATAAAACAAGTAATAACAAAGGAATTCCATGAGTTTTATTACTTATAATCGCTCACAAATGAATCTCTTTGGCTATAGTGTGGAAGATTTTGCCAGAGACGATCCAAAGAGTCGATTTGTAGTGGAGTTGGTTTCGCGCCTTGATTTAAGTGCACTTTATTCCCGTTATAGTTCGCAAGGCGGTGATTCTTATGCCCCAGACATGATGCTTGCCTTATGGTTTTATGCTTATAGTAACGGCATTACCAGCACCCGTAAGCTGGAGGAATTGTGTAAATTTGATACGCGCTACATTTATATCACTGGGAATCAGCATCCGGATCATAGTACATTAAGTCGTTTTCGCAAGGCACATTTGGATTTATTAGACCAATATTTTGTAGAGATACTTTTAATTGCCCAGGCCGAAGGCATAAGTAGTTTCAACCAGATAGCCATAGATGGCACGAAAATCAAAGCGCACAGCAGTAAGCGTCATGGCTACACTGAGGATCAATTAGACAAACGTATAGAGAAGTTAAGAGCAGAGATCAAGCAATACATGCAGCGCTGTAATTTTGTAGAACAGGGGGCCACGGATGAATTAGATTTAGAAACTCTTCGAGCGGAGAAAGAACGGCTTGAGCGCTTAGAGAAAGAGATATTAGAACGTAAAGCCCAATTGAAAGAGCGTAAGAAACAGCTCAAATCAGAACATCGTTCAAGACATCAAATAAATGTAAAAGAGCCGGATGCCCGCATGATGCCTTCGGTGGATGGGCCGGGTTATAACGCACAATTAGGCGTAGATATGTCGAGTCATTTAATTGTAGCCCATGAAGTGGTAAGCCAGCCCAACGACCAGGGTCAATTCATACCGATCCAAGAACAAGTAGAGAAGAATCTTGGTTCAGATGATAAGCGATCTTACACAGCCGATTCCGGTTATCACAATAGCGCAGACCTAAAAGAATTGGAAGAAAAGCAGATCGATGCCGTAATAGCCGATCCCCAGTTATCCAATCGTTCGATAAAGGAGACACCGACCTCCAAGGAAGAATTGCAAAAAGAAGAAAGAAAACTAAAACGAAGTGATTTTGTGTATCATGAACAGGGAGATTACTATGAATGTCCGGCGGGTAAGAAGCTTTTTCCAGTTGAGAGGAATAGCGAACGGATCGTATATCGTTCCAATGATTGTCAGGACTGTCCCTTAATTAATTTATGTATTTCCAGTAAAAAGAAAGTTAAGCAAATCCATCGTTCAGTTAATGAGAGTTATTGCGAACGTATGGCGAAAAAGTTACAAACTTCAGCGGCGCAGGAACGACTAAAGAAGCGTTCGGTGACAGTTGAACCTGTTTTTGGTAATTTGAAGCATAATTTAGGCTATCGTGGATTTTCCTTATCTGGTCTTAATAATGTTCGTAGTGAATTTACGTTAATGTGTATTGGGCATAATATTAATGTTCTATTTAAAAATATGTTAGGGAAACGTTTAGCAGCGTTTATAACAGCATCACAAGAAAAAGATGATCTATTAATTTTATTTTCAAAGAATATTTTGGCGTTTTTAATTCTATATTTTGCCCAACGTTTAAGAATGAGAAAAAATTATCAATATCGGAGAATATAAACATTAATTCCTCCCCCCCCATGCAACAGCCTCCCGGGCGGGATTGATCTTCCAGAGGAAGTATCCTAATAAACTCTTACACTCTTAAACTCTATAAGCCTCGCCGGAGCGGGATCAAAATGACAAATGACATATTTTAGAGCAAACTCGAACATTAAAATTTTCTATTTCGTCCCTTTTCATCTAAATTGTAATCAAACCTTAAACTAAAAAGAATCAACCAACGGAAGAAAAATGTTCTCAAAAAATCCATTTTTGCGCCTGCCCAAATCCTTGTGGCGCGTGGTTAAAATAAATCAGGATGGGGCATTAAGCGTAAAAGAAGTTTCTACGGCGCCCCGGATTGAAGAGATTGTTGCCTTTAATGATTGGCGTCCCCTCCAGAAAAAGGTGGAAGAGCTTTCCACGGCGTTCATTGATGTTTTATGGATCGAAGGCGCCCCGCCGACAGAGCTGACGGCAGACACGTTGATTAAAATCATGAATTCCGACAGTAAGATTCTGTTCAATGAAGAGGCAAAGCCCATGCTGGAATCGTTGGTGCAGGGCAGCGGATTCAAATTTTTAAAAAGGATAAAAACGCGTAACAATACAGCCTATCTTGTTTTTAAAAAAGACATCATCCCCTGTTGTGGAAGCTGAAAGAAGGCGGGAAGCCGATTCGTTTAGCCGGTTTTCCGCCCTCATTATCTTTGCAGCAAACTCAATGCTTTTCTATTGGCGACGGAAAAATATTGGATGTCCCCCAAAGTTTTAATCAAACTTCTTACAATCGATTGATATTTAGAGGAATAGTTTAGCTAAAGGCTTGAAAGCAACTCACCCCCTTAATCCCCGCCCTTGCTCCGTGAGCTTGCTCTGTGAGTCTTTTTGCAAAGAGAGGGGGACAAGAGCATCCCTAACGTGTAAGTAAGTGTGAAGGTAGGGGGTGAGTTGTAAAAATGATCTTAGAAAAAATATGGTAATCTTAAAAATTTCAGGAGACATTCCAAGGAAAAAATATTGTTGAAGGTTTGCCGTTTTTTTACTATATTTATAAGTTCTAAAGAACACAAAGTCGGCCAGATGGGTTGCATGTAACTTTTTGCAGATCGTATCATCAAAAGGCATTGAAGTTTTAAAGTTGTAAACACAGGAGGACTCAATGCCAGCTACAGCGCAACCCAAAGTAGTTATCTTTACGACGCCGACATGCAGTTTTTGTAATGCGGCCAAGCGTTACTTTAGAGAAAAAAAAATTAAATTTAAAGACATAGACGTCTCGAGGGATCAGCGTGCCGCCAGAGATATGGTGCGTATTACGGGTCAATCGGGCGTTCCGGTAATTTTGATTAATAATCGTCCGATTGTAGGATTTGACAAACCAAAAATTAACAGGTTATTGGGAATAAAGTAAAGGAGGGTGCTGTGAAGATTAAACCATTAGATGATCGGGTTCTTATTGAGTTGATTGAAGAGGAAGAGGAAAAGGTAGGTACCATTATCATTCCTGATACGGCCAAAGAAAAACCCCGCATGGGTACAGTAGTTGCCGTTGGCACCGACGAAGACCTGCAGGAAAAGATTAAAGAAGGCGACAAAATTATCTTCTCCAAATACTCCGGCGACGAGGTCAAAGTTGGTGACAAAGAATATTTGATCATTCAACGCAGTGATATTTTGGCGAAAGTCGAGTAAATTGCAAAAGCCCTCTCGCAAATCGAGAGGGCTTTTTATTATTCTACAGTTACGCTTTTCGCCAGATTGCGCGGCTGATCCACATCGCAGCCACGCAGTACCGCAATATGGTAAGCCAGCAGCTGCAAGGGAATAACGCTCAACAACGGCGTTAATGCCTTGCAGGTGTATGGAATATAAATAACATGATCCGCATGCTTTTCAATTTGTTCGTCGCCCTCATTGGCCACACAAATAACGCGCCCCTTGCGCGCCTTCACCTCCTGAATATTGCTGATTACTTTATCATAAATAGCATCCTGAGTGGCAATAAACACCACAGGCATGTTTTCATCGATTAAGGCAATGGGCCCGTGCTTCATCTCTGCCGCCGGGTAGCCCTCGGCATGGATGTAAGAGATCTCTTTTAGCTTTAATGCCCCCTCCAACGCAACGGGAAAGTTGTAGCCGCGGCCCAGGTATAAAAAGTTACGCTGCGAATAATAGGTTTCGGCCAGCTCTCTGATGTAATCATTTTGAGCGAGAATTTTTTCCACATTTGCAGGGATCTTTTGCAGGTCGTCGAGCATTTGCTTGCCCTGCACAACCGACATGTATTTTTTACGGGCAATCAGGATGGTTATCAAAACCAGCGCGGTAACCTGCGATGTAAAGGCCTTTGTACTGGCCACGCCGATTTCCGGTCCGGCGTGAATGTAAACGCCGGCGTGCGTTTCGCGGGCAATGGTGGAGCCCACCGCGTTAACAATACCCAGCACCAGCGCGCCTTTATGTTTGCCTTCACGTAAAGCGGCCAGGGTATCGGCCGTTTCGCCCGATTGCGAGATGGCAATGATGATATCATTTTCATTGATGATTGGATTTCGATAGCGGAACTCCGAAGCATACTCCACTTCTACGGGAATGCGGCAGAACTCTTCTAACAAGTATTCGCCGATCAAGCCGGCATGCCACGACGTGCCAGAAGCAACAATAATAATTCTGCCGGCATGCATCAACTTATCTTCCACTTCTGCCAGACCGCCCAGTTTTACCAGGCCTTCTTCACGCAAAATTCGACCGCGCATGGTGTCCATGATGGTTTTGGGTTGCTCAAAAATTTCTTTGAGCATGTAGTGTTCAAAACCCTGCTTTTCGATGTCGTCTAACTGAAGGGTAATTCGCTGCACCTGTTTTTCAACGACCTTATTCTGGATGGTCTTTGTAATGATGCCCTGACGCGTTAAAATGGCCATTTCGTCATCTTCCAGATAAAACACATTGCGCGTATGGGGAATCAGAGGCGTAACATCGGAAGCGACGAAATACTCGTCCTCGCCCACGCCAATCACGATGGGACTTCCCTTGCGCGCCACATAGATTTTATCCGGCTCGTCTTTATTGAGCACGGCAATGCCAAAGGTGCCTTCGATGCGTTGCAGCGCTTCGCGAAAGGCCTGTTCAAAATTGGTGCCGTCGTACAACTCCTCAATGAGGTGAGCGACAATTTCCGTGTCCGTATCCGACTTAAAAGAGTGGCCGGTTTTCTCCAACAATTGTTTAAGGACGGAGTAATTTTCGATAATCCCATTGTGGATCAAAACGATCTTCCCGCTGCAATCGGTGTGCGGATGCGCATTAATTTGATTGGGCTTTCCATGGGTTGCCCAGCGCGTGTGTCCAATGCCCACGGTGCCGGGCGGCGTTTTTTCTGCAATGGCCTCTTCCAGCTTGCGGATTTTACCAACCTCTTTTACGACAAACATATCGCCATTGCTCAGGGTGGCAATGCCCGCGGAATCATATCCGCGGTATTCCAAACGCTTTAACCCGTTAATTAAAATCAGGGCGGCTTCCCTATTCCCCAGATATCCGACAATCCCGCACATATATTCTCCTCAACGTTATTCCCATTCAATGGTTGCCGGCGGTTTTGAGCTAATATCGTACACCACTCGATTAACCCCCGCAACCTCATTAATTATTCGGTTAGATATTTTTGCCAGCGCCTCATAAGGCATCCGATACCAGTCGGCGGTCATCCCGTCGCTGCTGGTAACGGCGCGCAAGGCAATAACATGATCATACGTTCTTTGATCGCCCATCACACCAACTGTACGCACGGGCAGCAATACGGCAAAAGCCTGCCAGATGGCATTGTATATTTTAAAGGTGTTTAGTTCTTCAATATAAATGGCATCGGCCTTTTGTAATAACTCGACACGTTCTGGCGTAACTTCACCCAAAATTCGGACGGCCAGGCCGGGCCCCGGAAAGGGATGGCGTTCAATGATCAGATCGGGGATGCCAAGCTCCCGCCCCACCTGACGCACTTCGTCTTTAAACAGTTCGCGCAAAGGTTCCAAAAGCTCAAAGTCGAACGTATCCGGTAAACCGCCCACATTGTGATGAGATTTTATGGTAGCCGAAGGGCCTTTAAAAGAAACGCTTTCAATCACATCCGGATACAGCGTACCCTGCGCTAAAAAATGAAATTTGCCCAATTTTTTGGCTTCTTCTTCAAACACGCGGATAAATTCTTCGCCGATGATTTTCCTTTTTTCTTCCGGATCCACAACGCCCTTCAACCGATTCAAAAATCTTTCCCGGGCATCGACGACGGTTAGATTGATTTTAAAGTGTTTGCGAAAAACGGTTTCCACCTCTTCCGCTTCACGGTAGCGCAGCAGGCCGGTATCCACAAATACGCAGTGCAATTGATCGCCAATGGCTTTATGAATGAGCACGGCCGCCACACTGGAATCGACCCCGCCGCTCAAGCCGCATAAAACGCGTTTATTGCCCACTTTGTTTTTAATGGTTTCCAGGCTCTCTTTGATAAAAGACTGCGTGGTCCAGTCGCCGGCGCAACCGCAAACCTCAAACACAAAATTTTTTAGAATTTGCCGGCCGTAGCGTGTGTGCTGCACCTCCGGATGGAATTGCAAACCAAACAGGGGCTTGCTTTTATGGGCAATGGCCGCGTAAGGAGAGTTGTCTGTCTGGCCAATTACTTCAAAAGCGCGCCCTAACTTCAACACTTTATCTCCGTGACTCATCCAGACCGGACTTAAATCCGGAACATCTTTAAACAATGGGCTGCGGCCAAGCAGTTTTAGCTCGGCCAAACCGTATTCTTTTTTTTCTGCGCCAGAAACTTCGCCGCCGGCCAGATAGGTAATCAATTGTAAACCGTAACAAATGCCCAGAACAGGCAGCCCCAATTCCAACAATTGGCTTTCAATTTTTGGCGCATCCTTTTCGTAAACCGAAGAAGGCCCTCCTGAAAATATCAAACCTTTAATATTTTTATCTTTCAAAAAAGTTTTATCAACGTTGTAGGGATGAATTTCGCAGTAAACGCCGAACTCGCGAATGCGGCGTGCAATAAGCTGGGTGTATTGGGAGCCAAAGTCAAAGATGATGATGGTTTCGTGCGGAAAGTTTGCTGTTAGTCCATTTTGATGTTCCATTTCTTAAGTTCCTCTAAAAAAGAATAATTGGTTAAATCATACTGAATTGGCGTGATCGAAACCTTGTTTTGCATCACAACCAGGTCATCCACATCATTTCCGTTGTCCAGAATCATCCGTTTGCCGGTTAGCCAGTAATACACGCGATTATTGGGGTCTATTCGTTTATCGAAGGCTTCTTCGTAGCGTCCTTTACCCTGACGTGTGATTACGATCTCTTCTATCTCTTCTTCGGGCACCGCAGGCACATTTACGTTTAGCACCGTACGCTCCGGAAGCCCGCGCTCCAGCACCATGCCGGCCAGCTTTCTGGAAAACCTGGCGGCAAAGGAAAATTCCTGCCTGGTAAAGGAGGCAATGGAAACGGCAATTGCGGGAATGCCCATGATGGCCGCTTCGGCCGCGGCAGACACCGTTCCCGAATAAATCACATTGGTGGCGGTATTGGGTCCCTGATTAATGCCGCTGATGACCAGATCGGGCTTGCGCGGCAGAATACACTTACAGCCCAGTTTAACACAGTCGGCCGGCGTGCCGTTAACCGCGTAACCGAAAAAATCGTTATCGCGCTCAATTTCCGTTACGCGCAAAGGATCGGAAAGGGTGATGGCGTGACCGACAGCGCTCTTTTCAACCAGCGGAGCAACCACATAAAGATCGCCCGCCCCTTCCAGCGCCTTTTTCAGGCTGTAAATTCCGGGAGCGTAAATACCATCATCGTTGGTAACTAAGATTAACGGTTTTTTCATGTTGTTTAATTAATGTGGATTTTGATGCGCGAAAAAATCAAGGATCCTCGCAATTCTCTGTTTTAATTGATGGCGGTGTACGATCAAATCCAGAAAACCATGCTCCATAACGAACTCGGAACGCTGAAACCCCGGCGGCAGGTCCTGGCCGATGGTTTGCTTGATGACGCGCGGTCCGGCAAAACCTATTAAGGCTCCCGGCTCGGCCAGAATAATATCGCCTAACATGGCATAACTGGCGGTCGTACCGCCTGTGGTCGGATTGGTTAAAATGGAAATATAGGGAATCTTGTTTTCGGCCAGGAGCGCTAATTTGGCGCTGGTTTTAGCCATTTGCATCAAACTAAAAATGCCTTCGTGCATACGCGCTCCGCCGGAAGAGGAGAGTATTAGTAGCGGTTGTTTTAATTCCAGCGACCGGTCAATGGCCCGCGCCACTTTCTCTCCTACAACCGAGCCCATGCTGCCGCCTAAAAATTTAAAATCCATGATGGCCGCCACCACATCGTGCTGTTCCAGCTTCCCTGTGCCCGTTACAACGGCTTCGTTCATGCCGGTCTTTTTAACAGTGGCCCTGTACTTTTCGATATAAGGTTTTGAGTCGGTAAATTGTAAAGGATCGTCGCTCATAAGATGCGCGTTAAATTCCTCAAACGTGCCCTCATTAAACAAAATGGCGATGTAATCTTTGCTCCCGATGCGAAAATGGTAATCGCACTTGGGGCACACGTACAGTTTCTTTTCCAGCTCTTTTTTGTAAATGATTTCGCCGCAATTATCGCATTTAACCCACAAGCCGTCCGGCAATTCTTTTTTTGCTCCGGGCGTTAAGGTCTGTTTTTTTCTTTTAAACCAATCCATAGTCAAAACCTCAATTGTAAGTTTTGTTGAATTAAATAATGTGCGTTAAATGTACATTATTATTTATTATTTCTCAAATCTTTAACCATCACCAGCGCGTCTTCTCCGTCCCGATAGTATTTTTTACGTATTTGCATGGTGCGAAAACCAAACGATTGGTAGAGCCTGATGGCCGCTTCGTTTGTTCGACGCACTTCCAGAAAAGCAAAACGCGCATCGCCAAACTCTTTTAGAACGTAACGCATGAATTGTTTTCCCAGCCCCCGCTGACGAAATTCTGGATGAATGGCGAAGTTGGCAATGTGCATCTCGTCGGCATAACGCCAGATCACCGCATAGCCGACAATCTGTCCGTTTATTTCCATTACCAGCGGAAAGGAATAATCATTGCTCACAATTTCGCTGACAAAACTCTCTTCGCTCCAGGCGTCGATAAATATCTGGCGTTCCAATTCGACAATGGTGGCCAGGTCCTGAATCCTCATTTCACGAATCTTCAGATTCATTGCACTCCGGCAAAAGGTCTGATGTACAGAGGCTCAATTTTTTTCAGATCGTCGGCGCCGTATTTTTTGAACTTGGCGTGGCCCAAATTGGCGATCAAGCGCGCCAGATATTCGCCTTTGTAATGAACGGTTACGCCCTTTAATTTAAGCTTTTGTAAAATTTCGGCGTCCAGCTCGTGGAAAAACGGTTTTACCAGCACGGCGCCAGATTGCAAAACTTCGGGCAATCTTTGACGCAAAACGATATCGTGCTCCACGATTTCCGGATAGCCTTCCGGCGAAAATTCCAGCTTTGCCAGATACACCTCTTCGCGCCGGGCGTCAATCATGGTGTACAACTGTTCGCGCGGTCGCCGTACCTGTTTGGCCAGCACCTGATGGTTAGAGATGCCTACAATGGGCAGTCGGTTGGCAAAACAAAATCCCTGCGCAAAGCTCAGACCGATGCGCAACCCGGTAAAAGAACCCGGCCCCACCGAAACCGCAACCAGTTCAATCTTTTTCTCAAAACCCAAATTTTCTGAAATCGTCTGTTCAACAAAGCGCAGCGCATTTTCCACCACCGAAGCCAATAAAGTGGCGTGCTGCATGGGCAGCTCCAGGTTAGATTCCAGAATGGTTTGTTTTTTTTCGGCATCCCAGAGGGCAACGCTACAAACAATATCCGACGTTTCAATAGCTAAAATCATTGTTAATCCCGATCCAATCTGTTTACTTCCGTTAATTCAAATACGCGATGCTCGCCTTCGAACCGAATGCAAATTTTGTAAAAACGCTGTAAGTGATTTTCTATTAACTGCGGCCATTCGATAAACGTAATGGCCCCCTGACTTAGCATCTCTTCCCAGCCCAGTTGATCCAGTTCGCTTTCATTGTGTAGGCGGTAAAAATCAAAATGATTCACCGGCTGCGGCCCCTGGTAGTGGTGTATGATGGGAAACGACGGGCTGGAGGCCGAATCTACGGTATTAATCAACCGACAAAAGGCTTTCACTAAAAACGTCTTACCACTGCCCAGATCGCCTTCCAGCAAAACGACGTCATTGGGCTTTAAAATTTGCGTTAAATAGCGGGCCACTTCTATGGTATCCTGTTCGCTTTTGGCTACAAATCGCTTCAATCCTGTTCCTCTTTTTTTAATGAAAAAGTTCTATCAAATTAACGGTAAACGGCCAAAAAAACAAGATTTTCAATTTTTAAAAAGGTTGTAGTAACATGTTTGATAATTCTGTTTGACATACTTCTTGTAATAGATGTATCCCGCGCATGGCGGAATGCGAAAAGCTACGCATTACTCAAATGTGCTTATATTTTCATGGCCTACTTTGCGCGTTTTGTGGCTGTGCTTCTCTTGGTTCCTTTTTCTGTAAAAATCTTTGTAAAAAAAGCATCGATTTTTATTTTTTTTCTTTATTTTGAAAATGTTTTTTCTTATCTTATTTCATCCTGTTAAATCAAACTATCTCTTGCATTCTTTTATTTGAAAGGAGGAAAATATGTCGCGTGGAACAGTCAACAAAGTTATTTTAGTAGGTCGGGTCGGTCGAGACGCCGAGCTACGGTACACGCCCAGCGGCGCTTCGGTAGCCAGTTTTTCTCTGGCAACCAATTTCCGTTCAAAAGATGCAGATGGAAACTGGCAGGAAAACACCGAATGGCACAACATCAGCGCCTTTGGCACGCTGGCCGATTTTGCCGGTCAATACATCAAAAAGGGTCGATTGCTGTACGTGGAAGGTCGTTTGCAAACACGCTCCTGGGAAGATCAAAACAATGTAAAACATTATCGTACCGAAATTATTGCCAACTCCATTCAATTGTTAGGCCCCAAACCGGAAGAAAGCGCCGAACCCATTGTTAATGACACCGCTTCTCAGGCTGCCGCTCCCAACAACACCGTTGAAGAGCCGCCTGTTGACAGCGCGCCTAAGGATGAAGAAGATTTGCCGTTCTAAATAAAACGTCCTCCTTTCTGCGGAGAAGTACAAGGCATAGGAGGTGCCTTTTTTTGAAATACTTTCCGCAAAATATCTGTACCGCCAAAATGGTTGAATGGTGGTAATAGTTTAAGAGTGTAAGAGTATAAGAGTGTAAGGGCGGCGGGCTGCCCTAACAAATTCAACTTTATGGGTTAATGGTCAGCAGGGAAATCTCCATTAACGTTGGAAATAAGCTGCCATGCTAAACTTCCCCCTCTGCCAGACTTTTAGTCTGGGAGAGCAGCCTAAAAGCAACAATTTGAGATATGGCGGGAAGACCTTCATATCCCCACAATAAAGGCATACAATAGTATGACCTTCGATAATAAGAGGGCAAAAAAGGCTTCCCGTCATATTTTATTTACCTTAGTTCTGATTAAGTAAGATAAGAGCTGTTAAAATACAGACTCTCGAATATCAGGGTAGAACAAGGTAAAATATCTCAAAAAATAGATGAAAAAGTTATCCACAATAATTAACATATTAAAAAGAAAGGAGTTAGGTGTGTAGAAAATGAGTTATCCACATATCCACACCCTCTACAATTATTAAAATATTTGACTATAATAAATCAGGGGGGAGGGCAATTATGGTGAACAAAAAACTATTTTCAATTTAAAACATTCTTTGCCCATTTTGTAACCTCTCTGGTTGCATTAATCTCTACGGAAATGTTTTTGGTGGTAGCTTCGCTGCCTTGGTTGAAAGAAAGATGCCATACCTTACAAAGATCGCCTGCCGGACGTGATGCAATAATAGATATCTAATAGATTTTGCGTTTTGGTTTATTGCCGCTCTCTTTTTCAAGGTCTTTAATGCGCGTTTCAAAAATTTGCAACAATTTATGCAGCAGGCGCACATCACGTTGTTCGGCCATGGAGCGGCCGATTAAGCGCCGGAAACGTGTTACAAAGTTATCGATGCCGTCGCGCGGCACAAATTGCACCAGGTCAATGGCCTGCGCCAGATGCTCGTAAAACTTTTCCAGTTCATACTGTGAGGCCAGTTCATACTCGTAATGCAGGTCTGTTTTTTGTACTTGCTGGAAAAAGGTGTAAGCGTAAATCATCACCGCCTGGGAAAGATTTAATGCCGGATTTTGTGTTGCCGTTGGAATGGTGGAATGCAGCTGGCATTTTAAAATTTCTTCGTTGGTTAAACCGCTACTTTCCCGGCCAAAAACAATGGCTACAGGATGCTGCATGGCGGCCGTCAACAAGCGTTCCGCAATCTGTTCCGGAGAGAAAAAGGGGAATTTAAAATGCCGTTTGCGCATGGTGGTTGCCACCGTCAACCGCATGTCCTTAATGGATTGTTCAAAGTCCGGAAAGATGGCCGCATTGTGTACAATATCTAGGGAGCGATGGGCCATCATTTTGACCTCGTCGTTGTTTAAATCGCATGGATTAACCAGAATCAACTTTTCGAAGCCCATGGTTTTAAGAGCGCGAGCCACAGAGCCTACATTGCCCGGCGACTCCGGCTCAACCAGAATAAAATGCAGGTTTTGGCGAATGATTTTAAACTTTTCGTTCAAAGGAATGCGCAAGGTCATCTTTTACTCCAGTTCAAAATCTATTTTTTGCGTGACTTTTATCTCCGTGGGCGAAACGTCGGCCAAATATGGCAGGATTTCCACGCCCTTTTGGTAAACTTCGCGCAGCAGGCGGCCGTATTGCGGATCGATGTGATCGGCCGGTTTAAAAATGCTGCCATCGTTCCGTTGAAGCAGAAAAAGCATGACGGCGCGGTGGCCGTTTTTGACCATTTCCGCCAGTTCGTTTAAATGTTTTTGGCCGCGCGTGGTAACGGCATCCGGAAAGTAATAGTATCCGTCCTCTTCCACCAGGGTCACGTTCTTGATTTCCACAAAACATTGCTGGCCGTCTTTAGCCAGCCACAAATCGACGCGACTGTTCTGTCCGTATTTAACTTCCGTACGCCATTCCGTGTAGCCCTGCAGCTCCTTAATGACGCCTTCCTTTACGCCCTCCACGGCGACTTTGTTAGCTAAAATGGTGTTAATGCCAATCCAGCACCTGCCGTTGTGCACCATCTCCCAGGTGTATTTGAGTTTGCGCTTAGGATTGTTTGATTCGCTAAGACGTACCTCCCAGCCTGGCCGATCGCAGGTTTTCATGCTGCCCGAATTGGGGCAATGCGCGGTGACCACCGTTCCGTCTTTGAGTTCGATATCGGCCAGAAATCGTTTGTAACGGCGTAGCAATTTCCCGGCAATCAGCGGTTGTTCGAATTTCATGTTTCGTTCTCGCATTAATTTAAAGTGTGGAATTTAAGGATTTTGCGGCAATTAGCCAAAATAAGAGATGAGTAACGACCAATTAAAAGCGGATTGCTTTACGCCTTTCATTTTGTAGATATTAAAAATGACTTTTAATCCAGGTGGCAATATCTTCAATGACCTGTTTGTCAACATGCCCCGGCTTTTCATATTCCTGCGGCGTTGCCATGCCTTCGCCAGACATGAACAAATGGTTCAACTGGTAGTAATATTTAAAGGTTGCCTTTGGATTGTGTTTGAGGTGTTTTTTCCACAAATCAAAGTCCCGTTTGGTTACCTGGTAATCCCTTCCACCCTGCAAAACCAGAATGGGCTTGCGTAATCGTTCAATCATTTTTAACGGATCGTACTGCATCAGGTCTAACCAGTAGGCCGGCGGCGCGCCGAGAATCAATTGCGTGGGGTCTGCTTTTTTCAAAAAGTTTTCATTGCGGATTAGAGCGATCAGCGAATCCAGTTCCTGCAATTTAACTTGTTCCTCCGCTGTAATTTGTCCGTCAAGATTAAAGATGTAACGGTACTGCTCTTGCAAAAGATCCGGCAACGGTCGGGCCGAGCCTGCCATGATGATCAAGCCTGCGAGCCGCGGATAATAACGCGCAATGCGCGGAATGGCGTAGCCCCCCAGACTGTGACCGAGCACAATGATCTTTTCCGGATCGATTTCGACGATGTCCCGTAAAAAGGAAACACCGGCAAGGGCGTCTTCCACGGTCTCTTCGATGAGCGTAAACTGGCCGTGCAGCGAATCTACAATGTTGGGATAGATGCGCGTACGTTTTTCGTAGCGCAGCACGGCGATTCCCCTTGTGGCCAGCCCCCAGGCCAGATCACGGAAAGGCTTGTTGGGGCCTATGGTTTCGTCGCGATCGTTAGGGCCAGAGCCATGCACCAGAACAACGGCCGGGAAAGGTCCCGGACCGTTGGGTAAACTTAAACTGGCCGGCAATTGCCAGGTGGTAGGGATTTTTAATGTGTCGATCTCCGTAAATGCATGTGTATCCACATAATCGGGCGGCTGCCAGCCCTGCGCCTGCTGATGGGGAACGAAAAACAGACCGCCAATTTTGTTTTGCTGATCGAAGACCACTTTGGCGTCCAGTTTGCCTTTCTCGAACTCGCAGGTGACGTAAACCACCCGATAAACCTGAACCGTTTCGGTGCGCACGCCGGAGCGCGCCTTAAAGTTGCCCATCTGCTGCTGCAGCGACTGCCACATGGCCCGCAGTTTTTCTGCCGGCAGGGCTTTGCTCATGTTGGCGTCCATGTAGCCGACCGCGCTATCGAATTGCGCCTGTTCCAGCAAATCAATAAATTGGGCGGCCAGGGCGATGGGCTTTTGCCATTCATCGCTCGGTTCGACTTTTTGAGCCTGTACGCCTGCGCCAACCATTAACCAGACGATTAAGGCGAAAATAAGTTTGTGCATCGTTCCTCCTTTCTGAATAAAGATGTAAAATTCTTCCGTAAAAAACAATATCTACTTTAAATATCGCCTTAGCTGATTTTTATTCAAAAAATGAAAAGACAGTTGTGTAAAAAGGAGGAAAAGTGGATTCACAAACCAAGTTCGCGAAACAAGGTCACAGAGGGAGCCAAATCGTAACAGGTAATGCATGATTCGTAATTTGTTTTCACCGGTCACGTTTTAGGATACTTCCTCTGAAATATCTAGCCCCGCCCGGGCGGGATTTGAAAATTTTTGTGCTGCTTTTAAAACTCATCCCCCGTCCATGGATTGGTTGAATAGGTGTTATGTTTAAAAGTCAGCATTACCTGAGGTGTGCAGATGTCGAGTTTTCCTTTTCTGGCTTTTAAAGAAGATATTTACTTTTTTGAACTTGTCAAGGGGCAGAAAAAAGCCGCTTAATCAAGGTAGCCCTTGACAAGTTCAAAAAAGTAAAAGTTAATTAATTAAAGCCAGAAAAGGAAAAAAAGCTGTAACGGTGGTCGTTTCAAAAAAAGGCATCCTTTCTTATTTTAAGTTGAAATTTTTTTTAACGTTAAATTAACCAAGAAAGGATGCCAAAATGAAGCAATCACAACAAAGTAATAAGTTAAGGTTTGACGGACAAGTTTTTTTTATTGGGATTGATGTCCATAAAAAAAGTTGGACAATCACAATTAGGTTAAACGGCATGCAGTTGAAAACCTTTACCATGGAGCCAAACGCCAAACAACTCCAAAAGTTTTTGAAAAAAAATTATCAGGGAGGACATTATTTCTCCGTTTATGAAGCCGGATTTAGTGGATATTGGCTTCACCACCAACTGACGGAATTAGGCATCAAAAACATAGTGGTCAGTCCTGGCGATGTACCTATTAGCAATAAAGAAAAAAGTTACAAAGATGATGCTATTGATTCGCGTAAGCTTGCAAGGGAATTAGAAAACAACTCACTCAAGGCAATTTTTGTGCCTACTCCTAAACAAAGCGCCACGCGCCAAATATCAAGACTGTACGCACTACAAAGTAATGAGAATAAGAAAATTAGACTCCGGATAAAATCATTTTTAAATTACCTGGGAATTGAGATTCCTTTTGAAGTTGGGAGTCGATGGTCTAATCGATTAATTAATTGGTTAGAAAAACTGGAATTAGAGAATGAAGGAGATCGTTATTACTTGGATCAGTTAATCAAAAACATGAAAGCCAAAAGAAAAGAGCTTTTAGCTACTTTAAAGTTAATCAAAAAAAATTATGCTGACCATCAAGTGATTAAACGATTACGTACTATTCCAGGTATTGGATTAATAACGGCCTTTACCTTTTATGCGGAAATAATGGACATTCATCGTTTTGATAATGAGAATAAGTTAGCTTCCTATGTGGGCTTAATTCCATCTCTTAAATCGTCAGGTAATAGAACTCGAGTTCGAGGGCTTAATCATCGTCAGAATAAACTTTTAAAATTCAGAATTATTGAATCAGCCTGGGTAGCTATAAAAAATGATCCGGCTTTAACCTCAAGTTACATGAGCTACATTAAAAGAATGCCAAAGCAGAAAGCGATCATCAAAATAGCCAGAAAACTATTAAACAGAATGCGTAGTGTCTGGATTAATCAAAAAGAATATCAAATAGGGAGAATGATATAGAAAAGTTTTAAAAAAAACCGATCTCGTTTCGCGCAGACCGCTTTGTTCAACCTGCAGTTGCAGAAAGTGTAAATTGCTTTTTATAGACTGCGGCTGCGCATTTATCACCAATAACAAACACCTTGTGGCTTTACATAACATGATAAAGACCACTAATAACAGTTTGATCGGATATTTTATTATTAAAGATAGGCTTCTGCAAAATTAACCTGTGTCTCTCATTCTAAGGAGCGAAGCGACGAAGAATCCATCGTTTCTATTTAACTTATGAGATTCTTCGCTTCGCTCAGAATGACAAATAAAGTAATTTTGCAGAAGTCTAATTAAAGAAAATTTGGAGTAAATTTTTTATGATGAAGAAAATAAGAAGGGATGCCTCTGTCCAAAATTGAAAAAAAATCGATTTTTATTTGACTTTTAACATAACAGTTGATTAGTTGAATGGTTGAATAGTTAGCCTGTCATTTCAAACCTGTTTCTGAAAATGTGGTGAATTCCTGCCACCGTTAATGTAGGGGCGAAGGATTTCCAAGAACAATTCAGCGATGGTAAGCATTAATCTTTAGTCATATCAAAAAAGCGCTCTGGATAAAGTAGGGTTGGAAATCCTTCGCCCTTACAAGTACGTTCATTCCTGATCTTTAGTGTGGGAGTGAGGATCGAGCGAGCAAGGGTAATTTAATTTAAAATATTCATTGCGCCCTTTGTGACTTCTCTGGTTGCTTGAAATAATTTGTTTAATCATTTTCTGCGATTATTGGCTAATCTGCGAGAAAATTACTTTGCGTAAGTTGCGGTTGATTTTGGTTGCGGCTGTGCTGCCTTAGAATTAACACAAATATTTTTTCATTAAATTATAAATGAGTCCACTCTAAAAAGGAATTATTATCGAACTTCATTTAAATATGATAATTGTTTTTATTTAAATTACATAAAATATATTCGTGTACATTCGTGAAATTGTTATTTTTCAATTAGTTTGAGAAATGAGAAAATATATTTAAGTTATTAAAATATTTGTTTTTATCCATAAAAATTAAGTTTGAGAAATTTAGCCGAATTTTTAAATAAATACACAGAAATTTCACTTGGTTTGAGAAATTTAAAAAGCCGTTCCACGGGCGTTTAATCATGGTTAAAAATGATGTTTAAGCCTTCTTTAAAAGCAATTCTTTAAGGATTTTTATTTGACCAATAAGCTCTCTATTCTCAAGCTCAAGTTCTCTAATTTTAGCCTGAAGAGCTTGCAAGTGAGCTTTATCCTTTTCTTCTTCCTGATCCATTTTTTTTAGCTCTGCTTTTAAGTTGGTTATTTCTTGCTTTAAGCGCTCTATTTCCTGCTCTTTTGCTTGGTACGCCTGGGCGTGCTCATTTACGGTAGGCGGCGGAGACGGCTGCAGGAACATATTACCCTGGCCGGTGAGAAGCCAATTAAGATTAACATTATATATTTCGCATATACGTATTAATGCTTTAGATGATGGTTCAGATTTACCTTTAAGCCAATCACTTAAATTACCAGGGCTAACATTAATTGATTTAGCAAAATCCTTCTTAGCAAGCCCTAATTTTTTAATTAATATGTTTAACCTATCAACCATAAAAATACTTTTATGCGAAATAATACTTGACAATTTCGCAATTACGAATTATATTAGTTAAAAAACAATAACAATAATTTTAAAATAAAAAGGACGACGTTATGCCAATCCTTAAAAATCCTAAAATGGTCAACCAATCCGAAATTGCGCGGAAGCTGGGCATTACGCCCGCCTACGTGCACATGCTGCTAACCGGCAAACGGAGCAGCGAAAAGTATGAAAAGGCTATCAAAGAACTGATTAACCGGGAATTACGCGGTAAAGCCGCGTAAAGCCCTTTTTTTATTTTAAAGATAAATAAAAGGCAAAGCAATTAAAAAACCGGCAGGGGTTTTTAATGAGCCATTACACCACCATTAAAAATTTACTATATGAAACGATCCACCGCGGGAAAAAGCCGGTGGAACAGATTTCAGACGAGATGGGCATTAGCGCCAATTACCTTTACCGGGCGGGCATGCCCTTAGACGGCAGCGGGGTAAAGTTCCCTTTAGAATACCTTGTGCCGCTGATGAAAACAACACGGAATTATAAAATATTAAAGCATTTAGCGCGCTTGTGCGGCTTTATTCTGGTGCGGGAACCGCGCTTTAAAGGCTTTAAGGGCGATGAGATTGACCTGGTGGACGACTACCAGCACGCGGCGACCAGGGCGACGCACGCCTTAAAGCTGTTTTTAAGCGAACCTACCTTTAAGAATTATGAAAAGGCCACGGCGGCTTTAAACGAGGTTTTGGAGCAAAGCGCGCGGGCCGAACGCTATTGCCATAAAAAGGCTAAAGGGCAATTGGAGCTTGACCTATGAAAAGCCAGCGAAGAAGACAAAAAGAGACTGAAAAATTGGGAACCGGTAACGAGGAATTGGTTCCTAATTCGGAACTTGGAATTAGGAACTTTTTAGGAACTTCTAAGGGGCAGGTTCCTAATTCACTAAATAGTAATAAAAACAATAAATTGTCATGTTCTGAGATTTGGCTTGAAATAGCAGAAATTAGGAACCTATTAGGAATAACAGAACGTGCTATTAGAAAAAATTGTAAAGCCGGAAAATATGTCATAAAGACAGTGCCGAGTAGAGGGCGAAAAGGCGAAAAATACTTAATTGCGCTTAGCAGCTTGCCGGTGGAGGCGCAGGCGCGGTATTGGGAAGTGAAGATTAAAGATGAAAGATTAAAGATTAAAGATGAAAAGGATTCTTCTCCCGCCGGGGGAGGCTGTTGCATGGGGGGGGGGGAGGAATTAATGTTTATATTCTCCGATATTGATAATTTTTTCTCATTCTTAAACGTTGGGCAAAATATAGAATTAAAAATGCCAAAATATTCTTTGAAAATAAAATTAATAGATCATCTTTTTCTTGTGATGCTTTTATAAACGCTGCTAAACGTTTCCCTAACATATTTTTAAATAGAACATTAATATTATGCCCAATACACATTAACGTAAATTCACTACGAACATTATTAAGACCAGATAAGGAAAATCCACGATAGCCTAAATTATGCTTCAAATTACCAAAAACAGGTTCAACTGTCACCGAACGCTTCTTTAGTCGTTCCTGCGCCGCTGAAGTTTGTAACTTTTTCGCCATACGTTCGCAATAACTCTCATTAACTGAACGATGGATTTGCTTAACTTTCTTTTTACTGGAAATGCATAAATTAATTAAGGGACAGTCCTGACAATCATTGGAACGATATACGATCCGTTCGCTATTCCTCTCAACTGGAAAAAGCTTCTTACCCGCCGGACATTCATAGTAATCTCCCTGTTCATGATACACAAAATCACTTCGTTTTAGTTTTCTTTCTTCTTTTTGCAATTCTTCCTTGGAGGTCGGTGTCTCCTTTATCGAACGATTGGATAACTGGGGATCGGCTATTACGGCATCGATCTGCTTTTCTTCCAATTCTTTTAGGTCTGCGCTATTGTGATAACCGGAATCGGCTGTGTAAGATCGCTTATCATCTGAACCAAGATTCTTCTCTACTTGTTCTTGGATCGGTATGAATTGACCCTGGTCGTTGGGCTGGCTTACCACTTCATGGGCTACAATTAAATGACTCGACATATCTACGCCTAATTGTGCGTTATAACCCGGCCCATCCACCGAAGGCATCATGCGGGCATCCGGCTCTTTTACATTTATTTGATGTCTTGAACGATGTTCTGATTTGAGCTGTTTCTTACGCTCTTTCAATTGGGCTTTACGTTCTAATATCTCTTTCTCTAAGCGCTCAAGCCGTTCTTTCTCCGCTCGAAGAGTTTCTAAATCTAATTCATCCGTGGCCCCCTGTTCTACAAAATTACAGCGCTGCATGTATTGCTTGATCTCTGCTCTTAACTTCTCTATACGTTTGTCTAATTGATCCTCAGTGTAGCCATGACGCTTACTGCTGTGCGCTTTGATTTTCGTGCCATCTATGGCTATCTGGTTGAAACTACTTATGCCTTCGGCCTGGGCAATTAAAAGTATCTCTACAAAATATTGGTCTAATAAATCCAAATGTGCCTTGCGAAAACGACTTAATGTACTATGATCCGGATGCTGATTCCCAGTGATATAAATGTAGCGCGTATCATATTTACACAATTCCTCCAGCTTACGGGTGCTGGTAATGCCGTTACTATAAGCATAAAACCATAAGGCAAGCATCATGTCTGGGGCATAAGAATCACCGCCTTGTGAACTATAACGGGAATAAAGTGCACTTAAATCAAGGCGCGAAACCAACTCCACTACAAATCGACTCTTTGGATCGTCTCTGGCAAAATCTTCCACACTATAGCCAAAGAGATTCATTTGTGAGCGATTATAAGTAATAAAACTCATGGAATTCCTTTGTTATTACTTGTTTTATCTGTCGCCCAGAATTTACAAATTTTTTGAATTTTACTCAAACTGAATTTGCAACAGCCTCCGGGGGCGGGATCAGAATGACAGGGGGGATGGAAGGGATTCTTCGTCCCGATAAATCGGAACTCAGAATGACGGTGAGCAGGAAGGCGCTGGCGCGGCACGATTTGTTGAGCGCTTACGCTAAATATTGCGCCGGGTTTGGACGGGGGAAGATTAAACAAGCCAAAGAGACGTTTTTAAAGCTTTATAATGAAAAGCGCTATTTTGATCAGGTTTACAATATTTTAGGGCCGGTTAGTTATGCAACTATCGAGCGGTGGCGCAAACAGTGGGAGGCCGGTGGTAAAATACCGGACGCTTTAGAAGACCGGTACAAATCGCCCAGCCAGAGTTCTATTAGCGCGGAACAAAGCGCTATTTTGATAAGCCACATTTTAAGCCCTAATAAACCGCCCTTAAAAGAAGCCATTCGCTTAGCAAAAGAAGAGATGCGCCTTAAAGGCATTGCATTTGCGCAAAGCGATATTACGTTTTACCGCTATGGGCGCAAATGGATTGCGGAAAATTTACCCATTTACACCTTTACGCGCTATGGCGGGAAAAAGCTTAACGACGAGCTGGCGCCGTTTGTAATGCGCGATTATTCCAAAATTGAAGTGGGTGACATTTTTGTGGCGGACGGTCATGTTTTGAATTTTGAAATCATTAATCCGTTTACGGGCAAGACAAAGAGGATGCAATTAATTGTTTTTTACGATATGAAATGCGGCTTGCCGATGGGGTTTGAAATTATGCCCACGGAAAACACGATGGCGATAAGCGGAGCGCTGCGGCGGTCTATATTGCTTATGGGCAAATTGCTGGGCGAAGATAAGGGATTTATTCCTCGGGCGGTTTACATCGATAACGGGCGGGCTTTTAGGGGGCAATATTTTACGGGCGTTCACGATTTTGAGCAAACGGGGCTAAAAGGTTTATACGAACGGTTAGGGATAAAAACGATTATCGCCAAAGCTTACCACGGACAGAGCAAAACGGTGGAACGATTTTTTGGCGCGTTTGGCGAATTTGAGCGGCGATTGACCACTTACATCGGCAACAATATTGAGAATAAACCGGCGCGGCTTTTGCGCAATGAAAAGGCGCACGTGAACGCTTATAAGGCGTTAACCGGCGGGCAGGCGCCGGAGCTGGCTGCGGTTTACCATTATTTGTACGAGTGGATTTTAGAATACGCGCAACGGCCGCATCAGGACGGGTATTTTAAGGGATATTCGCCTTTGCAGGTTTTTGAAGAGAGCGCCAAAAAACTAAAAGCCCTGCCGGATTATGAAAGCCGCCTGATTGATTTTGAAAAGCTGCATTTTTTGATGATGGAAGAACGGCGGACCACCATTCAACGCAACGGCATCCGGTTTAACAATCGATTTTACTGGAACGAAGCGCTTTACGGGCGGCGCGAAGCTGTGGTAATTAAATACGATTGGATGTATCCGGAAAAGATATTGGTTTTTGAGCCCACGGGCGAATTTATTTGCGAGGCGACTTTACCGGAGCGCGTGCATCCGGCGGCGGCGATATTGGGCACGGAGGCGGATAAAGCGCTTTTGCGCAGGCAGTTAGAAGCGCAGGCGCGGTTAAAGAAAGAGACGGCGCAGGTGGGCGAGGTTTTGTTGAATGCGGGCGTTGGGGATAAGATTAAAGATGAAAGATTAAAGATTAAAGATGAAAGAGGAAAGATTAAAGAGGATGGGCAGACGGTTATTGGGCAGTTGGTGGCGGCGGCGGAAAAAGAGAAAGAGGCGGAGCCGGAAGAACCGATTTTTGTTTGGGAGTTTGAGCGGAAGGCCTGGGAAGAAGAAAGATTAAAGATGAAAGATGAAAGATTAAAGACGAAAAAAAAAGTGATTTAGATGAGAAAAAAAGTGGATAATTGACAATTAAAAATTACGAATTACGAGTTACGAATTTCAAAAATTTAAGGGGGTAAAGATGCGGGTGAGTGTATTTAATGTTAAGGGCAAGAATGAAACATTGAGTTATGCCTATGTGAACGGCGCGGAAGCGGTTAGCCGATATTGGTTTGTTGCTATTGTTAAAGCCTGGTATCGGTCGCGATATGTTGATCAACGCTTAGAGAAAGTAAAGTTGTTTTTATCGAAAATGCTGATTCACTCAAACTAAAGTTTGAGTTACAAAAAGGAGGCGTAAGATGAGAGAAGAACTTAAGCGCTTGATGGAAGCGCGGGGCTGGAGCCAGAGCCATGTGGCGCGGGCGCTGGGCATTAGCGGCGCGGCGCTAAGCCAGTGGCTGGACGGCAAGTATAAGGGCGATGTAAAGCGCATTAACGAAGCGGTTAAGGCGTTTTTAAAACGGGAACAAGAGCGCCTACAAACGCCCAAAAAGCTGTTTCCGTTTGTGTTAACGAGCAATGCGCAAAAGGTATTTGAAACGGCGCGTTTTTGCCACATTGACGGCGAAATAGGTCTTGTAATCGGCGAAGCGGGCACGGGCAAGACCACGGCTGTTAAGGAATATGCGCGGCAGAATCCGGACGTGATTTTAGTAGAGGCGGATTTAGGTTATACAACGCGCGTATTGTTCCGGGAACTGCACAAGGCGGTTGGCTACGACGGCGAGGGGTTAATCCATGATATGTTTACGGATGTGGTGGAAAAGCTAAAAGACAGCGGACGGTTGATTATTGTGGATGAGGCGGAACATTTGCCTTACCGGGCGCTGGAGCTTTTGCGGCGCGTTTACGACAAGGCGGGGATCGGCATTTTGCTGGTTGGCATGCCCAGGCTTTTGACCAACCTGCGGGGCAAGCGCGGCGATTACGCGCAGCTTTACAGTCGGGTAGGGATAGCCACAAAATTGCAGGCGGTTAGCGCGGTTGACGTTCAGGCGTTTACGATGGCGGTATTTCCGGAGAGCAACGGGATATGGCAGGAATTTTATAAACAATGCCAGGGCAGCGTTCGGACGCTTACCAAATTGATTTTGCGGACGGCGCGGATTGCTGAGTTGAACCACAACCAGGTCAGTAAAAGTATGGTGCAAAGGGCGGCGGAAACGCTGATCATTTAGGAGGGGTAATCATGTTTGATAAAAATAATAACCGCATACGGCGCGGGGACTTTGTAAGATATGATGAACGAATTTACCGTGTGAGCTATATTTATTTTCGCACCATCATTTTGGACGACGGAGAGAAAAAAATAGCATTAAAGGTTCCGCGTCTGACGTATCCCATTTTAAACCTTGAAGTTGTAAATCATAAAACCATTATTCCAAATTAACAAGAAAGGAAAAATTATGGGCAAAGCACGGAAAAAGGTTGTTTTAAAAAGCAACCTGCAAAACTGGGAAGAGGTAAACGAAACGCTGCGGGCCATCGCGGAAAAACAGAGCTATGTGGAAGCGATGGTGAATAAATACAACGAGGCGGAAGCGCGGCGGCGTAAGGCTCTGGACGACAAGATCAATCCGATCAAAAAAGAGATTGCGGACATGGAGCTGGATTTAAGCCTGTTTTGCGAAGAGCACAAGGACGAATTTGGCAAAAAGAAGAGCAAAGAATTGAGCAACGGAATTGTGGGCTTTCGGTTGGGCATGCCAAAATTGAAGACCTTAAAAGGCTTTACCTGGAAGGCGGTACTGGAATTGATTAAGCGCAGCGTTTTTAAAGACGATTACATCCGGACCAAGGAAGAAGTGGCAAAAGACAAAATTATTCAGGATGCCTTAACTAAACAACTGGATCAGGAAGTTTTAGACACCATGGGCGTGCAGGTTGTTCAGGAAGAGACATTTTATTACGAGCCGCGTATTGCCACGGAAAATATGGAAAAAGCAAGTTAGCGGACGATCCGGGAGATCGCGCAGGCGCCTCGTCTTTGACCCCTGGGGGCGGGGCGCTTTTTGAGGGGAAAGATTAAAAATCAAAGATTAAAGGTTAAAGAAATGAATGCGTCGGAGCGCATGGTTAAGCAGTTATTAAGCAATGTCAATTTGTGTCAATTGCAAAAAGTGTTTACTTCATGGAATCCTGAAGAGTTTGGGATTATTGATCGCCTGACGGAAGAACAAAAACGTTTTGAGATTGAACATTACGGCTATTATCAACCAATGGTTATTTCTAAAAAATCAAAGCGGGAAAATAAAAAATGACGCAAAGCGAATTAATTTTAAAACATTTGATAAGAAATAAGGGCATTACGGCGCTGGAGGCGTTACGGCTTTACGGCTGTTTGCGATTAAGCGCGCGCATCTGGGAATTACGGCAAAGAGGCTACCGAATTGATTCGCAATTGATTGAATTAAAGAACGGCAAAAAAGTGGCGCGGTATATGTTAAAGAATAAAGATAAAAAGATAAAAGGTTAAAAGTGATGTTTAAAGACGATTTGATCTTTTTTTTGATATGGATTATTGTTTTTCTTTTGACGTGGATCATTGAGTTAAAGATAAGAGAAAAACGATTAAACTTAGAGTTGAAAAAAGAGCGATTTGTAAAAGCGCAGCTTTATAAGATGTTGAGATTAAAACGACGCGTAAAGATAAGTTTGAATTAATTAAGGTTCATAATATGTTAGCGGAAATATCAAAATCATATCCTCCAATTAATAATTTTAATTTAGCGTTTTGTGTAATGTCGATTTTAGGAGGCAGTTCAAATAAAATTAACCCAGAATCGGTTTGGTTTTGTAGGAGGTATAAATTAGAAGGTAAGATTTTTAATGATTTTATTTTTTTGCGTTCCATAATAAATAAGTTGAACGGCGCATTTACCTGGATAACATCGCCGGCGCTGGTAATGATTTTTACATTTTCAATAGGTAAATTATCAATTTCTAAATCGCCTAAAATTAATTTAAAACCAACGATCGTGAAAGGCATTTCAGAATTATTAGAAACAGAAACTTCTAAGAGCAAGCATTTTTTATCTAACGAAAAGCCATTAACTTTAAAGTGGAAAACAGGCGATTTTTCTTTTTTTCGATCTTTTAGTTCAATGCCTTTAGAAATTATATCAATCATTTGTGAAATAAAACCTATTAATTCAACCATGGAACTATCTCCTGGCAAATTAATTAAGGATGCGCGGCATAAAGAATATAATAAAAAAAATAAAAAAAAACAATCTCCTGCAAAGGGGATGTGCGGCGGCAGGGTCTAAGAATTTAGGCCCTGCTTTATAAACTATTGCAATTGAAGCGACGCGTAAAGATAAGTTTGAATTAAAGGAGGTAATTAATTATGCAAGTAATGACCGTTGAAGAATACATAAGAAAAGGGGAATCTCTTTTTGGAAAAGACAGAAAAAAGTGGAAATTTATATGCCCTAAATGTGGAACAATCCAATCATATAAAGATTTTGAAGATGCCGGGGTACCGACTAATCAAATATGGTATCGCCTTGGATTTAGTTGTATTGGAAGGTTTACCGCTAAGATGGGGTGTAATTGGACCTTAGGCGGATTGTTTCAAATACACAAATTAGAAGTTATAGATAAGAAAGGAAAAAAACATCCGCGATTTGAATTTTACGAGAAACACAATGGATTCTAATTATGGCAACGAAAAAACAAATACAGATTATCCATATCGCTAAACAGCAGTTGGGGATCGACGAAGACACCTATCGCGATATTTTAGGGCAATACGGCGTTAAAAGCAGCAAGGATTTAACGCCGGAACAGGCAAAGGGCTTAATCCGCTATTTTCAAAAATTCGGCTTCCGGATAAAAATAAAATATCGTGAGGGCATGATAACGCCAAAACAAATCGGTTATTTAAAATATTTATGGCAATCGAATCCTAAAGTGCGCAATAAAAGCGTGGAGGGTTTAGAGAATTTTGTAAAGCGCATAATAAAAATAGATCGCCTTGAATGGATACCGCGCAACAAGGTGCAAAAGGTTATAAAGGCGATTGAGAGTTTGAAATAAAATCAGTTGAATGGTTGAATAGTTTAATGGTTGAATGATATGGCTGGGCATGATGATTTATATAGAGAAGAGATTTTAAAGGCCGCTCAACAGGCGAACGTTAATAAAAAAGATGTTGTTGAACGGCTTTTAAAAAAAATAAACGAAACGCGTTTTTTTAAAGACAGCAAACCGGCTATTGATTTTGAATTTGTAGAGCATTTAGTAAAAACCTATGGCGAAAAAGAATTACGGCAGGAACTCAATAAGATGTACGTATGGCTTTTAGCCGATCCGCGGCGACGCAAAAAGAATTACCGGCGATTTATTGTGAACTGGCTTAACAATAAGGATAAGCGGTTTTATGTGGAATGGCGGAGAGGGGATTATTAGTTTAGGGATTTAGAAGTTTAGGTGTTTAGGTGTTTAGATGTTTAGATGTTTAGGAGTTAAGGCGTTATGATATGTCCCAGGTGCGGGCAGGATAAAGAGCGGGTGGTTCGTGTTTACCGAAATATGGTTTACCGCGACGGCGTTTGGCGGCGGGCCAATATGGATACGCGGGAAATTATTTGCAGTGAATGCGGGGCGCGTTATTTTACGGAAACAAGGCTAACACATAAAATTGAATTTGACAATCGATTGTTTAAAAAAGTGATTGTTGAGATTTAGAAAATTAAAGATTAAAGATGAAAGATTAAAGGTTAAAGGGAGCGATGGGGTTTGAAGACGAGATAAGGCGCTTTGTTCGCCGGCAGTTTGAAAGCGGCAATGTGCGGAATTTACGCAAGCGGGTGAGGGAATTTATTAAAGAAAACGGCTTTGAAGAATCCTTTAAAAATGATGTTCAAAGGCTGATTAAAAGCGTTGAAAACGATCTTTTTGAGCAATTTAAAAATGATTATTCAGGCGGCGAAGACGTTCAAAAAAAGGCGGAAGATATTTTAAGCGCGTATGCGCAGCGCCACATTAACGAAATACAGGATATGGCGCTTTATAGTTTAAAATACATCGATCGCCGATTGATACGAGAAATAAGCCAGGCGATTGAACAGGGTATTAAAGGCGATTTAAACTGGCAGGAAACGGCGCGGGCTGCTTTACGCAAATATAAGCTGCGTAAAAGGCATATTGAAACGGAAATAAACACCACACAGGCGGCTTTAGATCGCCTGGCGCGGATTGAGCAGATTAAGCAATCGGGCGCTAAATATGTTCGTTACGCAGGTCCAACAGGCACGGTTAGGCCCTTTTGCGTTCGACATATTGGCGGCGTTTATCGGATTGAAGAGATTGAAGGTAAGTTAAATCGATTCCGACAACCGGCGCTTTATTATATGGGCGGTTATAATTGTCGGCATCGCTGGGTGCCTATGGAAGGTAAAGAAATTTACAGGCAAAAAAACGGACAGGGACGCGTATTTGTGGAACAGGGATTTAAAGAGCGTAGTAAAGAGATAACAATCGCTAAACTGCGCGCCCGTTCCGGATTCAGGATTGTTTTGCGGAACGCTACAGGCCCAAAAGGCATAAAATTAGCAGACACCTGGGAAAACGGTCGGGCGGTGGAATATAAACGCTTGACATCATCGGCAACCAATATTACGGAAGCAACGCGCAGGCAAATAAGGAATGGCAAAAAACAGGCCGGGCATGTTTTGCTTTATAACGAAGGCTCATTGGCAGAGGATTTAATTATTGAAGGCATTAAAAAAGCAATAAAGTTTGACGATAAAAGAGAAATTAAGCAGGTTACGATTTTAAAAAAGAATGGCACATTTATAACAAAAAATAGAGAGGGTTGGGAAAATGACTAAAGAATTTAAAGCGTTAATAGAAAACGTGAAAAAGGTTAAAAAACAGGGCTTGCTAACCGATAAATTTAAGGTTTACGTAGCCGGTTGGGCGCAAGGGTTATTAATGGAAGATCTTATAACAATAAAAGAAAAAGAAGAATTACAAAAATTGGCCGAAATTGACGGCAATTTTATTGAAGGGGTCGCGCAATTAGCCGGTTATGGCGATAACGAGGACGAAGATAGCCCTCTGGAGTTCGATTAAAAAAAAGTCCCGAATTTCGGGACTTTATTTAGAATCTATAAGAAAGGCTTAAACTTTGCGGCGAGGCTTTAATTTGTACCTTTTTAAAAGATATAATTGCATTAATAATTCCGGAAGCCATAAATACAGTTCCTATTATTTGTTTTCTCTTTTTTTGGCTTTTCAAATCATCAATCAAATCTAAATATTCTTTTTCCAGTTTTTCATCGCCAATATAACTTCGGATCAAAAAATCATTAAAATTAATAAACTTTTGGATATTATTAGCTTCTTTAAAATAATCATAACTTAAGGCAAAAGAAACGATGCTTAAGGTAATCAACTTAAAATTCGGATAACTTTCCGTTTGTGATTTTTCAACATCCATTTTGGAAATATGGGTAAAATCAGGCGCAATTATTTGCGATTTTAATTTTGGGTTAAAAGGGATGTTTTCAATTTTTAGCACTGCATTTTTACTAATTTTTGTCTTTTTGCCATTAGCCATCTGGTAATAAATCCATTTTTGATCCTGATTTAAAACTTTTACATTAATAATTTTTGTTCCGTTTTTCATAAAAATGTTATCCGCCATAGAGGGCAAAAGAAAAAGAAGGCAAAAGATTAATGAAAGGATTAGTTTTTTCATGGTTTTGCTCCTGTTTGTTTAACATTGTCTAATAATAATTTGCTCATTTCGGCAGTAATTTGCAAGCCGTATCGTTTTTTTAATTGCTCCCATTGTTCTTTACGCAGGCCTAAAAATTTCCATAATTTTCGGCTGCGACCGGCTCCGGAAATATTGAGCCAGAAGGCTTTTTGCGCCTGAATCGGATCGGTAAAGCCGATAATTACCTGGTTATTTTCGGCCTTAATGATTTTTAGATTGCGCAGCATTTTACCGGAGAAAGTTAAAAAGTCGTTAGCGGCTTGCGGATTTACTTTTTGCTTGTATTGTTTATAACCGCCCAGGATGATCATGCCCAGCTTTCCGGTGGATTTTGATTTGACGATTTCGTAAAACTTTCCTTTCCCGCTTTTGCCGCCCAGTTTTTTGACGATTTGCGGATCGTAAGGCCGGTAAAAGGGTTTTTCGGAATAGGCAAATTTTTGGCCATGGACATCCACGCCCTGGGCAATGTTTTGCTCGATCATGGCCAGGACGGTAACGCCGATGTCGGTTAAGAGTTTTTGGGAGAACTTCATAAAAATAAACCTGTTGTTTGTTAAATTTCAAGCTAAAGCTTGAGTTACAATAATTCGTCGTCTGGTTCGGGCGGAGTCAGGCCGACCATGGCGTAAGCTTCTTGCTTTTTGATGGGCAAAAATCGGCTGAGCGTTTCCAGGGCGGCGGCATTTTTTTCAATATCCTGTTCTTGCGCTTCAATGAATTGGAATTTATAAGGCGCTTCGGTCGCATTGGGATTGAAGTTTAACTTATAATCGAGCAATAATAAGCGATTGATTAATTTTTCGACGCGGATCATGTCGGTGTACATGATATCGGCGGAGATCATTTTTTGAATTTGCAAGGCGGCGCGCGAACCGGAACCGGAAGGCAAATCGGGGGTGTTGGCCTGGCCTAAAATGGCTATGGCGATATCGCGGTTTAAGAGATCGATAAAATCTTTAAAATTGGTCCCGGCCTGCTGGGCGATTTGGTTAAGCTTGAATTCCACAAAATCGGAAGTTACTACGTAGTTATGTTGAATGGCTTTTTGCGCGGCGATTTCGGCCTGGGTTTGCTCTTCGGTACTGGCACCTTTATTGATGATTTGCAAAATGCCTTTAAGCTTGCGCAGGTAGTTGGCGTTTTCCAGAATAATATCGTAACGAATAATTTCGAGCGGCATTAAGGTGCGCAATATGCCGCCGCGATAAACGTAAAAGGGCATGATGTCGACCAGATAGTTTTGATTTTCGTTAAGGTTTATTTCGTCTATAATGCGTCCGGATTCGTCGATTAGTAAAAGACGCTCAAATTCCAGATCGTAAGTTTGTTGGTCGAGTTCTTCGATAATGGAAATATTTTGCTCATTGCCCTGGGCATCGATTTTGAGTTTGTAAACGTTGCGGCCGTAAAAGGCGGTTTTGGCGTGGTTGTTAACAATATAATCTATGGCTTTAACAACTCTTCGCTGGGCTTCGGCCGCTGCGTTCATATCGTCTGCGACGATTTGCCAGTCGAACGAAGCGAGCGCGGTGGTGCGCGTAATGTAATGACCGAGGATGCGCGGATTGGCCAGAAAGGCGCGTTTTAGGATTTTCATTAAAGGCACGATGTTGCGCGCTTCCGGGTCTTTGATGTCGGCCATTTGTGCGTATTTGAAAAATTCCTGCAATGTAGGGTAAACGCGTTTATTAAGATTCATTTTCAACCTCAATATTTGTCAGACAAATTTTAAAAACAGCGATTTGCATAATCCACCAGAAAAATAAAACCGCCAGCGTAAGCTGCCATCCGTAAACGTAAAAGACGTAAATCGATAGTAAGAAGCGGTCCATATTTTTAGTAAAATGATATAAATCCCAGAAAATGGGATGCAGAGGCAGTTTAAATTTGCCGATTTTTAAAAACCGCCATTCGTCAACATCCCATGAGCGCAGCCACCTGTAAATGCGCGGGAATTTGTTTTCCAGATTGATGAAAACGGAATTATAGAACCAGCCTTCAAACACGGTTATTTCTCCGAGGCGGTTTAAAATTCCGGATATAATAAAGTAAAAAACGATTATTAAAATTTCCATCATGTTCTCCTTTAAAATGGAGTGTAATAATCTTTGACGGTTTTAACCATTGGTTTGGTATAACGAACAATTCTGCGCTCGTGGATGTATTCAAAAGCGCAGATCAGGGCGTCGGGCGCATCGTCGGCTTTGTTGGCTTTTTTACCGGAAAATCCAAAAAGCTGACCTAAAAAGCGTTCTCCGTTTTTGGATTTGGCAAAATTTTTTGGGAATAATATTCGCCCTTCGGTAAAAGCGATTTGACAGTTTTTAGCCAGATCGTCCACATGGTAACGCTTAAATTCAATCAATGGAAACGGCATTTTATGAATGCGGCACCAGTTTTTAATGAAATTGGACCAGGTGGATTCCTGGGTTACGTTGCCATCAAAAGCGATGCCGAGAATGCGTTGCGAATAATCGGTTTTCATTTGCAGAACGGTATTTAAAAGTTCGTTGGAATCGGCAAACGATTTGCAAATAGCATCGACCACAAAATATTGGTCTTTTTTAGGCGAATAGGTCAGACCGACGATGGCGGTGGTATCGCCTTTGGCTTTTTTTGCCAGGTTAGGATCGCAATAGATGACGCCGCGGGCGTCGTCTGGCAGACGGTCGTATTCTTTATAATGTTCGGATTTAAAGAAAAAGCCTTCCGGCGGAATGGGATTTTGCTGAAAATTTGCCTGCCAATCGGCTTCGGACTTGGGTTTGAGCAGGGATTTGAGTTCGCTTTCCGACTTAGCCGGATAGCGCTGCGGCCAGAGAGGTTTATTATCCCATGCTTTAAAAACATTGACATGCCAATCTTTAGATAATAAACCTTCTTCGTATTCCAGGCGAATGCGGTGCAAGGCGCATTGGGTTAAAAAGTCGTTGGCGGAAATGATGAAAACGGCATTTTCGGCGCAGGAATGGTAAGCTTCGGTCAATTTGTTAATGCGCATATCCACGGCCTGTTCGGCAAAACTGCTTTCCAGTGTTTCGATATCGTCTCCGAATAGAATTTGCGGACGTCCAAACATGCGCGTGTAACCGCGGACGGAACGGCCTTCACTAAACGCCGCGCAAAATTTTAAACCGCCCGGAACATGCTTTGAACGTACTTTTAAAGTGAATTGATCGGCGTTGGCTTCGGTGAATTCCGGCTGGTAATCGTGTAAAAGGCGATCGTTTTGCGTGATGATTAAAATAATGTCTTTTAGAAAGTTAGATGCTTTAGGCAGAGTTTCGGAATAGATTCCGGCAATATCGTAAATGCCATTGAGCAAAAGCCAGATCAAAAGTTTTTTTTCGGTTACGGTTTTGCCATGTTTGCGCGGGCCAAAAAAGATATGGACGCCGGGTTTTTTAACGGCTTTTACCATTTCCTTATGCATTTTATTGGGTGGCGCATAGCCGTCAAAATACATTTCTTTTGGGAAATAGGTTTTATCGAAGAAAAAGAAATCTTTTTTGGAACGCTCGATGCGAGCGGAAACTTTTTTGGGCTTGCGCTCTTTAGCGGAAAAAGCGGGAACGGGCAAATATTGCTTTTGGGTTAGCGCTTCGGCTTTTAGTTGCTCGATGAATATTTTAGTTAAAGAGAATTGTTCCATTTTTAAACCTTCATATTTTCCGGAACCTGATTCGCCCATTTTACATATTCTTCCTGATAGATTTTGACAATATCATCGTTGGAAGCTTCGGGCATAAAACGGCGAATAATGCGGGCAATGATATCGGCGTCGGCGCGTTTGATATGGCTTTCGAGTTCAACGCTTTGCAGAAACATGCGAATGCGCATAATTTTGTAGAGCAAGTCGACGCGGTTGGCAATGGCCATATTCTGGTCGTTTTCCAGTTGCGCGGCGCAAAAGTTTAATTGCCGTTTTAAGAGTTCGATATCGTCGTAACTTCCGGCGATAAATTTGGTTTGTTCGTAAACGCCTTTGCGCGTGCTCTTCATGAGCTCAATGGCTTGCGAATATTTTTCGATGGCATAGCGCACCACGTGAGGCGCTACGCCGAAAATTTCGGCAATTTTTTTGTGCGTGTGATCGGGGTTGTTGACCTTGTGCAGAGCTATTTTTTTTAAGACTTCCGGGTCTGTTTTTTTTCTGGTCATAACATACCTTTTAATTTTGTTTAAAACGTGTTTAATCGCGTTTAATTTTTAATATTTTGTTTAATACGACCATAAATACCTTTTAAACTAAAAATCGCCAAAAAAGCGATTTTCAAGCTAAGGCTTGAGTTACAATTTTACATAAGAAAAAAAGCATTCCAGGACGCTGACGCTGATATCGGAATAAACGGCGTCGAATGCAATTGAACTTTCTTCAAAATACAATGCGGTGGCCTGATTATCATCCTGGGAAATCTGGCCGTTGTTTAAATCGTCTCTAAATTGAATCAAATGGGTTTCGGCTTGCATGAGCAGTTCCATGCTATCGATGGCGGCGCTTGCCGGATTTTCGGCATTGGCTTTAAAGGAAAACAAATAGACTTTAGCCAGGCGCGTTAAGTCTTTGGTTGCGTTTGTGGAAAGACGCTTAACCGGGCCCGGTTCGAGAAAAATCCATATTGCCGGAAGGATGGCGGGCATCTGGCCGTATTTTCCCAATTCAATATTTACATCCGGCATTTTATTTTTTAGATAGTCTTGCAGTTGCAAGGCGAGGTTTTTAAAAGTCAACACTGTAAACGTCCTCTATGTTATCCAGATTAGGGGTTATGGGATTTTCATTTTGTCCGACGGTGGAATGTTTGTCGAGAATTTTTAAAGCCGCTTTCCAATTGGTTTCTATCTTTTGCCGATATTCTTCGGTAATGGAAGACAGGCGATTGGAAACCAGATATTCCATAATCCATGCAAAGGGTTGTTTGGTCCAGTCGGGCGGCGGGCTTTGCGTAATATCGACGCCAGAAAAATCGCGCATAATATAAGATGTTTGTTTTTCGAATTCATCGTAAACGGTTGGATCGCTTAAAATTTGCCGCACGTTACTGCTAAGCAATTTTTCAATTTCGTTAAACGCATACATAACACGCCTCTAATTTTAATTTTCTTTCAATTTAAGATTATCGGTTTGCAAAAGTATGCTAAATGCGCATATAACAAGCATTTAAGCATGAGAGAATTAAATTAAAGCTAAAAACGGAAAGGAAATGTAATGGAATGGCTTAAGAATTTCTTAAAAGCGCTTTTCCCGGAAAAGGCGGAAGCTATCGACAAAAATTTCCCTAAAGATATTCCGGAGCCCAAACCGGAACCAAAGACCGAACCAAAGCCGGAGCCCAAACCGGAACCAAAGCCCGAACCAAACAATCCTTTGAATGCGCAAATTGAGCAGCTTACGCAAACCATTAAGGATTTGCAGGGAAAAATTCAGAGCTATGAAACGCAAATAAAGAGTTTGAGCGACGCGCAAAAACAAACGCAAAAGGAAAAGATTGAACAGATCATTCAAAAAGCCATTGCCGAACATCGTTTGCCAGGCAAGAACGAAGAGCTTTTAAATCATTACCGTAAGATTTTGGAAAACGATTTTGAAGCGGGCGTGAAGATTGTGGAGAATTTGCCGCCGATTCCGGGCGAAGGTGATAAAAATAAGGGGCAAAAAAGCAATCAGCCGCGCATCTTAAGCCCTCTGGAAAGCGCGAACCCCACCATTGCCAATAAAGTGAAAGAATTTGCCAATATAAAAGAGGAGTAAATCGATGAATATCGCCCAGATTTCCAATTTAAGCGGACGCGGAGCCAACCTTTTAGCGCGTATGCTGGAAGTGGCGCCGCTGTTTCAGTTTGCAGAATTCAAGCCCGATCCTTCCACCTATGTGCATATTGCCGATAAGGATAGTTTTTCCGGATCGGCGGCGCGCGCGGAAGGCGGAACCTTGCAACGCGACGCGCAGGTGCCAAATCCTGAAAGCCGCAATTTAGCGCTTTATGGTCGTGAAATCAGTATTGACGACGTGCGCAAAATGGACGCCAATGTGGGCGTAAGCCCTGCCGGTTTGCGTTTGTTTGCGGATCGTCGCCTGAACGGCCTGGGCGCCAAGTTGGCGGTAGAGGTGCAGGATGAGATGCTGGTCGGCGTGGACGCCAGCAACCGCATGCTTGGCATTTCTTATTTTGTAAAGGATGCGGACGCTACCGGGCAAACGCCAAAACTGGGTTTTACGGCAGACGAACTGGCCGCCATGAATGTGCAGGTTGGTTTGAAGTTGGATACGGACGCCAATCAAAAAGCTTTTGTTGAGCTTCTGGAAAAAGAGATGGCCAACGTTCCGGGCGCAAACGCTATTTTGTGCAACGTGAATTTGGGCGCCCGTTTGAGCACCATTGCGCGCACCATTGGCGCGGCTGGCGTTACGACCAATAATTTTGGTCAGCCGGTGCAAACCTTTAACGGGGTTCCGATTGTGAAATTGCCGGTAAGCGCCATTCCGCAAAACGAAAGCGACGGCGTAAATACCGACAATACATCTTTGTACATTGTTCGCTTTGCCGAAGAGTTGGGCGTTGCCTTTAGCACCAATTCCGGTTTTCTGTTTACCGATTTTGAGGAAAGCGAAGTCGGTCCGCAAGGCATTGCGCGTTTGCAATTTTTCCTGAACCTGACGGTTGAGCGTCAGGACGCTTTGCGTCGTTTAAGCCGCATTCGTTTGTAATTGGTTAACAAAATTGGAGAAAAATAATGGCACGCAATCATAAATCCCAGCCCAGCCCTGCCGAAACCGCGGGACAATCCACCGCCCAGTCTGGCGCCACCAGCCTGACAAGCCAGAACGACGCCCGGTCCACCTCCGCCGGGCGTCAATTTGTGTTTGAGTTTTTCGAATTGGATGCGCGAAAAATCGTTAAGACCGTGGAAATTAGCGTAAAAGCGAAGGAAGAAAAAGAAGCCTGGCAAAAGCTGGGCGAAAAATTAGCTAAAGATACGCGGATTCTGGAATACAGCGGGCGGTTTTACATTAAAGATGCGTGAAATCCGGAAAATCATTATTCATTGCACCGACAGCCAGTGGGGCAACGTGGAAATTATCGACCGCTGGCATAAAGAACGCGGGTGGGATGGCGTTGGTTATCATTATTTGATTTTAAATAGCTATCCCACCTATCGCTCTTTGAAAGACCGAAGGCCGGAGCCTGAAAACGACGGCTTAATTAAGGAAGGCCGCGACCTGGAAAAGATCGGCGCCCACTGCCGCGGGCACAATTTAGATAGCATCGGTATTGCATTGGTGGGCGTTAATACCTTTTCTAAAGCGCAAATTTACAGCTTGCAAAAGCTTATTAAAGTGCTTTTAAAGCAGTTTCATTTATCCATTAACAATGTTTATGGGCATTATGAATTTGATAATCGAAAGAGTTGCCCGAATCTGGATATGGAATGGTTTAGGGAAATGTTGAATTTTTAATTTTTAATTATGAATTCGTTATTTAAATATGCGGTTTACCGGAATAAATGGTTGTGGTTTCATATTTTAGGCGGCGGAATTTTGGCAAAATTGGCGCTGGCTATTTTTAAAAACGGACAAATAGCCGTGGATATTGTTTTGCTTAGCGCTATTTTGTGGGAAATATTCGAATATTTTAAAGATGACGTGGAAAAGATTTACGGCAGTAAAAAACGGTTTTTTTTAGATGCCCTGGGCGATATTGCCGGGGCGCTAATAATGGCAACAATAATGGTTATTTAAATTCGAAAACCGAAGCACGAAATCCGAAACAAATAAAAAGAACGAATGACATAAATTCAAAACATAAATGTTTTGGTCATTTGAATTTTAAAATTCGGATTTGTTTCGGATTTCAAAATTCAATATTCGGAATTTTTAGAAAAAATGATTGGCGATATTTTAAAAATAGCTGATAAGGTTTTTGACCGGTTGGTGCCGAATAAAAGCAAAGCGCAACAGATTAAAGCGCAGTTTAATCAAACGTTTTTGGAATTGGCGGTAAAAGAACGCGATCTGGTTCAGAAATTCATTCTGGAATACGAAGGCCGGGCAACGGAAATTCCAAAAGCGATTTTATGGATGCGCACGCTCATCAGGCCGTTTTTTACCTGGGTTTTTGGGCTTATCGGCGCCGGATGGATAATCGGGCAGGCATTTGGTTGGATAACGCAGGATATGCCGCCCGCGCTTAATATGTGGGTAAGCATTGTCATGGGCTTCTGGTTTGGGGGGCGGGTGTTTGAGAAGATGAAGGGGAAAGCATAAGTATAGAGGTAAATAAAATGGCAAAAAGTTTTGAAAATATTGATGTAAGTTTAGGAGATCAAAATTTATCTTTTACCGCGCAAGCTTTTTGGGTGGGAACCGGAGGAGATTTAGCTGTAGAGGATACGGAAGGAAACCAGGCAATTATTAAGAACATTGATAATGGCATGTTTGTGCCGGCTGCAGGAGTAGTAAAAGTATTGCAAAGCGGAACCACCGCAACAAATGTTATTGCATTTAGCAAGCAGGGTGTGACAGAGTAATGAATACTTCTTTATTGGCATTAAAGAAAAAATCCCTAATCATCCGCGATAAAAACGGACGCCCGAACCGAGTTTTCAAGCTCGATAAATTCAACTGGGACCCGGTAAACGGTTTCAATAGCACAGAAGTGCATCCGGCTTTTATCGTGAACGGAACTATTGTAGATGCTATTTACATCGGGCAATATCAGGCGGTAGTGTATGATCCGAATACATTTCAAATTGAAGGCGATACGAACCCGGCGGATGCCTACAATCCATACATAGCCGGCAGCGCGCATAATTATATTGCGCAAAGTATTCCCAATCAAGACCCGCGCGTAAAGATTGATTTTGACGCGGCGCGCAAGGCATGTCAAAACATGAACGGAAACGGCGTTAATGGTTGGCACCTTATGACCAACGCCGAATGGTCCGCGCTTGCTTTATGGTGCCAGGCAAATCAGATGCCTTTGGGGAACAACTCTTATGGTGATGATTATTCCGATCCGACGGTGAAAGGTATTATGGCGCCGGGAAATAATTTTGGCGGGCCGAATCCATCGCGTTGGTTGACCGGAACCGGCGGCCTAAAAACGGCGCACAACCGTATAAAAAACGGAGTGTTCGACCTGAACGGCAATGTTTGGGAGTGGGTGGATGGCATGAAGCTTGTTGAGGGAAAAATATTGGTGGCTGGAAATTTGAACGCGGCGCCTACCGCTATCGGAAATTCATTTCAGGCCGCTGAAGCAAATTGGTTTGATACAGGCATTTATGTGAATTGGGATGGAGTAGCAACAACAATTTCATTTTCAACTGTTGATCGCGGCACAACAATGGAAGGAGCAAGTCCAGACTATATATCTGTACAATTTGACGATATCCCCGGGGCGGATGATAATTTAAAAAAACTGGCCATAGGGCCCGTACAAACAGGATTGAATACACACGGCTATGATCATTCATGGTGGCGAAATTTTGGAGAGCGTGTTCCGCTCCGTGGTGGCTATTGGGTCAATGGCAGCAACGCCGGTGTGTTTGCGCTCGCCCTGAACCTCACTCGCGGCGGTCGGTATTGGTACCTTGGTTTTCGCCCAGCTTTTGTGGCTCTGTGATCTGAAATCTGGAGTTCTGTTTTTTATGCAAGATTTAAAAATTTATCAAAAATATTATGATATGATGCGAGAAAAATAGTTTTTGGTAATGCAAATTAAAATTAGCGGAATTTTTTCTATGTGCACCAATACCGAACTTAAAGAAGACATCAAAGATTTAGGACAGGAACAAACGTTGTTGAAAACGCAAATAAAATATTTGATTGACGATGTGCACGATCTGAAAGAAATGATGAAGGACGTCATCAAGCAGCAAAAGAAGTTAGAACGAAAAATGATGAGTCGGGAGCAGTTTTTCATAGATTCGGTGGTAGAGATGAAAGAAACCTTAGCGGCCATAATCAAGAGCAGCGGCAATGGAAAAAAAGATTGAAAAATTAGAACAAAAAATCGATGGCATTGGCAAAAGCCTGGATAAAACGAAGCTGGATGTTGAGGCGCTAAAAAAAGAAGTGACGGAAGTAAGAGCCATTTCAACGTCGGCTTATCACGGATATTCAGCATTGGCGGAGCGCATTGAAGCTATTAAAGAAAAACAAAGCTCTTTTGAAAGTAAAATCGACAACGTATTAAATAAATTAAATACGTTGCCTTTTAAAATATTCGCAATCATCATTTCGATGTTTGCCTTAATGTTAACGGTATTTAAGTTCATAAAATAGGAGCAATAAGATGGATGTAACCAAAATTTATTCCGGTCCCATTCAAAAAGTTGAAATTTCCACCGACGGCGGAACGACCTGGAGCGATCTGGGCGCGATCGGCAATGGCAACGCCGAAATCACTTTTGAACCTAAATCTTACGAATTAGCGGACGGACAGGCAAAACAGCTTTTTGGTCTGGCGAAAGCGACCATTGAAATTGCGGAAACCGATTCCACAAAACTTACGCTGGCGTCCAGCGGCAAAGATACTGATCAAACGCAAATCAAAATTACGGGCATTGACAACAAAACTTACACCATTGGCCCGGCCCTGGCCCAGTATTCGGTTAAACGCGGTTTTGGCGATGAGCCGCACATTTTAACCATTACCATGCAGAAAAAAGTTCTTGACGAGGACGACTTTGTAACCGTGGTTTAAAATGAATCTGGAAAAGATTTACATTCAGCAAATCAGGAAAATCAATATCCATAATCCCGACTTAGGGGTTGATTTTGATATTGATATTTTAGCCAATGAAAACGGCGGCGCCGAAATAACGCTGGAACCGAAAAAATATCAGTTTGGCGACGGTCAGGAACGGCAGCTATTTATTAACGCTAAATTAACCATTAATCTGGCGCAGGCCGACCATTCGCAAACGCTGGATATTTTAAAGCAGGTTAAAAATCAGCTTAATACCAAAATTGCCATCATTGTAAAAATAATTAGCGACGTTGAAGACGAACGCTGGTATTTTGATAAAGCGATGGTTTCCGGCTATTCGGTAAAGCGTGGTTTTGGCGATGAGCCCCACATTCTTACTATTCAGGTTTCGAACGCGGTTTTAAAGGAAGAAAATTTTTGCGTTTTCGGTTACAACGATTATGACATAAAGGTAAAATACGATAAGATCGTTGTGAACAGTTCTTATTATCCGGTCAATGTTTATGAGCGCAGCAAAAATTACTATTACAACAATAAAGTGTGGTTCATTGCGCAAGTTAATGTTAGCGGCGTTCAAACTAATTATATGTGGTATTACGATTTATTAACCAAAACCTATTCGGCAAAAAAAGACCTGCTTGCGCCAGGCGTTTCGGGCAGCGATAACCACCATATTGCGCCTATAATGCTGAGCGACGACGGCTATATTCTTTACGCTTACGATAATGTTAGCACCAGTCACAACAGAGGAATCATTGTAAAACGATCGACCAGTCCGGAAGATTACAATAACTTTGCCACCGTTTTTGATGGCTATGCCCAGGGCTTTTTTATGGGCTATCCAAATCTTTTTAAATTCCCGAACGGCAAAATAATGCTATTGTGGCGCGGCGAGCCCGGCGTAGGCAGCGATTACCATAATTGCGGAATGTTTAGCTCCGACGGCGGACAGACCTGGGGCAGCCCGTTTAAAATTGTGGATGAAATTACCGGCATTGTGGGAATAACCGATCCGATAAATTATTACATCGTCAGCGGCTCTAATAATAAATATCTGGGCATGATGGTTATTGTCCGTAATGGATCAGCCGGAAAAAACAAGAGGATATACTATTATCAAACAGAGGACGGCGAAACCTGGTATAATTCCGAGCGCACGTTTAGTAAAAATGTAGTCACTAATGGCAGTATTACGCCAGCTGAATCTGAAACCTATTTTTTGGTTGACGGAAGCATTGATACAACCAACAATGATTACTTTTCTCCGATAGCAGTGGCAATTGACGATGACGGGACGCCGTTTTTACTTTATCAGATACTGTATTATGAGAACGGGAATTATGATAATCGTCATGCGATTTTTGTGCATTATAAAAACGGCATAAAAACGCAAAAAGATATTACCAACTTTTTTATGATCGATGGCATTTTAACAGGATTTACTTCGGCGCTATTAGCCCGCAAAAGCGGTTATGTGGATATTTTTATTTCGCCTAAAGGTAAAAGCGGTTATCCGTTTTTCTATCAAATTCGATCTTATGATTATGGCGAAAAATGGTATCAATACCGCAACGATATCATTCCCGAAAGCGAACAATATGCCGGGATCGGTTATAAATCGATTTGTATGAATTTGCTTGATTCGAATACTAAACTGGGCTTTGTGCAATTCGTATTAAACGACGGTAGTTATAAACAACTGGGCATTTTAAAGCTGGAGCGTAAAAAATAATGGCTACGGATTTAGATATATTTTCCGGACCTGCGCAAATTACTTTGTACGATGCGACTAATGGTTATTTGCATCTTGGCTGGTGCGAAGCGCGCATTAAAGAAAAGCCGAAAAAAGTTAAAAGCATTGAGAATCAAACCTTGCTTATTGAAAAGAGTTTTGATTTTAACGCCAACGTTATTCAATTCAATGAAAATATTTTAAATAACCTGGCGGCGCGCAACACGACTAAACAAACCGTTTACCTGGTTGGCCTGGATTCTGTATTGACGCTTAGCGATATTTTTTTATTCTATTTTACCGAGCGCTCTTTTAGTTCTAAGCCGCACCGATTAACCATTGCCGGTTCAGGTAGCGCCGATTTGGTTGCGCAGCAGGTTAATTTATTGCATCCGGACGGCAAATTTGAAAACGATTCAAACGCCGATGGATTGGCGGATGGGTGGAACAAGAGCACAACTATTGGCGCAGTAAACCTTCAAACATCATTTTTAAGCGGAAGCGGTAAATGTCAATATATTGCTTGCGATACAACTGCCAGTCAGTATATTCTTTGTGAAACCGTTTGCCCAGTTAAAGGGAAAATTAAAGCAACGGCATCCATATATGTGCAATTTGATCCAGATGTTATAACCGGAAATGGGAGCTTGTGTTTGGGGTTGTATGCAAAAAGGGAAGATGGGAGCTTTATAACTCAGCCATGGGAAGAATATTTTTTCAATTCATTAGAACAACGGAGAATTTCAATTGAGCAAGAATTTAATTTTGATGAATTAGCTACAAAATTGGTTGTTATAATACATAATAAAAGCGGTACTTTAGAGTTTAATGCAAAATTAGATAACGCGCAATTGGAAATTGGTAAATTAAGTAATTTTAAGGAGTATTAAAATGAGCAAGAAACAACCTAAAAAAACGGATCAAAATAAAACGCAAAGCGAAATTAAAAATGAAAATCAAAGTAAAATGGAAAACCTTCAGCAAAAAACCGTTGTTATCCAGGGCGTAAAACTAACTCTAAAACCGCTTAAAATTCGCCAATTAAAAGAGCTTTTAAAATTGTTTAAAGGCTTCAAAAATGCCGGTCAAAATGAATTTAATCTAAGCGCTTTTATGGATTTTGTAATTGAAAACGGCAAATTGGAACATCTTGGCTACATCCTTTTTGCCGATCAGCCCAAGGCGCAAAAGATTAAATGGAATGAAATTGATTTGAATGACGCGGTCAATTTGGGTGAAGCCCTTTTTTTATTGAACAAGCCAGCCATCGACGGATTGATGAAATTATCCGGCGTTTTGGCATAAAAACCTATCACGAAGTTTCCAAGATTGGGCGCGAGCATGCGCTTGATATTTTGCTTTTTAACGTTTGCAACGGCGACCTGGAAAAAATAGACGCCATCGAGCGTCTATATTCTTATGAGGAGCTTATTTATTGGCTGGGCATTCACAACTGGATTGAATGGAAAAATAGCCAAAAAGGTTAAAAATGGCAGAAACTGAAATTAGATTAAAAATTGAGATCGACAGCGCCACTGGCGAAGTCAAAATAAAAAATTTTGGCCAGACGGTCGGCAAGGTCGTAGAGCAATCGCAGACCAAATTAAATTCCTTAAAATCTTCTTTTACCAGAATTGCCGAATTTGGCGAAAAAATATTTTTTCTGGTAAATGGCTTTAAAGCGTTGCAAGCGCCGTTGCAGGAGCTTATTAATTATTCCAACCAGCAAGAAGAAGCCGATCGCGCGCTGGCTTCCGCCCTGCAACAGGTCAATCAATACACAGACGAAAATTACAAAAAATTAAAAGATCAGGCTTCGGCTATCCAGAGCGTTACCACTGTGGGCGACGAACAGGTGCAAATGCTGCAAACTCTTGGTTTAAATATGGGGCTGAGTCTGGATAAGCTTAACGAAGCCACTAAAGGCGCCATCGGTCTTTCCACCGCTTTTAAAGAGGCCGGTTTAGATCAGGCCACCGCCATGAAGGGCCTGGCGCTTGCCTACCAGGGCGATTTTACCATGTTACAACGCTACATCCCGGCCCTGCGCACAACAAAGGATGTTTCCGAAAAGATGGCCATTGTGCAAAAAATAATGACCGACGGCTTTCAGCAGGCGCAGGATGTTACCAAAACCAGCGCCGGGCGCATGAAGCAGTTTTCAAATATTGTGGGCGATTTTAAAGAAAAGTTAGGCGATCTGGTTAAAAAAGCGCTTATTCCGTTTTTAACCATCGGCGAAAAAGTATTTACATTTTTGAATAAACTACAAACATCCACTTTACAATTTGCCAGTGTGGCAATTGGTCTTTCTGTGGCTTTGTTTAAAGTAATTCCCGCTATTCGCGGCATTTCGGATGCGACCAAAGTTTTAGGCATTTCCATTAAAAGCGCCCTGGGTTGGCTTGGTTTAATTATTACCGCGGCCACGCTTCTTTACACCGCCTGGGCTACCAATTTAGGCGGTTTCCAGGAAAAATTAAAAGTCGCCTTCGAATATTTAAAATGGTTCGTCAATTACGGTAAAGAGCTTATTAAAGGCTACATTGATTTTGTAAAAAATTACTTTGGCGGGATTGGTAAAATATTAAGTTCCGCCTTTAAATTAGACGTTGAAGGCATTAAACAGGGCTTAAAACAGGTTGCCGATGCCGCGTTAAACTCCGGTCAACAAACCGCAGAACGCCTAAAAGCCATTACGCGCGAACGCGACCGCAATATCACGTCCATCCATGCCCAATATGTTCAAAAACAAAGCGAAATCGATCAAAAAAGCATTCCGGCCTTTAAAACAACCGAGCAACAAAAGACTAAAATAACCGAAGACGAAATAAAGAAACGTCTGCAAAAAGAACAGGAATTACAGGATTATAAATTTCAGACCGGACGCCTTAGCCTGCAAGAATATCAAAACATTTTAGACCAGCGCATTGAGGCCGCCCGCCAAACGTATGGCGAGGAATCCATTGAATATCTAAAGCTCATTGATCAAAAGAAAAAACTAAACGAAGAAGCCAAACAACATGCCTTAGAGCAGGAAAAAGAATTACAGGAATTACGTTTAGCGACCATTCAAGACGCGCATCAGAGAGAACTAAAAGAACTGGCCATCTGGTATCAGGAACAATTGCAAAAATTTGCCGAAAACGAAGAGGCTAAAGCGCTAATCGAAGAACAATATCGCCAGCAAAAGCGGGAAATTGAAGCTGCCGAAGAAGAGAGGCGATTTGAAGCCGAAGAAGCGCGCCGCGAATGGGAATGGCAGGCCCAGGAAATCGATTACCAGGCTTACGCCGCATTTTTAGACCGCAAAGTGGCTTATGCCAAAAAGAAATATGGCGAACAGAGTTTAGAATATAAAAAAGCTCTTTTAGAGCGCGCAAACCTGGATAAACAGGCTGCTTTAAGCGCTACCAACATATTTTCCAAATTAATGGACGCCTTCCAGGGAACCAATAGAACGCTGTTTAACATCGGAAAAGCAGCTGCTATTGCCAGGGCTATTATTAATACATACGAAGCTGTCACTAAAGCCTATACGGCTTATCCGTATCCGTGGAATTTAGCCGCGGCCGCCGCTCAATTGGCATTAGGTTATGCTCAAGTAAGAAAAATAACAAGCGTATCTTTCAATGAAAGTGCAGGAGCAAAAGATCAACAATTTACAGCCGCCCAGAATAAATTAAAAGGAATAAAGCCTAAAATTAAAGGACATGCCAAAGGCGGCAAGGTAGAAGAACCAACGCTTGGTTTAGTCGGCGAAGCCGGTCCGGAAATCATCGCGCCGGAAAAGGATTTTATAGCGGTATTTAAAGAAATGTTTGCAAAAGGATTGTTTAATATTGATTTTAGCGCCTTTTTTAATCGCTTATTAACGCAATTTGAAAATGCCTTAAATCGGATGGTTGAAGGTTTTAAAATAGCGTTTGCACCCCCTGCGGTTGAACCGATGCAATTTGCCGGCGCATTGGCCGGGGGGAGCGTTACAAATATCAATCAGACAACGGTTCAGACCGATAACTCGTCGATTATCGAACTTTTAAATGAAATTAAAGAACTTATTGAGAACAAGGAATTGCGTGCCGAAATTGACGCCGAAGAACTGGCTATTGTTGTTGAGAACGGCCAGGAACAGCTTAAACGTGGAGAAATTTAATGGCGTTGGTTGAATATTATTTCCCACAACAGGGCTATGAATATCGAACTGCTTCCGGAAAATTAAAATTTCGCTTTTTTTATGAAGATACAACGGCGCAAACCATTAATACTAACCTGCATGTTTTAAAAATAAGTCCCATTCGCATCGAATTTGAAGCGAAAGCAAACGAACAAACCATCCGCTTGCCAAATTTCACTTTGACACTTCAAGGTGGCGATTTTTTTGAAGGAACAAATTTTACTAATGGGAAAAATAAAACATTTATTGAAATTTATAGGGATGGACAACTCTATTTTACCGGCTATCTTGATTTTAATTCCATCCAAAAATCGGATTACTATGTAGATAACGGCGCGCTTAAATATCGCACCATTAAATTTAAGATATTTGACGGCATCAAGTATTATTACGATAACAATATCACGTTATCAGATATTGGCTACACAGGGAGCGAATCGCTTCAGAGCCTGGTTCAAACCATGCTTTCAAAATTCCATAATGGTAGTTATTATTTTACCGCTCAAAATATTATTTCTGAAAATTGCGGATTAAATTACACATTTAATGATCTTAAACTTGCAGAAACCAGCGGTAATTTTCTATGCAGAACGCTTTTAAGCTATATTATCCGTTATCTGGCGTTGAATATTTTTAATTTGAATGGGATTTATTACGTCCTTCCCAGGCAGGGTGAAAGCGCTTCGCAAGCGCTTTCTGCTGAATCGCTTTTATCGGTTAAAAAATTAGAAAATCGGGCGGTAATAAAATATATTGAAATTAAAGCAACTAAAAACTGGAGCGTTTTAACTTCTAATACTATTGGTAATTATGAACATAAAAAAACAGTTGGCGTTAGTTATGTTCAGGATTTCAAGAAAATTATAATTGACGCCACTGATTTTTTTAAACGATTAACCGTCCAATATAAAGGCGCTTCTTTATCGGATTATCCAACAAGCGCCGTTTATCCAGATGATTATAGTACTGACTGGGCCATGAAATATGGTCAGGATGCTTATTCAAATGAAATAGAAACAGGAATGATTTTCGCTGCAGAGTATAGCTTAAGTTCTCCAATAAATGATTTAATAAAATCTCAAGAAGATCCCCTAGACCCATCAACCATTTATAGCAAATATTATTTTGCAGACATGAATTATGATGGGCGCGTATTTTTAATTGACAAAACGCCGAGCGGCGCAAATGATCGTACTTTATATAAAATTCAAAAATGTGTTGAATATTTAGCTTCTGTATTTAATAGCCTATATTATGAAAAAGAAAATAATTTAACTTTTAAAATCCATGGAATAACTTCAATTGATATTACTAAAAAAGTAAATATATTAAGCTTTAATCGTCCTATTAGGAAATTAATAATTGATTTGTTAAATAATAAAACTCATTGTACATTATTTTAAGCTGTCGTATTGACAGTTTAAAGAGTTTTTAACGGCTAAATAAGGTGGTTAAAATTAAATTTAAAAATTCTCAAACCAAGTGAAATAAATTCTCAAACCAGGTGAAACGTTATAGAAATTCGTGGTTTTTATATTGAACTCATAAATTAATTTTTATTTGAAATTGGACGATAATTTTTATTAAATTAGCATAAAACGTAACCAAAAAAATCATCCCCTGGCAGTACGCTTACCCAAAGATTCGGGGTAAGCCGAGCCCAGGGGTTATTTTTATTTAAAGAAAACGCTTATGGAAGAACATGAACAAAGTTTTTTCCCATTAAACAAACCGACGGCCATTTTAGTTGATGGAGCCTTTTTCCTGAAAAGATATCGAAAATGTTATCCAGGCGGTAAATTTCATTCTCCTCAAATAGTGGCAAAAAATTGACGACAAACTTTTTGAACACATCGATGGTTTAAAATCAACCTGTCCCAAACCCTCTTAATGATTTAAATTTTTATTGAGGTGCCCGATAAAACCCTGTTGCATGGTTGTTTAAAGACAAAGGCAAATGGCCGGCACCACCCTTACTCTCCGAACAAATCCAGTTGTTCCGCCCTGCCAGAAATTTCTGGCGGCAGTTTAGATTCCCCCGCTTCGTCGCTGTTTTCTGCCAGCCCCACGTAGGTGATCTGAAAACGACTGAGCCGGTTGCCGCGCGCCTTCCAGCCCTTTACGCCAACCAGATCGTTAATCTGTACTTTTTCACTAAACTCTTTTTTGGGACGCCCTTTCAGGTATTCGATTTCTAGCTGCGGCTCGGGAGCGGTGGTGGCTACAATTAATTTAGAGCCTTTGCCTTCGCTGATGAACGAAAACGGTTTGTTCGTGGTTTGCGTTTCGATTTTAAACCGTTTCACAAAAAAATTGTCCAGCTCGGCGTCATAGTACACCGCAGAAATAACCGTATCCGGATTGAACTTTTCGATAACAACCACCTTTTCCGGATCGTAACGATTGGTCATTTCAAAGTTGGTGAGCATGTATTTACCGTCGTTAGTGATGACCAGAATCAGATCGCCGTTGTCAAAATTACCCAACAACCGGCCGCGCTCATCGGTGTTTAGTCGTCCCACGATGGGGTCGTAATAGATATCCACACCGCCAATGGTCGATTCGCCCACCTCTTTTTGGGCGACTTTACGCACCGGCCAGCGTGTTACGATATTGCCCTGCGAGCCGCGCCCTTTGATGTCGATCTTTCCAAAGTCAAATTCGAACACCTTTTTACGCGCCTTGCAGTGGGGGCTTAAATGTACGGTAACGATTTCCGATTCGGCATTGGGATTGGCCGAAAAATAGAGTACTCTGGAGCCTTTGGCGCCGCGCGTTAAATCGTATTCGCGGTCGCGCGTGATGGCGGTTACGTTAAAACGCTTGGCGTAGCTGCGTCCGGAATCGGCGTCGTAGTACATCATATTGTAAGTGGTGCGCGTGTCGCCTTTTTTCCAGACAGCCACGTGAATAATATCCTTCCCCACAAAGGCCTTGTCCGTGGCCCGCGTAACCATAAATTTCCCGTCCCTGCGAAAAACAATGATATCATCCAGATCAGAACATTCCGAAACAAACTCGTCCTTTTTCAGGCCGTAGCCGATAAAGCCGTCTTTGCGGTTGACGTACAATTTTTGATTGGCCACCGCCACCTGCGCAACCTCGATGGCGTCAAACACACGAATTTCTGTCTTTCGCTCGCGCCCCTTACCGTACTTTTCTTTTAAATGTTTGAAATAATCAATGGCGTAGTCGGTAAGATGCGCCAGGTTGTAGTTGACGCGATCGATCTCTTCCTGCAACTGACGCATCAATTCATCGGCTTTAAAAGAATTATATTTGGAAATGCGTTTAATTTTAATCTCGGTCAGGCGGATGATATCCTCTTCGGTAACCTCGCGCAATAGCTGCGGCTTAAACGGTTCCAGCCCCTTATCAATGGTTTCGATAACCGCTTCCCAGGTTTCGCACTCTTCAATGTCGCGATAGATGCGGTTTTCAATAAAGATCTTTTCCAGCGAAGAAAAGAACAATTTTTCAGAGAGATCGGCTTTTTTGATTTCCAGCTCTTTGCGCAGCAGCTCAAGCGTGTGTTCGGTGGAAGCCCTGAGCAGCTCGCCCACGCTCATAAACCGCGGTTTATCCTCATAAATCACGCAACAGTTGGGCGAAATGGAAACCTCGCAGTCGGTAAAGGCGTAAAGGGCGTCGATGGCCACCTGAGGCGAGATGCCCGGCGCCAGATCGATAACGATTTCAACCTCTTCAGCCGTGTTATCCACCACGCGTTTGATTTTAATCTTGCCGCTGTCATTGGCTTTAATGATGGAATCGATCAGCGAAGTGGTGGTAACGCCGTAGGGAACGTCTTTAATGACCAGCCTTTGTTTGTCGGTAATTTCGATTTTAGCCCGCACCCGAACACGTCCGCCGCGCCTGCCGTCGTTGTAATGCGTAACGTCTATGTAGCCGCCGGTCGGAAAATCGGGGAAGATTTGCACCTTTTTGCCCTGCAAAATGTCGATAGAAGCGTCTAACAACTCGTTGAAGTTGTGCGGTAAAATTTTGGTGGAAAGCCCCACGGCGATGCCCTCAGCGCCCTGGGCCAGCACCAGGGGGAATTTCATGGGCAGGTGTACAGGCTCTTTTTGCCGTCCGTCGTAAGAGCGCTGCCATTCGGTAATATCCGGATTAAAGGCCACTTCCAGGGCGAATTTGGATAGTCGCGCTTCGATGTAACGGGCTGCGGCCGCGCTGTCGCCGGTGCGAATATCGCCCCAGTTGCCCTGAGTGTCGATCAACAGCTCTTTCTGGCCAAGATTCACCAGCGCATCCCCGATGGCCGCATCGCCATGTGGATGGAACTGCATGGTATGACCGATAATGTTGGCCACCTTGTGGTAGCGGCCGTCGTCCATGCGCTTCATGGCGTGCAAAATGCGGCGCTGCACGGGTTTAAGTCCGTCGTTTAAAGCAGGCACCGCACGCTCTAAAATCACATACGAAGCGTAATCTAAAAACCAGTTCTTGTAGAGATCCTGAACGTGAACGGTACTTTCCAGTTCGCCGTTCTGACGTTTAACGGGCCCGTTTTGAACTTCAGATTCCCGCTCTTCTATTTCTTTATTTTCCTTTTTGTTTTTTCCCTTTGCCATCTTCGATTACATCTCCATTAACGTTCAAGCCGATTCGTCCATTACAAGATCTTTTTCAACCCGTAAATTGTCAATAATGAATTCCTGCCGGTCCTGGGTGTTTTTACCCATGTAGTAACTGAGCAATTTTTGGATTTGCATCTTTTTATCCAGCACCAGCGGTTCAAGCCTGATATCTTCACGGATAAAACGTCTGAATTCGTCCGGAGAAATCTCTCCCAGTCCTTTAAAGCGCGTGATTTCAACGCCCTTACCCAGTTGTTCTCTGGCTTTTTGTTTTTCTTCTTCGCTGTAACAGTAAATGGTTTTTTGCTTGTTGCGCACACGGAACAGCGGTGTTTCCAGGATGTAAACATGTCCCTGGCGCACCAGGTCCGGAAAAAACTGCAGAAAAAAGGTCATGAGAAGCAAACGAATGTGCATGCCGTCCACATCGGCATCGGTGGCAATGACCACGTTATTGTAGCGCAGGCCTTCCAGACCGTTTTCGATGTTTAAAGCGTGCTGCAGCAGGTTGAACTCTTCGTTCTGGTACACTACTTTTTTAGACAGGCCAAAACAATTGAGCGGTTTGCCGCGCAAACTAAAAACGGCCTGGGTTTGTACGTCTCGCGCCTTGGTAATGGAACCGCTGGCCGAATCGCCTTCTGTAATGAACAGCGTGGTTTCGAAGCGCCGGTCGTTTTTGGTATCGTTGTAATGAATTCGGCAATCGCGTAGTTTTTTATTGTGCAGACTGGCTTTTTTGGCGCGCTCATTAGCCAGCTTTTTAATGCCCGCCAGCTCTTTACGTTCTTTTTCCGACTGCTGGATTTTTTTGAGTAAGAGCTCGGCCGTTTCGGGATGCTTGTGTAAATAGTTGTCCAGCTCGGTTTTAATAAATTCTACCACAAAATTACGAACGGTCGGCCCGTCTGGCGCCATGTGCGTGGAGCCCAATTTGGTTTTGGTTTGCGACTCAAACACCGGTTCCTGAATGCGTACGGCGATCGCCCCGGCAATGGAAGCGCGGATGTCCATGGCTTCAAAGTTCTTTTTGTAGAACTCGCGAATGGTTTTAATGACGCCTTCTCTAAAGGCCGCCTGGTGCGTGCCGCCCTGCGGCGTAAATTGACCGTTGACAAAGGAGTAGTAATCCTCGCCGTATTGATTGGTATGCGTTAAAGCGATTTCAATATCCTTGCCTTTGAGATGGATAATCGGATAGCGCGCGGCGCCTTCTTCCAGTTTATCGGTTAGCAGATCCAACAAGCCATGCTTAGACTGAAATCGCTGCCCGTTCAACACAATGGTAAGACCGGCATTCAGATACACGTAATTTTTAATCTGGTTTTCAATAAAATCCAGCCTGAATTGAAAATTTTTGAAAATTTCGGGATCGGGTTCAAAATAAATTAACGTTCCATTTTTTTCAGACGTTTTGGTGATTTTATGGTCTTTTTTTAGAATACCGTATTCAAATTCCTGAATTTTGGTTTTCCCATCACGTATGGCCTGCACTTTAAAATAGCGGGAAAGAGCATTAACAGCTTTGGAACCGATGCCGTTCAATCCGATCGATTTTTGAAAGACTTCGCTGTCGTACTTTCCGCCTGTGTTGATGCGCGCTACGCAATCATAAACCTTGCCCAGCGGAATGCCGCGTCCGTAATCGCGCACCTGTGCTGAATGCTTGGTTACTTTTACTTCGATAACGCGTCCATATCCCATCATAAACTCATCGATGGAATTGTCGATGGTCTCCTTCAACAATACATAGATGCCGTCATCCGCAGAAGAACCATCGCCTAACTTACCGATGTACATGCCCGGCCGTAAGCGAATATGCTCCCGCCAGTCCAGCGATTTTATGGAAGCTTCGGTGTACCGGGCCGCTGTTTGAGATGTCGCCATTCAATCCATCCTTTTCGTTTTTTCAAACGCGTAATTTAATAAATCTCTTTAAAAAATCCCATCTTTATTTTATGTACGAATGTACAATAAATTCTCAAAAAACACAAGCGCCCTGCTTTGTGCTTTAAATCACTCAAAAATGGGGGCTTTTTTGAAATTAAGTCAACCAGCGACCGATTTTAGGTTTTTGTTTTGATGAAATGTATTGTTTATCTGTTTAATTGTGTTAAAAAACATATTATTCTAACATTTTTAAAAATTAGACTAACTATATTTCAAAAAATACCGATATTGTAAAATACTGCAGTTTAATTTGTTTAGACTTCTGCAAAATTAGACTGTGGTAGTCATTCTGAGAAGCCCGCTATAGCTGGCGACAAAGAGCCCTTGTTTAGATAATCGCAGAAGTCTTTGTTGTTTTAAAATTTAAGGAGGCATTATGAAAGGTTTTTTATTACTGCTACTTTTAACATCATTTTTATTAGCTCAGCAACAGTACGGCGGCTACGGAACAGAGGCTAACGCTACCATCAAGTCGTCAATTTCTACCTCACGCATGATGAGCGTTGACGTTCAGGATGAATTTCTTTATACATTGGCCGGCTATTCTTTTGGCGACGTTGTCGTTTTTAGCTATTTTGACAATTCTAAATTCATTGCCTACGATGTGGACGGTCTGGCCACGGATTCGGTTGTATTAAATCGGGATGAGTTTTACACGTTCAGTATTCCTACGGGCACTTTCCATATCGACTGCAACAACTCATTTACCGCTTTAACCGGCGACCCTATTTCGCGCAGCGTGATGGGCTATTTTGCTGTGGATGAATCCGGATCGCCCATATCCACGCACATGAACACTTTTATGCCGTCGAGCGAGTGGGGCGGAGAAAAGTTTATCATTTTTGCCTACGAAGACGGCACCGAGGTCACCGTAAAGAATCTCACCGATACAACCACCGCGGCGGCGGCTGTTTTAAATCGCGGCGAGCACCTGGAGCTGAATAACGTATTCAGTAGGTTTTTAGGCATCCGTGCTTCAAAACCGGTATCCGCTCTGAGTTACGCCGATCAGGGATATTACATTCCGAGCGATAACGGCACCTTTAAGGGCCAGCAATTTTTTGGTTTTTCCGGATATATTGGCGGATGGCCCAATGGCGTTATTGTAACCGCCTATGAGGACAACACCATTTTTACGATTTTAAATTCAACAACCGGCGATACCTTGCTATCCGACACCTTAAATTACGGAGAGACCGGCAGCGTTTCGACGAACGGCGATCTTTACTGGGAAGTGCAGAGCAACAAAAACGTCACCGTCAGCAACACGCCTTATGCGGCCTGGTCTGGAAGCTATTACTATCTAACCCGCCATATCGATTATGACGGCAAGGGCATCGGTCGTCATTTTCTGGTGCCCAGCATCTCAGGTGATTTTGTGGTCTATTCTTACGCAGATAACAACAATATTCAAGTTATCAATCTGAATACGCTGGATACCATTTACACCGGCGCTCTGCAAAAAGGCGAAAATTTTTCTTTTTTTTCTACCAAAGCTGTTCATCAGGTTAAAAGCGATGAAAACGTGGCCATCTTTACTTCTTATGGCGGCTCCTATGGCGCCGATTTTGCCCCGTTAAATTACAGCCTTACGCTCCCCGATCTGGCTATTTCAGCCGATGACATCGATTTTGATCCCGATACCGTAAGCAATGTGGCCGGCGTTCCTTTCACCATCAACGCTACCGTTCACAATTATGGCTACCTGACCGCTTACGATGTTTCCGTGCAGTTTTTTGACGGTTCGCCCACGGCTAACAACGCCATCAGCTCTGTCATTGTCATCGATTCCATCCCCAGTGGGCAGAGTCGCACGCTTAGCGTGGACTGGGAAACCCCGCCTTACCCGGCTTATCACACGATTTACGTGGTGATTGATCAGCAAAACACCATTGTTGAATCAAGCGAATCGAACAACATCGCTTCCAGAACATTAATTCCCAATGATGATTTATTACCGCCTTTGCCGACCGTAATTACGGCGCCTCAAAGCGTAACGTACAACGGAGACAGCCTGTCTTTTGAAGATTTTGTCATTGGCGTTGAAGTTTACAATAGCGGCGACGTGGACGCGCTCAACGTAACATCCGTTCTCCGTCTGCCACCGCAACTCTCCATTTCGGACGGCGCAGACACGCTACATAATTTTGGAAACATTCCACCAAAAACCACTTACAAACACAGCTGGAATATTCATATCGACGCCTTCCCGGATTCAAACCAGGGCGCTTATTTTTACTCCGTGGTAATTAACGCCGATAACGCCGAAGAAAAAGAGCTGAAACGCGTCTTGTTGTTCGAAGACAGCACAACCGTTGACATTCGTGACGACAAAGCCCTGACGCCAGCAGGATTTTCTATTACCCAAAATTATCCCAATCCTTTCAATCCTGTTACGCAAATTCAATACAATTTGCCCCAATCAGGCCAGGTGGAAGTTGCCGTATTTGATATTAATGGCCGCTTAATTAAAACGCTCGCCAGTGAATATCAAACTGCCGGACGCCATCAGATTTCATTTAACGGTCAAGATTTGAGCAGCGGATTTTATTTTCTAACTTTAAAACTGAATGGAAAAAATATGGGCTCCATTCGCATGACACTGATCAAATAAAACTTAAAGCCCGGGCTTTCCCGGGCTTTTTTATTTCTTTTGATTTAAACCAGCCTTTTGTGCAGAAAGTTAATCGATCGTTGATTTTTCCGCGCTTTTAATTTCATAATCCAGCTATTTCCTCTTGTATTGATTTTACAAAATCAGCTCTTTATTTTTAGACTACAACAAGGCATGCTCCGTTTCTGTGATAATCAAAATTAGGAGTAAACATCATGCGTTTTTCTACCATTATTTTCCTTCTGCTTCTGATCTGCCTGTCTGGCGCGCAAGTCATCGATACGCCCGACGGAAAAGTTGAATTTATCGGGCTCAGGCGCTGGAGCGTTGAGAAAATCATCGACACGCTTGCGGTCATCGCCCCCGGCGTTTCTATTGACCGCTGTGCTGGCCTGCTAAAAGAGGCTGGTTTCCCGGAAGCTTCGTTATTTAAATATTCGTGGAAAAACGGCAAGATGTACTCCGTTATTACCATTGTTGAGCCAGAATATGCCCGATTTATAAAGTATAAAACGTTCACAGATAGTATTTCAGAAGAACTGCCCCAATGGAAAGGTTTGATTGACATTTACCGGAAAAACCCGTTTGAAATGCAACTGGCTTTAAATTTTTGGCAAAAAGATCTGAACGCTTTAAAAGAATCGAAATTTACGGAGGCCTTAAGTTCAGACCGCATTCGCTTAATCCAGTCAAAGATTGCCTCATACAACACGCAAAAAGATAAAGAGCTTGCAATCTGGATTTTAAACAACGATCCTCTGTGGATTAACCGGGCGATGGCCGCAGTTGTGTTAATTAATTTCCCTCAAAGTGATCTGGTATGGTGGAGTTTAATGGACGCCCTAAGAGACGCCAATGCGCGCGTCAGCAGCATGGCCATCTCCGTGCTCAACCATTTCAGCCAGTTCCATCCAGAACCAGTAACCTGGTCGCCGTTAAGCGCCACGCTTTATTATCTATTGAACGGCACCAACCTTTTTGCTTTTCCCACCGTTTTGCGTGTATTAACGAAAACAAATTTTAGTGATTCGCTTCTGGTTCCTTTAATCAGTCAAACAGAGGGATATTTGATTTTTGCCTATCTGAAGGCCAATAACGAAAAGGAGCGGCAGTTAGCGCATGAATTTCTGGTAAGCGCAACGGGAAAGGATTTTGGGTACGATGGCCGGAAATGGTGGGAATATCTAAAAGGAAAAGGCAGCTTAAATAATTGACAGAATCATTTTTTTAGAAAGGGGCAGAGCTTTAGCGCATCAGCTCTGCCTCTTTGGAATACTTCCTTCGAAAAATGTAATGCCATAGCGTGCGAAAATTTTTGTGCTGCTTTTAAAACTCAACCCCCAGGGGCTGTCCCAAAAGTCAAAGAAAATGTATTTTTATAAAGTTTTTCTTTCCCTCACCCCCTTTAATTCCCCCTCTCCCGAAAATCGGGAGAGGGGGAGAGGGGGTGAGGGCTATTGTAAACTTTTCCATATTATTTTATAAATATACACTTGATGTCGCTTTTGAGACACCCCCGGGGCGTAAATTGTGCCGATTTGCTTAGTTTTGGTCTCAGAATAATTTGTTTAATCTTTTTCTGCGATTATTGGTGTAAATTACTTGGCGCGTGTTGTGGTTGATTTTGGTTCCCCTTAGGTTATTTTACATTCAAGATGATTTCCAGCTGCTGCTGGTTGACCTTTAACAGGCCGTTTGGCACAATGCGCCGCGTCAATTCTTTGTATTCGGGCGTTTTTTGAAACACCTCTTTGAACAGCGGCAGGGAGGCTTCGATCTCGCCGATATTGGCCAGAGAAACCGCGTGCCAGTATTTCATCTCTTCATTTTGCGGGAACATGGCTTCGGCTGCGCCGTATTCGCGCAACGCCGTTTGAACGTCCCCTTTTTCAATGGCCAGGTCGCCTTTGTTCATGTGCTCGTAGGCGCGAAACACCTTTAAAATGCGCTCCATTTCGGCAACGGCCTGCGGATGATCTTCCACACGCAAATCCAGAACGGTGTCTTCCCATGGTTTGCCGCTGGCTTTGATTTTCACGATTTTTATGGCGGCAGACTGCTGGCCGCGAATATCGCCGCCGGCTTCCTGCGCCGCTTTCATTGCCGCCATCAGCCGCTCTGCCAGAGGCCCTTTACTATTTTTAAAGGCTTTTTCCATGGCCGGAACCACCTTTTTATTTAGCATCATATTGGCCTGCACCGAAAAACCCTCGCCGATAATATGACCGGCATCGGCAATACATTTATCGCCGGTATGCGCTGCCACACGACCCTGTGCATCCAGCAAAGCAACCTGTCGGTAAGCCGCTCCGGGGTCGGAGCTCAGTAGTTCGTCCAGCGCTTGTTGAGGCGATTTGCCGGCCTTCATCAGTTCCAGTCCGCGCGGACCAAAAGAAACGTTAACCAGCGATTGCGTAGCAACCACGCCAACGCCCGCCTCGGCCCAGGCCACAATGGAACCCACCGAAAACCAGTGCGACTGCACGGCCACGCCCATCTCGCCATTTTCCTGGTCAATCGCCACAATGGAAAAGGTGTGCGTTAACGGCTCGCCGTTGATGGTCTGGCCAGGCAGCGTTAACGTAAATATTAAGATTATGAGTACGCTGCTTGCAAAGATTCGCTTCATAAAACCTCCATGGTTTGTTGTCTGAACGGAAAATAAGAAAACCAACAACCAAAAGCCACAATAATTATCCCGTGAACCTGATGAGCCTCTTCGCCCATCAGGCAAAAATCACCATGTTGACAAGGTGAGTTACGAAGATCTATGGATTAAGCGAAGCGCTTAAAAAAAGGTGAATAATCGAAGACGCCCTTGCAGTATCTTTTAGATAAAGATTTAGACGCCCGGGTGGTACTTTAAAATGTCGCGTTAAATAGAAACGCATGATGGGTTCGTCAAACTCGGGATGGAACTGCACGCCCCAGATATTGGGCGGCAAGAAAAAGGCGGCATGGTGATCATCCGGGCTCTGGGCCAGCCGAACGGCTCCCGGAGGCAATTGCATTACCGTTTGCCGATGCGACATAAAAGCGTTAAAGTGGTGGGGCAGTTCGGAAAACAAACGATCCGTTCTGGCCTTAGCAGAGAGCCGAATTTCTGCTGCGCCGTACTCAGCGCCGCGGGGATTATCGGCCACCTTTCCGCCAAAAGCGGCGGCGATCAATTGATGCCCAAAACAAATGCCCATCAGCGGGATGCACCTTGCTCGTATTTCCTTTATCAACGAAATGGCCTTTTTTAACCAGACCGGACGTTCGGTCACCATGGCATGTGAACCGGTAATCAGCGCGGCTTTGATTGTTTGTAAATCGACTTTATGCAGGACTTTTTCTTCAAGATTGCAAATTTGGAACAGGCTTTGCGGCAAACTCGAGCGGGCCATGATCCAATCTTCAAAATCGCCCTTTTGCCTTTTCAATTCCGGAAAGGTGCTGCCTGTTTTCAGAATAAGTATTTTGTTCATAAGAATGAAAAAGCCCGGCAAAACCGGGCTTTAAGATGTTAGATAATACTTTGCAGTGTTTTCATGTAGTTGGCGCGCATGTAAGCTGCGGGTTCAGCCAGAGACTTGACACTCATGCTGCCTTTCATCTGCTCGATGGATTCGTATTCGTGCGCTTCCATCCAGTATTTAATATCGCCCAGCACACGCGCGATATGCTTGATGCCCTTCTGGAACAATACAGAAGCCATCATGGTGACATCGGCGCCAGCCATTACGGCCTTCAATACGTCGTTAGCGGTATGAATACCGGTCGTTGCCGCCAGACTGGCATTAACCTGACCATAGAGGATGGCCAGCCAGCGTAAAGGCAAACGCAACTCGTAAGAAGTGCTGAACTCCAGGTCATGAACCACATCCAGAGCTTCTATATCGATATCCGGCTGATAGAAACGATTGAAGATTACCAGGCCATCGGCGCCGGCATCAGTAAGACGTTTAGCCATGTTGGCAAAAGCGGTAAAGAAGGGGCCTACCTTTACGGCGACCGGGATATTAACCGTTTCTTTGACTTTTTTCACATCGTCGATGTACATTTGCTCAACCTGTTCGGAGGTCATGTTCGGATCGGTCGGAATGTAATAGATGTTGAGCTCAAGTGCATCGGCGCCAGCCTCTTCGATCTTTTTGGCGTAATCCATCCAGCCGCCGGCCGAAACGCCGTTCAGGCTGCCAATGATCGGAATATCGACCGCTTCTTTTAATTTACGAATCTGTTCAAGATATTCTTCGGCATGTACATTGTGGAATTCATCGGGCTCTGGAAAGTAGCTCAAGGCCTCGGCAAATGATTCGCTTCCCTGAGCCAGAAAGGTATCCAGCTCTTTTTGCTCGTGAACGATCTGCTCTTCGAACAAAGAGTACATGACCACTGCCGCCGCGCCGCTATCTTCCATTTTTTTAACGGTGTCCACATTGGCAGACAGAGGAGACGCGGAAGGCACAACCGGGTTTTTCAATTCCAGTCCGAGGTATTTTGTTTTTAAATCCATAATTTCATTCCCTATTTTTTTTGTTAATAAAAGAACCGCTCCCGCATTGTGAGCAGGAGCGGCCTCTTTGTTTAACTGGATTATTCGTTTTCTCCATTGGTCGAATAGCTCAACTTAGAAAGATGCTCATAGAACTTCCAGTTACGTTTAACAATCTCCTGAGCCTCTTTCAGATATTTTTGCGCCAGAGTCGGATTCATCTTTTGCACCATCTTGAAACGCGTTTCATTGTTCATAAATTCCGCAATATCCTTAGTAGGCGCTTTGGAATCCAGAATCAATGGATTTTTTCCTTCCTGAACCAGTTCCGGATTGTAGCGGAACAACGGCCAGTTGCCCGTTTCCACAGCCAGTTTTTGCTGTTTTGCGCCGTACTTTAAGTTGTAGCCATGCGCAATACAATGGCTGTAAGCAATGATGATGGAAGGTCCGTCATAGTGCTCGGCTTCCAGAAAGGCCTTTAAGGTTTGCGTATCGTTGGCGCCCATGGCCACACGCGCCACATAAACATTTCCGTAAGTCAATGCTTTTAGCGCCAGGTCTTTTTTAGCGTTCGGTTTTCCGCTGGCCGCAAACTTGGCAACAGCGCCTAACGGCGTTGCTTTAGACATTTGACCGCCCGTGTTGGAGTAAACTTCCGTATCCAGCACCAGAATATTCACGTTTCGGCCGGAAGCCATCACATGATCCAGACCGCCGTAGCCAATGTCATAAGCCCAGCCGTCGCCGCCGATAATCCACACGCTCTTTTTAACCAGATAGTCCGCCAGACTTAACAGGTTTTGAACGTCCGCATCGTCTTTAAAGGCCTGTAGCTTTTTCTTCATGTCTTCCACGCGTTGACGCTGTTCAAAAATTTCGGATTCATCTCTCTGCGTGGCCGAAAGGATGGCCTCAGCCAGTTCGGCGCCGATTTTGTCTTTCAGTTTTTCCACCAGCTCTTTAGCCTGTTCATTGTGTTTGTCGATTGCCAGGCGGAATCCCAGACCGAATTCGGCGTTGTCTTCGAACAGCGAATTGGACCAGGCCGGACCGCGACCTTCCTTGTTAAAGGTGTAAGGCGTGGTTGGCAGGTTGCCGCCGTAAATGGAAGAACAGCCGGTGGCGTTGGCAATTAACATGCGATCGCCGAACAACTGGGTTGCCAGTTTAATGTAAGGCGTTTCGCCGCAACCCGGACATGCGCCGGAAAATTCGAACAAAGGCTCCAGGAATTGTGAATCTTTTACGGTGTTAACGCGCAACTTGGTACGGTCGAATTCCGGAATATTAAGGAAGAAATCCCAGTTTGCGCGTTCCTGCTCACGCAGCGGGATTTGCGGATGCATGTTAATGGCTTTGCGTCCGGCTTCACGTTTGTCCTTAACCGGGCAGAACTCAACGCACAATTCGCAACCGGTACAGTCTTCCACGGCCACCTGCAGGGTGTACATGTAACCTTCCGGCCACTCTTTGCCGCGAGCTTTGGTGGCTTTAAAGTTAGCGGGGGCGTCTTTTAAAATTTCTCCATCGTAAACCTTGGCTCGAATTGCAGCATGCGGACAAATTTCCACGCATTTGTTACACTGAATACAGATTTCAGAATCCCATACCGGAACTTCAAGGGCGATATTCCGTTTTTCCCACTTGGTTGTGCCCGTTGGGAACGTACCGTCAACCGGCATCTTGCTAACCGGCAGTTCGTCGCCTTTCATTGAGATAATAGTTGCGGTAACATCTTTTACAAAGTCCGGCGCGTTTTCCGGTACCGGCGGTTTCAGTTCGATGGTGCTGGTAACCTTTTCCGGGATTTCCAGTTCATGGAGATGCGCCAGCGATTGATCCACGGCGTTAAAGTTCATCTGAACAATCTGGTCGCCTTTTTTGCCATAGGTTTTTTGAATGGTGTCTTTAATCTTGGCGATGGCCTCATCTCTGGGCAAAACGCCGGAAATAGCAAAGAAGCAGGTTTGCATAATGGTATTGATGCGCCCGCCCATTCCGGTCTTTTTGGCCACCTCGTAGGCGTCGATCACGTAAACTTTAAGCTTCTTTTTAATAATCTCTTCCTGAATCACGCGCGGTAATTTATCCCAAACCTCTTCTTTGGGATAGGGCGTGTTGATTAAAAAGGTCGCGCCTTCCACCGCATTTTCCAGCACGTTGAACTGCTCTAAGAATACAAACTGATGAACGGCTATGAAATTGGCTCTGTTTATCAGGTAGGTAGAGCGGATCGGTTTTTTGCCAAAGCGCAGATGCGAGATGGTAATGGCGCCCGACTTTTTGGAATCGTAAACAAAATAGCCCTGAGCGTAGTTCTCGGTTCCTTCGCCAATAATTTTAATCGAGTTCTTGTTGGCGCCCACCGTACCATCCGAACCCAGACCATAAAACATGCCGCGAAACACGTCATCCGGCTCTATGGAAAAATTACGATCCCATTCCAGGCTGGTATGCGTAACGTCGTCGATGATGCCAATGGTAAAATGGTTTTTGGGTTTGTCTTTTTTCAATTCATCAAAAACGGCTTTAACCATGGCCGGCGTAAATTCTTTGGAAGAAAGGCCGTAGCGTCCGCCGGTGATTTTCGGAAAGGCAAAGGGCAATGCGCCTTCGGACTGCGCTTCAACCATAGCGTTGACCACGTCTAAATACATGGGTTCGCCCGCGGAGCCAGGCTCTTTGGTGCGATCCAGAACGGCAATGGCTTTAACCGTTGCCGGCAGCGCTTCAATCAGATGTTTGATGGAAAACGGACGGTAGAGCCGTACTTTAATAACGCCTACCTTTTCGCCCTGGCTGGCCAGGAACTCGGCGGTTTCATGAGCCGCTTCCGCCCCGGAGCCCATCAAAATAATAACACGCTCCGCTTCCGGATGCCCCACGTAATCAAAAAGGCGGTATTGACGACCGGTCAATTTGGCAAACTTATCCATCGCCTTTTGAACGATTTCCGGAACTTTTAGATAAAACGGATTGACCGTTTCACGTCCCTGAAAGTAAACATCCGGGTTTTGTGCGGTACCGCGAATAACCGGTTTATCTGGACTCAAAGCGCGTTGCCGATGCGCTCTGACCAGCTCGTCGTTAATCATTTGACGAATGGTTTCCTCGTCAATCTCTTCGACTTTGGAAACTTCGTGAGAAGTGCGAAAACCATCAAAAAAGTGTAAAAATGGAACGCGTGATTCCAGCGTGGCAGCCTGTGCGATGAGAGCAAAATCCATCACCTCCTGCACATTGCCCGAAGGCATCAGGGCAAAACCCGTTTGCCGCACGGCCATCACATCGCTGTGGTCGCCAAAAATCGACAGCGCCTGTGCCGCCAGGGAGCGGGCCGAAACATGAAAAACCGTGGAGGTTAATTCACCTGCAATCTTGTACATATTGGGAATCATTAAAAGCAGGCCCTGCGAAGCCGTAAAGGTCGTGGTCAACGCGCCGCTCTGCAACGCTCCGTGAACGGCGCCCGATGCGCCTCCTTCACTCTGCATCTCCGTTACGCGAGGTACGGTGCCCCAGATATTCTTTTGTCCGCGAGCAGACCACTCATCCGACCATTCACCCATCGGAGAAGAAGGGGTAATGGGATAGATGGCAATAACCTCGTTTGTCTTGTGCGCCACATAAGCGGCGGCCTGATTGCCATCTATCGTCACCATCTTTCGTTTACTCATAAAAAACTCCTTCCTTTATCAGAAATTGTATTTAAGCAAACATGAATTTTTTCACTTTAAATTTAATTAAGCTTTCCAAAAAATACAAAAAATATGCCAACAACTAAAAAAAAGGTTTAATTAATTTGTTTTTAATAAATTGCGCCCTCCTAATACCCGTACAACATTAAACGTTTTAATATACAAAATTCTTACATTCAAAGTATAATTATTCTTGTCTTCTTATTTTTAAGAAAATCCATCTAACGTTACATTTTACGCTGCAAAATTAAAAGGAAAATTTATTCGCAATAAAACGGGCACCTGAGTTCCGTTTTTCTCTTTTCGAAATTGTCAATTTTTATGCGCTCCGAAAAAAAATTTGCCGCTGGTTTTCTGACGGATTGCAGATGGATCTTTTATTGAATTGACAGCATCTGGTTGAAAAGGATTGTTTTAATCCGTAACTTAAATGATAGAATCATCTATTTAAAGGAGAATAACCATGTCTGAATTCCCTAAAACCCTGGAAGAAATTCTGAAAAAATCCATTCAGCTGGAAGAAGAAGGCTTCAAATTTTACAATGAATCGGCTCAAAAAATCAAAAATTCTGTTGGCAAAAGAATGCTGGAGCGCCTGGCCAATGACGAAAAAAATCACGTTGCCCGATTTAAACAATTGTACGAAGCGGTGACCAACAACAGCGTTGATCAGGTTAAATTTAGCGAGCGAGAGCCAACTACCTTTGAAATGATCTTCAACCGCTTAAAAGACCAGCTGGAAGGCGCTGTGGAAGAGTTAGGCGAAAAAGGGGTGGACGATCAGGAAATCATCGAAATGGCCATGGATCTGGAAAACACCACGCGCTTTTTTTACAAAGAAGCCGCCCAAAAGGCAAAGGACGAAAAGATTAAAAACTTTTATGAACTATTGGCTAAAGAAGAAGACGCACATTACGAAGTACTGCAAAAAGCACTGCAGTTTCTGGAAGACCCTTCTCTCTTTTTTGGCATGGGAGATTCTCGATTATAAAACAACTCGTGCGCCTGACTAAAGTTAAACGAATGGCGCTGAGCCGAAACACAGGGTTTAGTTGGTTATTAGAAGGCGCGAAGAGAAGCTTTCAAAAATCATGTTTTTAAATTGGTGCGGAGCAGATTTGAAACGGACTGCCATTTTTTTGGAACAGGTTGAATGTCCCCCAAAATTTCAAACAAAGATCTTATAATCGATTGATATTTAAGGGAATAAAATAGCTGAATGTATGAAAAACTCACCCCCTTAATCCCCGTCCTTGCTCTGTGAGTCTTTTTGCAAAGAGAGGAGGATAAGAGCATACCTAACGTGCTAGTAATTATGTAATTAGGGGGTGAGTTGTAAAAATGATTTTAGAAAAAATATTGTAATCTTAAAAAATTTGGGGGACATTCAGTTTTTTGGAACAAGGAATTGCATTCCGGCATTTATTTTTATAAATTTGCAACCTGCAATGCGAAAGTGGCGGAACTGGCAGACGCGCTAGGTTCAGGGTCTAGTGGGCGCAAGCCCGTGGGGGTTCAAATCCCCCCTTTCGCACACCAAAGCCTCGCTTTTTGCGAGGCTTTTTTTATTTGCAGCAATCAGTATGTAACCTGTTGACGATTTTTAAAGAACAATTCTTTTTCGCGCTCGCCTCCTCGATTCCCCTATCAGAATAAAAGTCTGGGAGAGGCAGCGAATAATACAGCAAGCCTTCGACTGCGCTCCCTTCGGCAACGCTCCCTTCGACTCCGCTCAGGGAGCGGTTTTTCTTCGGTGGGGGAGTACGGTTGCTGAGCGTAGCCGAAGCAACCGTTGATTGTGAAGGAACTTTCATCGACTTCGCTCAGGGAGCGATTGGCCTTCTCTTCCCTAAACTCCCAAGGCAGCGAAGCCACAACCAAAAACGAACCACCAAGAGCGAAAAGAAGTCACACAGCGCACAAAGATTTTTTCACGCAAACCTATCTGACCAGCGTCAGCTGAAAAGGGAACGCCAGGGTCGAAAAGAAAAAATAGAACTGTATTTCAACATTTAAGACCAAAACTAAGCGAATCGGCGCAATTTACGCCCCTTCTCTTTTTTAAAGAAAAGGGGTTGGGGGATGAGTTTTTAAAACAGCACAAAAATTTTCAAATCCCGCCCGGGCGGGATAGATCTTCCAGAGGAAGTATCCTAAAATTGCTGAAATTTTAACAGGGAAAATGTAAAAGGTCATTTTGTTGAAACGAATTATTTTGTATTTTCTCTTGAAAAATAATCATCCTAAAAAGAAAGGAGCAGGCATGCGTAAAGGTGTTGTGATTTTACTAATGCTATTTTTTGGCGCAGGTCTTTTACAGGCAGAATCGCATTTGATGCGTTTTGCAGATGTGTCACATGATTACATCGTATTTACCTATGAGAATGATCTGTGGCTGGCGCCGATTACCGGCGGAAAGGCCAAACGCATCACGCGCAGCGATGGAAGAGAGATTTTTGCTAAATTTTCACCGGACGGCTCTAAAATCGCTTTCACGGCCAATTACGACGGCGGCAACGATGTGTACGTCATGAATCGCGACGGTTCGGAGCCCAGACGCTTAACCTTCCATCCCGCATCGGATCTGGTCATCGACTGGTATCCAGACGGCAAGCACATTTTGTTTCGTTCGCGGCGAGAATGGCCCTATCGCGCTGATAAATTGTACAAAATCTCCATTGACGGCGGGATGCCGGAAAAAGTCAATGTAGATCGGGCCGGTCTGGCGGCGCTCTCTCCGGACGGGAAAAAGCTGGCCTATAACCGCATCTCCCGTGAATTCCGCAACTGGAAACGGTACGAAGGAGGCATGGCTCAGGACATCTGGGTGGGAACCATGGCCAGAGGCGATTACAGGCCGATTACCCGATTCCGCGGCACGGATAACTTTCCGATGTGGCATGAAAGCGGCCTTTACTTTACATCAGACAGCATCGACGGCACCATGAACCTGTATCATTACGATTTTAAGACAAAACAGTTTACGCAGCTCACCCATTATAATGACTATGACGTAAAATATCCGTCGCTGGGCCCGGATCACATTATCTTTCAGTACGCGGAGTCGTTGTATCTGTTAGACTTGAATACGCGTCAGATTAAACCGGTTCCCATTGAAATGCCGTCGGATCGGACGCTGGTTCGGGAATTTTTGCTGGAAAAGCCTGAAAATTATGTGTACACCTTTGCCCTTTCGCCCAAAGGAAAGCGGGCGCTTTTGAATATTCGCGGCGAGATTGTAAACATGCCGACCGACGAGGGCGTAACCTACCACCTGACGCCCAACTCTTCGGACAGCCGCGAAAAGAACGCCATCTGGTCGCCGGACGGTCAGTGGATCGCCTTTTTTTCGGATAAGACGGGCGAAGAAGAGCTGTACCTGGTCCGCCCCACCGGCGGAAAATGGAAGCAGATCACCAAAAACGGATTTGCCTTTCGAACCAATCCCAAATGGTCGCCCAACAGCAAATATATCATTTTTCACGACAAGTTTATGCGCTTAAACCTGGTGGATGTGGCCACGGGCAAAATAACCGTGGTGGATCAGGGCGAGTACGACGACGCCTGGTACGACTGGGGCATTCAGACCTACAACTGGTCGCCGGACAGTCGCTGGATCGCTTATTCCAAGCTGGAGCAATCGCTCTATCCCTCCATCTTTTTGTACAACGTGGAAACCGGCGAACGCTTTCGGGTGACCGATTCCTTTACCAAAGACTGGAGCCCATCTTTCAGCCCGGATGGTAAATATCTGTACTTTCTTTCAAATCGGACATTTAAGCCAATTATGGGCTTTGTGGATCAAAACCATATTTTCCTGAACATGACCCGTCCTTACATCTTAATATTGAAGAAAGGCGATCCTTCTCCGTTTGCGCCAAAGAATGATTGGGATGATGAAGATGCCGATGAATCAGAATCCAGAGCGGATAATGTTGTTATTACGACAGAAGATTTTGCGGCGCGAATCATTCCTGCGCCTGTCAAAGCCGGCAATCTGTTCCGCCTGGAGGCGATTGACGACGGATTGCTTTATCTAAAAAAGACCGAAAACGAATTTCTGAAATATCAATTTGTGGATGACGAAAATCGCGCCACCAATTTAGAGCTGCATCGTTTTTCGTTGAAAGATCAAAAAGACGAAACCTTGATGGAAGGCATCGGCCAGTACCATCTTTCGGCCGATAAAAAACGTTTGATCTATCGCGCAGGGACGCGTTTTGGCGTGGTCGATCTTGGCAAGGCGAAAGTGGGCGACGGCGCCCTGAATTTCAAAGATGTGACTCTGATAATCGATAAACTGGACGAATTTAAACAAATTTTTGCCGAGGCCTGGCGCATTCAGCGAGATTGGTTTTACGATAAAAACATGCATGGTCTGAACTGGCAAAAGGTACGGGAAAGCTACGAAAAGTTCGTTCCCCTTTGCGGAACGCGCGGCGATTTGAACTATTTGATCGGGGAGATGATTGCCGAGCTGAACGCCGGCCACACCTATGTTTACGGCGGCGACCTGGAGCACGGCAAATCGGTGCGCTGCGGGCTGCTGGGCGCGGATTTTGTTATGGAAAACGGTTTCCCGAAAATTGCGCGCATTGTTCACGGCGACAACTCGTCCGAGGCGCTAAGTTCACCGTTTGAACAGCCAGGTTGCCCGATCAAAGTGGGCGATTACATCCTGGGCATCGATGGCCTTAAGCTAAAAAAGAACGCCAATTTGTACCAGTATTTACAAAACAAAGCGGGCAAGGTGGTAGAAATCCTTTACAATAATTCTCCCACCGTAGAAGGGGCCAAAACCTATCTGGTGAAAACGTTAAACTCGGAATATCAGTTGCGCTACGACGAATGGGTGCAAAAGAATGCAGCCTATGTTGAGGCAAAGAGCAAAGGCCAGATCGGCTATGTACACCTGCCAAACATGATGGAAGATGGGCTGATTCAATTTGCCAAACGTTTTTATCCGCAATATTACAAAAAGGCGATCATAATCGACGCCCGTTACAACGGCGGCGGCTTTACCAGCAAAATGATACACGATCGGCTGGAGCGTACCATTAACAGCTACGTACAACCTCGCGAGGGCAAGCCGACGCCGGTTCCAGAGCGAACCTTCGGCGGACACATGGCTTTGATCATTAATCGCGACACCGGTTCGGACGGCGAATTGTTTTCCGAAGCCTGGAAGTACCGCTACAAAGATCGGCCGATCATCGGGCAGCGCACCTGGGGCGGCGCCGTGGGCATTGAACCCCATCAAAAGCTGGTGGATGGCGGCGTAACCACACCGCCGCAGTTTGGCGAGTATAACGCCAAAGGCGAGTGGATCATCGAAGGTCATGGCGTTGATCCGACCATTCCGGTGGTCAACTGGCCGAAAGACGTGCTGGCCGGTAAGGATGCGCAGTTAGACAAAACCATCGACGTGTTGTTGAAAATGATCAAAGAAAAACCCGTAAGGGAATTTCCCAGACCTAAATATCCGGATAAAAGCAAACCGGCCTGGAAATAGTTCCATCGATTCAGGCGGGCGATTTTCGCCCGCCTGTTTTAATTAAAAACGGTTAGATTCTTGCAGGTCTTTTACGAATATTAAAAATTCTCCGGAGCGATCATGGGCTGCTAACAGGTGATTGACAAAAAAAGAAAATTTGCGCCTGTCGGATTAACCCGTGGCCAAAAATTTAATGTTCTTTGCTTTTTCGGCTAACGTTTTCCCTGAAATTCTTGAATCATGTTCAGCAAAGAGCCATCCTGCAGGTGTTTGTACAAATTTTTACCGGGACAAAGCGTTTCGGTGTAATCTTTGTGACTCTTGATGTTTTTTAAAGGCACACGGTATTGTTTGCTCAATCGGGCGCACAGCCATGCAAGGGATCGTAATTGTTTTTGGGTGGGGTTTTGCGTTTCGAAATTTCCCAACACACAAATTAGGGCATGGCCGGTAGGATCGTAATTGGTGTTGGTGTCGCCCGGGTAGCGAATATCTCGCCCTTCATAAATGTTGCCGTCAAGGTCGATTAAAAAGTGGTACGGAATATCCATCCAGCCTTTTTCTTTTCGACTCCAATCCTGCAGGTGTTTGATGTAGGCCACGGGGTCTTTGTCTTTGGTAAATTCAACCCCGCCGTGATGAATGGTGATATGCTGGATGTGGTGCTGCGGCAGGGTAAAGGGCGGAGGCGTTGCGCCCCAGTCATGAGCGGAAACGATTTTAAAAGAGCTCTGGCACGAAAGAGTAAGCAGAGCGGCCACTAAAATTACGGTGGAAAGAGTAATCATGGAACGCTTGCGGTTAGGCATGGTTGCTTTCCTTGCTTTTTGTTAAGGTAATAAACATGTAAAAAACACCTGAAAATTAACTTATCTCAAACAGAACTGGTTGCAAAGACCGGTCGATATTTTACACATTTCTTAAAAGAATCAAAATAGTATTTTAATTCTTTAACATCCATTTTGCTTGCATAACAAAAGGATAAAAAAATATTGCAAATGAAGCAAGAAATGTTCAAATTAAAACGACTTACAAGCATAATTAACGTAAGTTTTTTTTTAAAATGTCGATACCAATATTGAAAAATGAACTAAATATCTGGAGGTTTTATGTCAATTGTTCATCCTGCCGGTCAGGTACCTGATTTAAGTTATCTGGGCATAAAAAATGTCAACAACATTTATTGGAATCTTGTAACCCCGGCTTTGTACGAACAGATCATTCGTCGGCGCGAGGGGTTGTTGAGCCATTTAGGCCCTGTTGTGGTTCGCACGGGCGCGTTTACCGGTCGATCGCCCAACGATAAATTCATCGTCAAAGAGCCTACTTCGGAACACGAAATATGGTGGGGCAAAGTAAACCGGCCGTTTAGCGAAGAAAAATTCAATTTGATCTGGCACAGAATTCAGGCCTATTTGCAGGGCAACGATATTTTTATTCAGGATTGTTATGTGGGGGCAGACCCCAAATATCGGGTTCCCATTCGCGTTATTACGGAATATGCCTGGCATTCGCTGTTTGCCCGCAATATGTTCATTCGTATTACAGACGAAGAAGAGATGAGAAATCACAAGCCGGAATACACAATTATCGACTTGCCTAAATTTCATGCGGTACCGGAATTAGACGGCACCAACTCCGAAGCGTTTATTCTGGTAAACTTTAAAGAGAAATTAATTTTGATCGGTGGAACGAGTTATGCCGGCGAAATCAAGAAATCGGCTTTTACGCTGATGAATTTTCTGCTGCCGAAGCAGAATGTGCTTTCCATGCACTGCAGCGCCAATGTAGGAAAAGAAGGCGATGTGGCCTTGTTTTTTGGACTTTCGGGCACGGGCAAAACGACTCTTTCGGCAGATCCGGAACGGGCGCTGATTGGCGATGATGAACACGGCTGGAGCGATGATGGTGTGTTCAATTTTGAGGGCGGATGCTACGCTAAAGTGATCCGACTTTCCAAGGAAGCAGAACCGGAAATCTGGGCTACCACGCGCAAATTCGGCACTATTCTGGAAAATGTGGCCATCGATTCGTTCTGGCGTCGCCCGGATTTAGATGACGATACCTTTACCGAAAACACGCGCGCTTCCTACCCCATTACGCATCTTGAAAACATCGTTGCAGACGGCAAAGGCGGTCATCCCAAAAACATCGTCTTTTTAACGGCTGATGCCTTTGGCGTGCTGCCGCCTATTTCAAAATTAACCCCGGAACAGGCCATGTACCATTTTCTTTCCGGTTATACGGCTAAGGTCGCCGGTACGGAACGCGGAATCACCGAGCCGCAAGCCACCTTTAGCACATGCTTCGGCGCGCCTTTTATGCCGCAGCATCCATCGGTTTACGCCAAATTGCTTGGCGAAAAAATCCAGAAGCACAATGTAAACTGCTGGCTGGTGAACACCGGCTGGACGGGCGGGCCTTATGGCGTTGGCAAAAGAATGGAAATTAAATACACGCGCGCCATGTTAAACGCCGCTCTGCAGGGTAAGCTGGACAATGTGCAATATGTTCAGGATCCGATCTTTAAAGTGCAGGTGCCAACCGAGTGTCCTGGTGTGCCTTCGGAGGTTTTGATTCCGAAAAATACCTGGAAAGACAAAGAAGCTTACGATAAACAGGCTCGCGATCTGGCGCGGCGCTTTAAAGAAAATTTTGAACAGTACAAAGATTATGTTTCCGAAGAGGTGTTAAAATCTGCGCCGGAAGCATGATGAATATTATCTAAAGTGTTTAAAACGCCCTTTGAAGGCGCCGTGCCTTTGAAGGGCGTTTTGTTTTTAATCGGAATAAACAGCTTTTCGGATGCCGGGCTACCAAAAGGAGCGCCTGTTTTTATCTACGTTTTCTGGCTCAAGCACAGGACGCTCAAAGCGCCCTGTAGATAATGTGGCTCGTATCGTTAAAATCACCAACGACCTTCAAACAAAATGCGCTCTGCCACCTGCTGCGCCGTTTGCCGGTCTTTTAATTCTTCAATCAAACGCAGGGCAAAAGGGATGGCCGTACCCACCCCGCGGCTGGTAATGATCGCTCCGTCTTTAACCACCGCTTCTTCCAGATACTGGCTGTCGGTAAAAACCTTTTTTTCGGAAGGATAACTGGTTATTTTCAGGTTTTTAGTAATGCCGGCGGCATGAAAAACGGTGGGCGCCGCGCAAATGGCCGCTAACTTTTTCCCCTGGATAAAACGCTCTTTAATCCATCCTAAAAGAGTTTCGCTGGATTTTAAATTGTTGGTGCCGGGCTGACCGCCGGGCAGGATTAGCATGTCAAACGTTTCGTGTTTAACATGCTGGATGTCCGTATCGGGCACCACTGTAATATGGTGCGAGCCGGTAATGGCGTTGGGCTGCAAGCCGGCAACCGTCACCTGAATGTCGGCGCGACGCAAAAGGTCTATGATGGTAATGGCTTCAATTTCTTCAAATCCTGGGGCTAAAACGACCAGCGCTTTGGACATTTTATCTCTCCTTTGATTGGTTCAAAATTTTAGATCAGGCCTCCCATTTTAAAAATTTTTACGACAAAATGCAAAGACGACGGACAACCGATTTTGCTTATATGATCAATATTCTTTATTTTTACGCTTAATGTGGTTAAAAAAAAGAAAAATTAACGGTTAATGAAAGCGTACTTTATTTCTGATTTGCATCTGGGCGCCAGGGAGATTGAAAATCCTGAGCTACAACGGGAACGGGTCAACGGTCTTTTTGCCCAGATTTTAAAGGACGCCACCCATCTGTTTGTGGTTGGCGATTTTTTTGATTTCTGGTTTGAATACAAAACGGTTATTCCAAAGCAATATTTTCCTGTTTTATTTTATTTACAAAAAATGCGGGAAAAGGGAATCGAAGTTCATTATCTGGCCGGCAATCACGATTTTTTTCTGGGCACGTTTTTTGATCGTTATCTGGATGTAAAGACGCATGCGGACGAAGCCGTGGTCGAACTGAAGAGTAAACGGTTTTTTATCTTCCATGGCGATGGCGTTGACCCGGATGACAAAGGATATCGAATTTTAAAACGTATTTTACGCAGCGCTTTTAATCAAAAACTGTTTCGACTCATTCATCCGGATCTGGGCATTCGGCTGGCAAAGCTGGTTTCGGGCACCAGTCGCAAATACAATAAAGTCAACCTGAAAAAGCGTTCCGAAGATGCTTACGTTCGCTTTGCCGAACAAAAGTTTGCCGAAGGCTTTGATTACGTGGTAATGGGGCACCGTCATAACCCACTGGTTCACGAAGCTCAGGGGAAAAAATACGTGAACCTTGGCGACTGGATTGTCAATTACAGTTACGCTGTATTTGATGGCAATGATCTAAAATTAAAATTTTTTACAAATCAATCCCAACGCGCTCCAAAATAAAAAGCGATGCTTCGCCTTGTTCACATAACCACTATTTTATAAGAATAACCTTCTGACTCACCGTAATATGAGCGCTTTGTATTTGAACGAGATAAAGACCGCTGGCCAGGTTGTTTGCCTGCCATTGCACGTAATGCCTACCTGCGGCAAACAAACGATGATTGACCTTGAGTTTGACAGTTGTATGGAACATAATTCCTTTATTATTATTAAGTTAGTTTAATTTCATTTTCGTTAAGTTGTCACTACAAAGATAAAAGCGTTGGCTTGCTGCTGCCTATCTCCTGAAATATTTCCAATTGTTCGCCATGCACTCTGGATAATCCTTTACGACGTCTCCCTTCATTTTCCCATTCTACAACCACGACTCGACGCAGGCTCTCCATAGCACGCTGCCAACTTAATTTTATGCCACTCAAACGCTTCTCAAACAATACCGCCATCTGGAATGCAAGAAAACACACCATCACATGAGCCCTGATACGCTTCTCTGTCCAATGAAAATTGGGACGTAAATTCAAACTATGCTTTAATTCGTAAAAACCATGCTCCACATATTTTAAATCTTTATAGCGCGCTATGAGTTCTGATTTACTCAGGTCATGAGCATTGCTTATCACTATAAACCAACCGTCGCTCTTTTCTTCTTCTGATAATACCTCATCTTGCTTATGAATCTCTATCGTATCTTCTGTTAATTCAACATTAAAGAAACGACTTAAACGTTTTCTTGATAATACACTCTTTATTTGATGATATTTATCTTCTGTGTTTATTTCCTTTTTCTTAATCTCTTCTGACAGCTCTAAAAATTCATTAATACGATTGATGCGATTTTTATAGCGCTTTAATGCCGTGGCGGCATTGTAACTGGCCACATAACGAAGTTTTATCTTTTCCTTTTTACCATCTTTTGACTTGATTTCACGCTCCGTTAGGCGCTCATAGATCGTCTCACCAGTCGCCTCTTTATGCGCATTGGCTTCTTTTATAACCGATTTGACATCCTTGCTCTGACGAACACTCTCTCCAAGAATAAACTCATAACCTTGTTGGATTAAATGCCAGAGATTGTCATTGCTTAATAAACCTTTGTCTGCCACCAGCTGGATATCTTTTACCTTAAATCGCCTGCGAATATCATTGAGCATCTCTTGCAAGGTAGAGCGATCAGCCTTATTGCCAGGGAAGACGTAATGGGCTATAGGAATACCATCTCCGGTCATCACCACGCCAATTACGATCTGTTCTCTATCTCCGCGGTGGTCACGACTATAACCAAACTGACGAATATCGCCTTCTACCAATGAGTTTTCGGCTTCAAAGTAGCTTGATGTTAAATCATAAAAACAAACCTTTAGATCCTGATTAAACAGATCTAGTAAACGATTAGCAAGTTGGGTTTCAATCTTTTCCTTATGAGCTATTAGAAAATCCATCGCTCTTAAAAGATACTCATAACGAATGTCGTCTTTGTTGATACCCGGAATATAAACGGTTTCTAACCAGGTGAGTAGTTTTAGTTTGGAAGAAGGATCATCCAGGCGGTTAAATATCAGACTTTTTAAATGAGCTTCAAGATCAAACTTTATTCCGCTTTTTTCCTTTTGCCTGGCAATAATCTGGCTCATTTTAAGCTCTTTCCATAAATGGACAAGCGCCCAGATTTGACCGAAGGCCTTGACATTATCAATATTGCTATCTAAGTCCTGTAAAGTTAACCCCTTAGCCCTTAAAAGTCCGTTGATAAGCGTGTCTACGTCTTTTTTGATGAATTTGTCGGTAGGGCCTAAATGCAGCAAGATTCGATGGCGTACTTTTCCATTTGAGTCTCTGTAGGACTCAGCGATTTGTAAAGTCTCATGGACTTTGTTATTTCTTTTGGATCGACTTACCTTAACAAACATAGAATGAATATAATAATAAAACGATTTGATAGCAAATAAAAAAAGCACGCCTGCATAGACTACAAAGAAATTGAAACAGAGAAACTTAATTATATGTTTTTTTTGATTTGGCTTTGAAAAATTTGGCGTTAACTGTCAAACTGGGGATTGACCAACCGTTCTACTAATTGCCCCCGGGCATTAAAAATATCAATGGTAAGCGGTTGACCATTCGTTCTAAATGAAATGGTTAAGCGGGCATTAAATGGATTCGGAAATGTTTTTAATTCCAGACCATCTGCTAAAAGTTTATTTTTATGATCATCCATCGAAGTGGCGGTATCGATCCCTGCATAGCCCAGCAGCGTGGCCAGAGACAGTTGCGTTACCAATTTTACCTGATCAAAATTTACGGTCTCTGGTTTGTCGCCGGTTGAATGATAGTATGGGTTTGAGATGTAGTAAGGATAGTGATCATTCCACGGGCGGTCGTTTTCCATGAGCAAAATGGCGGAGTAACCAAAGTCCTGATAAGATTGATGATCGCTGTAGGGAACATCAACGGGCACATTGTTCATGGTTAAAGCGGGCACATGTTGTTGCAGGTTGTCGTAAATAGCGTCAGTCATCCACATTGATTGGTCGTTTGAGATGACTTCACAATAATTGGTGTTGGGATTGTAGCCGATCATATCCAGGATTAAGGCGCCGTACAGGTTTTGATTTGCTTTTTGGGTGCGATCAGCGTCCCACAAACTGCCGGCATGGTGTACCTCTTGATGTGCCGGGTGGTATTCTTCTGCGCCAAAAGCGATGAACTTGATGGTTCTTTTGGTGGCGACATCATTTTGTGGATCGGACAGGATGCGCGCCAGCTCCATGATGGCCGCCACCCCGCTGGCATTGTCGTCCGCGCCCTGCGCCTTGATGGTTTGCCAGGCGCTGCTCCAGTTGTTTTCGTGACTACCGCTGGCGTCATAGTGCCCGCCGCAAATCACCAGTTCATCAGGGTAAACGGCGCCTTCTTTAATGGCGATTACATTCATGACCGGTTTGGAATTGTAAGGGGACTGGGCGCTGTAAATATAAAACGTATCTACAGCGACCGAGTCAATCCCTGGCAACGATCGGAAATATTTTTCCAGATACTGGACGGTAAATTGGTTGCCTGGCGTATAATTAACACGCGAGAAATAACCGCCGGCCTCGGCAAGTTGATTGACATGGATGGTTAGCGAATCTTTAGACACCTGGTTCAAAAGGTCAGCCACAGAGATGGTTTGCGCATGCGTTGCAGAAAAGATGAGCGCAACACAAAAGATCAACAAAAAAGATTTCATGATGTTTTCCAATCTAGAAAAGGAGCCGCCAGTCCTTACAGCGGCTCCGGGAATAAGTTTAGACTATTACAGGTCAAAGCCAATGGAAAAGCGGTGGATGCCGTTGAATATTCCGCGGTCGGCGAATGAATAGTCGATGGCGCCGTTTTTGCCGTCAAGCCATGGAAATTTAACGCCAAGTCCCAGGGTCAATCCGCCTTCGTCCAGATTAATGCGGTATCCGCCGCGCAAAAAGAATCTGTTTTTGAAGGCATATTCTAGCCCCAGGTTGTAAAATTCGAGATTATTGTTGGAGTGCACCATGTCGCCGGCTACCAACAATTTCTGATTTTCTTCTTGAAAGACATTCATTCCGAAGCCCACGCGGAAGTTAACCGGCAGCGAAAATTTGTCAAAGCGAACCGGATTACCATCCACGTAAGAGCGAGGGTTACTGTAGTCGATGTAAGATGAATTATAGCGAACCTCTGGCCCGAAGTGTTGAATTGACATGCCAATTTTTAAGCCCCGGAACCCCGTATGATAAACAGTCCCCACATCAAATGCCCAGGTTGTGTACCCGTAGGAATAGTAATATTCACGTACTGATTTTAAGGTTATGCCGAAGGCCAGCTTATCGGTTAATTTGCGCGCATAAGTCAGGCCGAAGGAGTGGTTGTTCAGGCTGAAGGTCTCTCCGGTGCCTTCGGGCTGCATAACGGTGGTTACGTCCATATCCGACGTAAAGAGATACACGCCGCTTATGGCAATGGCGCCGGCGGAGCCAAAATTCCAGGCGAACGAGAAACTTCCGAAGTTGATGTCTGCTACCCATTGATTGTATCCCAGAAAGATGCCTTTCCCATTTACGCCAACAATACCAGCGGGATTCCAGAAAACGGAGCTGGCGTCAAAAACAAGCGCCGTATATGCCTGGCCCATACCGGTTCCGCGGGCGTCCTGAGCGATCTCCAGAAACTGAGCCGCAGCAGTGCCCACGGGCGCAAATTCTTTAGCCCTTACAGAACTAAAGACGGTTCCTATAATGAGCAATATGACAAAAAGGTATTTTATTTTCATGGATCTTACCCTCTAATTTCATTTTAACGTATAATAACAAATTTACCCGTCTTTTTACCTGCAGAAGGCGATTCGACCACATAGATGTAAACCCCGGGCGCCGCCTCCTGAAAATTCCGCGTTACCAGGTCCCATTCGGCAACGCTTTGGGCGCCGCTTACGGGAATGCCGCCTTCAATTTTTTGAGCGGTTTGACCGGCTTTAACTTCGGCCACAAAGTCCAGATCCAGCGTGTAAATTTTGACCGTGGCGTCGGCCGGCAAATTAATGAACTGCAGGCGGTGCTCCCAGGGAAAATCTTCGCTGGGTTGCGGATTATTCCAGATGGCGCTGCCAATATAGGGATTGGGCACCACTTTAACACGGCTTAGATCATCGGCTACTTTGTTGCCCGGCACAATCTTTGTGGAAGCTTCTTTGGTAATAACACCGAAAATCGGGTTGTTGCTAAGCGTCTGGATGCGATATTCATACTCAAAGCCGTTAATAATACGATCGGTATCGACTAATTCGTAAAAATCGTCGCTATCTGGCGAAGTGGGCGGCGGCCAGTTACCGTCTTTCAGGTATTCCGCAATTTGCGTCCACTCTTCAAACTCACGCTGACCTTTAATACGTTTGTAAATTTGGTAGCCGTAAAAATCGGGATAATTGATAGAGTCTTCCGAGGCTTTGTCCCACAGAATTCTCAAGCCTATGGTGCGTCCGGCTTCGTCGTATTTTTCTTTGACCTCAAAATTGGCGGGCGGTGGCGCCACTTTAATGCGGTTTGGATCATAATCGATATCCACCATATACTGGGCAATTTCCATGATACGCACCAGCTTCATCAGGCTGTAAACGCCACCGCTGTCAGGATCGGAACCTACACCCATGGCGGCGGTAACAACGACCGAATCGCCGTAAGCCAGGGTGTCTAAGGGCCCCAGGGTAATGATGGCGCGATAGTCATTGGGGAAAGGTTTGCCGGTTTGGGGATGAACCAGCACGCCGGAGGGGCCGTCGGCTTCAAACGTTTTTGGCTTCATCATCCGTTCGTAAGCTTCCAGGTCTGTGTTGGGATCGTTGTAGATATGGTTGGTATGAAAGGACGAAGGTTTAAATTCTGGCGGATAGGTTTTTAATATTTTAAAACCAAGAAATCCTGGCGATTGCAATTTTCCATCCACGGCCGGATTGCCGGTATCGTCTTCTTCGCCGTTGTCAGCAGGAACGGTGGGGTTATCGCCATCCCACATGAACATTAACGTGCTATCGGCCTTATCATCGGTTAAAAAGCCCGCGGCCGCCTCGCGCCAGCCGGGGAACAAATCCAGAATTCCCCATGAAGAGTTGACGCCCGCATGGTCATCCTGGTTGGTAAAAACAGATTCGGTGGGCCATTCCGGTTTTTTGGAGATGTCGCCATCCAGCCGGTAAGTGAAATAGAACTCTTCCAGATCGCGAGGCGTATCCGGGTAACCGTCATTGTCTGTGTCAATGCCTACATTTTTAATGGTAAATTCGTAAATAATAAAATCGCCGCGCAGAGCATCGCCCCAGGCGTAGGTGCGTTCGGTTACTTCAATTCCCAGCGGAAAGTGACCGGTCGCCAGCGGGGATTTTACATCGTAGTATTTCGTCCAGGTTTCCTGATCGGCTTTTTGAGAATTAAGCGAATCAATATGTACGTACTCAATGGGCGTCCACTCCAGGTCTTCGGGCATGGTCACGTGAACTACGCCGTCTACTTTAGCGCCAATCCATAAGGAGCCCCGGTATAGATAGGAATTTCCAGAACCGCCCGGATAGTCGCAGGACGGAGAACGGTTTTGATAGGCGTCGTCGCCAGCCTTGCCAAAGTTGGTTACGCGCGTCCACAGGCGACCGATCTTATGCCATTTAAAATCATTCTCTACAATTGGGCCGTCTTCCTGTAAATCAGCGATTTTGTTTATTTTTTGCTGATTCTTTTTGGTGTCTGCCGCATGGCCGGGCATGAAAAAGGCCAGGAGGAATCCGGCAACCAGGAAGATGAGTAATATGTTTTTCTTTTTCATTTATTACCTCCTAAAATCAAAATTCTTTAAAAGAATAATTCAAATCCGAGGCGAATGTAACGGCCGGGAGAGTATGCCAGAGGCGTTCTGACGTAGCTGCCGTCGGCTTCGCGCCAGATTACAGAAGGATCGCCTTTAATGGTCGGATCGTTTGGATCGCCCAGCTCATAGTATTGATTGTCGCCGATAAATCGGACATTATGTCGATCGTACACATTAAACACATCGACAAATAAACGCATTCCGTAGCGCGCGCTAAACCGTAGTTCTTTCATCAGTTTTAAATCGAGGTTATGCGTGGCTGGCATCCGTTTGTCGTTGATGCGGTCTGTGCCGTAAGAAGAATAAGGTAAGCCGCTGCCGTATTTAAAAAGCATGCTGACCATCCAGTTACCAAAAGGATGGAAGGAACCAATAAGGGTTCCAAAGTCTTCCGGAGTTCTGAAATTTAAAATGGCGTTTACTGTGTGTGTTTGATCGAAGGACAAATAGTTCATACGTTTTACGGAATTCCATGAATTAGCCCCGCCCGAAGCGCTGGAGCTTCTTCCTTTGGCGATTGAATAAGTGTAGTTCAAATTGCCGCCAAAAAATTTGCCCATGCGTCTGGAAAAGGTAACTTCAAATCCTTTGGAATTGCCATAATCGGCATTCATGTAAACGTTCAATTCTCGGTCGCCGACGGAGCGGGCCACATATTTGTAGTAATTCATTAAATTGGTGATATCTTTGTAGTAACCGGTCAGCGTAATTTTGTAATCATTGCCGATTTGTTGCTCAACGCCAATTTCGTAAGCTACGGTTTTCTCCGGACTCAAATCAGGATTTCCTACATAATTGCCAACTTTGGTTAAGCTTTGCAGGTAGTGATTTCTATACAAAAAGTATCCGTCGGGTCGTTGGAAATAGTGGCCATACGTAAAATGTAAGATGCTCTTTTCTGTAATGGGATGAGAAATGCCGATACGCGGACTAAACTGATATTTGATAGAAGCTTTTTTAGGGTTTTGCAGAATGGGAATGCCGTCGGGCCCGACGGTGATGAAAGGATTGGCATAATCGGCAGGATAATAAATATCGTCATACAAACCATTGGGGTCAAAGGCGTCAAAGCGCAGGCCCACCAGGCCTATAATGCCCTGATATTCGATCTTATCCTGGATGTAAGCGCCAAAGTCCAGGCTGTTTTGCGTCCAAACGTCATAGCGATAAATTCCCACGCCCAGCGTCCAGCTGATGTTTTCGACCTTGGTGGTGTGGTAATCCAGCTGGACCCCGCCTTTTAACAGGTGGTTTGAGTTGATCTGACTAACCAGGTCGGCCTTTAAGGTTTGCGTCCACGATTTTTGATCGCGATATCCGGGATCGTCGCCGCGCAGCCACCAGAAATTATCTTCTCTTTCCCGATAAATGGGATGTGGGCCGGGTTTAGAAATATCCCACTCCAGGTCCTCGTTCCGGTCGCCGTCGCCGTCGCGGTCTTCAATATCGCGTGTGGCGTAGTGATAGTTGGAATAAAAAGAATTCAGTCGAATTTCATAAAACGTTTTGGCGCTAAGAGAGTGCGTCCATGTCAAATAAAAAAGATTGCTGGCCTGCTTATTGTGCCATAAATATTCTTGCATGCCGGCCATGTAATAGGTTTTAACGACATTATATGCGGTGGAATCGAACAAGCCGCTTTCGTTTTTGGTTTCAATTTTACCATATAAGTTTTTGTCAAATACGTAGCGGTAAACTTCGAGCGTATCGGTGCCGGAGCGTACGCCTTTGTAGTAGGTGTCTTTTTGATAATTAGGGCCGGGGCCGTATTTGGATGCGGGGAAATAAAAATTGTCCCACTCGTTTCGGTTGATTACCGTACCCACGGAGAGTTTCAGGTTGGGAGAAAATTTAAAAGTAAGTTTTCCTTGATAGTTTTGTTTATAACTATTTTCATTCGGGTAAAAGCCTTGATTTTGATCGATGATTTGTGCCGAGGCAGAAAAGGAAATTTTGTTTTTATAAAGGGGCCCTGTTATGCTTCCTTCATAGTAATTTTCCAGTGGCTGCAAAAGTTTGAAGCGATAGCCGTGTTCCGTAAAAGAAGTGGTTGCGCCAAAGCCGGGCTTGGCCGAAAAGCGTAATCTTCCGGAGAAATCTTTCGAGCCTTCTTTTAACGCAAGGTTTAAAATACCGGATTGCACGTTACCATATTCGGCGCTGAACCCGCCCAGCGATACCTCCATCTGTTCGATGCCTAATTTGGGCACATCGCTGGTAAAGCCGCCAAAGCTGCCGGAATAGGTGCCGGCCGGGTCTCTTACCGGAATGCCATCGATTAATACCAGTACTTCTCCGGCTCTACCGCCACGAAAGTGTGTGCCAACGACGCCAGGTTGAAACTGAGCCGCTTCCTTAAAAGAAGTAATCGGTTGCAGTTCCATATCCTGAGAAGAAACAAAGTGGCGGGTAGAAACCTCATCCTTGCGAATCATGGGCCTTGAGGCAATCACCGTTATGGCTTCGGATGTTTCAAGGGTCGTTTCTTCCATTTTGATATCGATACGCGTGGTAAGATCTACATTAACTACGACCTCGTTTACCACAACGTTTTTGTAGCCCACAAAAGAAGCCTCTAAAGTGTAGGTGCCGGGGGGGATGTTAAGAATGACGTAATAGCCCTGCATATCGCTGGCAGCCCCCATGGAAGTTCCTTTTAAAATGACATTAACTCCAGGAAGTGGCTCGCCAGTGGTGGCATCAGTGATAATTCCGGCTATTTTTCCCGTCACACCTGCCAACAGGAGGTGCGGGAGGAAAAATAGAAACATTAAAGGTAAAAAACGCTTCATGAAGCCCTCCGTATTTAATTTGTGTAAGATAAATACAAAATGCCAAAAAGTACGCCTGTTGCCGCCCTCCTTTCTTTCTTAATAAACTCGAAATGATAAGAAATGCAATCACTTTAAAAAATAAACATATTTTAATCCAATTACAAGACAGATTGTTAAGAAGGTCAACATACTTTCTGGAAACGGTATAAAATTTAACGAATATTGTTTTGTCTAATTGTTGTAAAGTTAATTAGTTAGATATATTAACTAAATAATTGCTATTAAAAGTATACTTTTTTTGTTGAAATTGTGGTAAATTTTTAATATAATTTATTCAGTGAAATTAGCGTTATGTTTTGGGGGGTTTGTTTGGAATGTTGTCAAACCCGTTTTCCCCATTAAAAATATTCTATGGCTTTTATATAAGCTCAAGGAGTTTGGTTGTATGAAATACCTGCGATTTATCTCCATTATCCTCATCATTTTTTTTGTAAATAGTTTGTGGGCCGGCACAACAGGTAAGATTACAGGACAGGTTAAAGATGCCAGGTCGGGCGAGCCTCTGCCAGGTGTGAACGTAGTTGTTGAGGGAACGGCCCTTGGCGCATCTACCGATCTGGAAGGTTATTATGTGATAACCAATATCCCCCCCGGTATGTATTCTCTTACCTTTTCAATGGTTGGTTATGCCGCACATAAAGTGACTGGTGTGCGTGTAAATATTGATCAAACCACGGTGATTAACGCCAAGCTGCAAGAACAGGTTCTGGAAGGGGAAGAGATTGTGGTTGTAGCCACCCGTCCTGTGGTAGAAAAAGATGTGGCGGCCAGCAGAGCCAATATTTCCAGCGAGGAGATCAAGGCCATTCCTGTTGTGAATGTGAGCAGCGTTGTTGGATTGCAGGCAGGAATTGAAGGGTTGTCGATTCGTGGTGGCGGATTAAGCGAAGTGGCTTTTGTAATGGACGGCATCACCCTGCGAAATGAACGCGACAACTCTCCGTTTACCGGTATTAGTTTAACCGCTGTGGAAGAAATGCAGGTTCAGGCCGGCGGTTTTAGCGCAGAATATGGTAATATTCGTTCAGGTGTGGTAAACGTGGTGACCAAAGAGGGTAAAAAGGATCGTTACTCGGTGGCCTTTCTGGGACGTTATCGCGCGCCTGCGCCCAAGCATTTTGGGCATTCACCCAACTCACCCGAATCGTACTGGATTCGTCCTTACGTGGATGACGCCGTTTGCTGGACGGGCACCAGGAATGGTAACTGGGATTATTACACCCAGCGTCAGTACCCGGAATTTAAAGGCTGGAATCAAATCTCTTTCGAAACGTTGCAAAATGATGATCCCAATGATGATTTAACGCCGGAAGCCGCCCAGCAGGTTTTTCTGTTTCAACATCGGCGTCAGCTCGATATTCAGATTCCTGATTATGTAGGTGATTTTAGTTTTGGCGGCCCCGTCCCGGTTATCAGTAAAGATCTTGGTAACCTCCGTTTCTATAGTTCTTTTAGAAAAACGCAGGATGCCTATCTGATCCCTTTGCAGGACGACGCATACAGAACCTGGACTTTCCAAACCAAGGTGACCTCTGATGTAGGCAGCGGTAAAAAACTGATGTTTAGCGGCCTTTTAGGACGCGAAACAGGCGTCGACCGTTTTCGCGATGGCACGCCTGGTATGTTTACCGCTTCATGGCAAATCGGGCGGGAGTTAAGCAACGGACCCAAATACATCGACGCCCGTATGTTTGCCACCGATTACTGGGGACCGGCCAGAACAGACTATAAAAACCTGGGCGTTAAATGGACGCACGCCCTTGACGAAAAGACCTTTTATGAAGCCAGTTTCAGCATTTTTCGTTCCGAATATCATAAAGGTATAGGGCGATATCGTGATCGTACCAAAAAATATCTATTCGGAAATAACTACTATATCGACGAGGGACCATTTGGTTTTGAACCGATGTCTGTGGCCGGAATTAACGGAATGAGAATGGGCGCCGGTTTTAGCAACGCACGCGATAGCAGTAAAGTTACCACCTATTCGCTTAATCTTGATTATACCAAACAGATCAACCGTTTCAATAATATTAAGGTCGGCGGCGAGTTTGTTTTGACGCATAGTCAGGTCAATTATGGGCGCTACGACGAATTTTTACCGTCGGCAAACACTCAGACCAAATGGGATCGTAAGCCGGTACGGGGCGCACTTTATATTCAGGATAAGCTGGAGTTCGAGGGCATGATTGCCACCATAGGCGTGCGTATGGATTATTTTCATGCCGGCGGCGAGTGGTATGATCTGGAATCCAATCCTTACAACCCTGCAATTAATTTGCTGGTTGATGAAAATGTTTCGGGGCTTGACAGCCTGTTGCCCTCAAAGCCAACCAAGCACTTGTTTACTTTCAGCCCGCGTCTGGCTATTGCCTTTCCAGTAACGGAAAACAGTAAGCTCTATTTTAACTACGGCCATTTTCGTCAGTTGCCGCAACCGGAAGATTTGTTTGTTTTAAGAGAGAATAGCTTTTTAAACCAGATTACGCGGGTGGGTAACCCCAATAGCGAGTTGCAAAAAACCGTGGCCTACGAATTGGGCTATGAACATAATATTTTGAATCAGTTTTTAGTCCGTGCCGCAGGTTATTACAAAGACATCACTTTGCAACCTACATTGGTACTGTATGAAAACCTGGACGGTTCGGTCAGCTATTATCGCCAGGAGCCGAACAATTACGAAGATATCCGAGGCTTTGAAATCACCATCAATAAAAATCGCGGTCGATGGGTAAGAGGTTTTGTAAACTACACCTATATGGTTAGCACCTATGGTTATTTTGGTTATGGCCGTTATTACGAAAACCCGGCGCAGCAAAGACAGTATGAAGTAACCACCTCGTTCTACTACCAAACCAAGCCAAAGCCGCGGCCTTATGCCAGAGCAAATCTCGACTTTTTTACGCCGCAGGAGTTCGGACCGAAAATTGTTGGCTTTCAACCGTTGTCCGATATTAATATCAACATTCTGGCTAACTGGAAAGCCGGTCGTTACGAAACATGGGCTGGCGGTGGAAATATTCCGGGACTTTTTGCCAATGTGCAATGGGTAGATTACCTGAATTTTGATCTTCGTATCAGAAAAAATTTCAGGATTAAAAACTTTGGCAACCTGGAATTTTTTGTTGATATCTCCAACGTATTCAACTACAAATATATGACGGATTACGGATTTGTCGATGGCCAGGACAAACGCGATTACATGAAATCATTACACCTTCCCGCATCCACGGAAGGCGTGGATCAATTCGGCTACTACAATATTCCTGGAAATGATAAACCTGGCGTTTATCGCCGGCCTGGAATTAAATTCGTACCCATTGAAGTTTATGACTCCATGGACTTTTTGCCGCAGGAGGGTAATCCAAATTATCTTTACTACACCAAAGATGGCGGACAATACTATAAATATGATGCGGAACAGGGCGCCTATGTCCAGGATAAAAAATACACGGATTGGGTGCTGAATAATAAAGCGTATATCGATATGCCAAACCAACAGTACTTAACATTTTTGAATCCAAGAGATGTGTTTTTTGGAATTCGATTTTCATTTGAGTTATAAAAAAAGAGGAAGCAAAATTGATGAATCGGGTAAGTTTTTTCACTAAAATAATTGTATTAATGATCGTTTTTACAATGGTATTAGCTTGCCAGGAGAACGATCTGTTAAGCCCTGATGAACAACAGACCTCGTTAAAAATGAATTTATATGGACTTCAGCCACCGGCGCCAAATGCGCGTTACGTTTTATGGGCTGTTTACGATAGCGCTAAAATTGAACTCTACGCGCAAATTGATTCTTTTAAGATCAATGATGCCGGGCAGTTGCTGGATATGGATTATAACTTGAATCTGGGCGTTCTGCAAAAAATGCATACGTTGTTGGTCACCATGGAAACGGAAGATTCTTTGACTCATCCTGGCAGCTACTCCGTATTGGCCGCCAAAATTAAGGCAAACCAGGCCGCTTTTTCCATAGGAGACGATTATATCCTGAAATTTGATGTGGCGGCGGCCACAGATACCTTTCAGGTGGTGAAGGCTGAAAATTCAGACAAAATTGTTGGCATCTGGTTTGTAAAAGGCGATTCTATATATGAGCCAGGGATTGAATTACCTGAGGCCGTTGGTTTGTGGAAATATACCTCGTATATCGTTAAGGATGGTAAACGATACGATATGGGGTCTTTTACATCGCCCGATAAGCCGGACGATTCGAACGTTTATGGAGAGGCAAGTTTTCCATATCCTGGAGAAAACTTCTTAAAAGATCCGGAGACAGGTGAAGACCTGGATATTGATCTAAGAGGCGCTGAGGTTTATGTGGAAATTTTACCCCCGGCGATCAGATATGACGCAGACGGCGATGGTGAAAGAGAATCCTATCCTCCGTTCCAGTTAATTATGTTTAAGGGACAAATTCCACAGGATGCCCAACCCGGCGTAGAGTATGCGCTGGAGAACAACAGCGCAACTTTCCCTGGCGGGTCGGTGGAAATAAACATCAACTTGTTCAAATAAATGCGACATGGGGAATCTTATGAATCGTAATTTGATTAAATGGCAATTGTTAATAACCATATTGCTTGGCGTCTTAATCTTGCCGCAAACCTTAATGGCTCAAAAATATAAATGGCTGGCCGCCGGTTCCTTTCATAACTGGTTCTCAGAGATGGGATGCGAAATTGAGGTGGGGCGTTCTTCTTCCGCCAATCAGCAGGACGGCGCGCAATGGCCTGCTATTTTACCTTACCAGGACATTCAGGCTGCCAAGGGGTTCTGGATCGGTTGTAGAAATTTTACCGATGAGCGCGGCGATTTTTATGAGTATAAACTGGTGACGGTTGGGCCAAGGTCAAAAGGTTTTGGAGAGTTTTATCCGCAAAAGCTGGAACTGGTTTCTCGCTTTTCAAAGCCCACCGTGTTTGTGGATGGGATTTTGACCTACGAAAAAAATATCGAAATTGACCGCATCGACGAAACTATCGCTCCTGATATGATGGTTGTTAATGTGACCAACACCCTGCTGGGGCTGACCATGGAGCGTAAGATCATGCAGTTTTCCACGCCAGGCCATGATAATTACATGATTATGGAATACACTTTTACCAATACAGGTAACATCGATAATGACGATGAAATTGAGCTGCCGAACAACACTCTGGAAGATGTCTGGTTTTTCTATCAATACCGATGGGCGCCCTGCTTTCAGACGCGTTACATTATCGGCAACGGAACCGGTTGGGGCATGAACACCATGCACGACTGGGTAGGCGACGGGCTGGATGATGTATATGGCGTTCCTCAGGAATACAGGGAGTACAATGGTAAAAAGCTACGTGCTGTGTGGGCATGGCATGGATATTTTCCGGATAAAGTGGTAAGTTATGACAATATTGGCGGACCGATCTGGCGTCCTTTTGCGCCCTATGTGGCCGATTATGATACCATTGGTCGGCTGGGAGCTACGCAATTTATTGGCGCGTTAACCTTACATGCAGACAAATCGACTACCGATAAATCGGACGATCCGGAGCAGCCGAGGACCACCGGCTGGTATGGTTCGGACCTGCCCGAAACGGGCCCCAACAGCGATCCGTACAATGTTCAGGAAATGCAAAAGCGTTACAACTGGGCGCAATATGGACATATGAATCCGCGCCATGCCTGGGCCGTTGTGCCAAGTGGAAAGTTTGAAACGCAAAAAACAGGCGCCAATATCGATGTAGGCGCGCCCAGATCAGGAAAACCCGGCGGTTTTTCGGCTGGCGCCGGATATGGGCCTTATACCATCGGGCCGGGAGAAAGCATTCGTATTGTGATTGTTGAGGCCGTTAATGGATTAAGCACCAGGAAGGCCATCGAAATCGGCCAGCTGCATAAACGAGGCTTTATCGATGATGTAACCAAAAACAGATGGGTTTTATCGGGTAAGGACTCTTTATTTAAAACATTTCGAAACGCCATTGATAATTATCTCTCTGGTTATCAGATTGAACGTCCGCCCAAGCCACCCAAAGTGTTCAATGTGGTTGGCGGCGGCGATCGCATCAAATTAAACTGGGAAGTGTTTGACGAAGAAAACTTGAAAGGCTTTCGTATCTACCGTATGCGCGGACAATACAACAACCCCTTGCAAGAGCCTGTATTGATCGCAGAACTGGATAACACGGCGCGAAGCTTTGACGATTTGACTCCCGTACGCGGAGTGGCCTATTATTATTACATTCAATCGGTTGGCCTGAACGGTCTTGCCAGTAGCCGTTACTGGACGCAAACCTACGATCCGGCCTTTTTGAAACGACCGCAGGGCACGCGTCTGGATCAGATCAGGGTGGCGCCCAACCCATACATCATCTCCGCGGAAGAGGGCCGTTTACGCTTCCCGGGCAGCGGCACCAGAGAAACAGATAAGCTGGCATTCTTTAATATTCCCGGCCAGTGTACCATCAAAATTTACACTGAAACCGGTGAATTAATAAAGACCATTGAACACAACGACGGCAGCGGAGACGAATTCTGGTACGCCACGACCTCTTCCAATCAGGTTGTGGTGAGCGGCGTATATATTGCCGTCATCGAAGTAACACAAGATATTTATGATAATCAGACCGGAGAGCTCCTTTTCAAAAAAGGGGACAAAAAGACGTTAAAATTTGTAGTAATTCGTTAATTTAAAGAATGGGTAGCATAATGAGAACGATCCTGAAAATAGTATTGATCGCTTCTTTTCTTACAATACTTTTTGAAAATCCGCTGAATGCCGGCAATCGTAAACTGGCTCAGTCGGGATTCAAATTCCTGAGCGTGTCGGTTGATGCGCGTTCCAGCGCTTTGAGCGGCGCGTTAACCTCGCTGGAAAGCAGATCAACCGCTTTATTTTACAATCCTGCTTCCATGTCGCGCATGGACTATATGTTTGATTTTTCTCTAGGGCAGGTAAACTGGATCGCAGATATTCGCTATCTTTATGGCGCAGCTGCCTATCGCCCTATGAACGGCACTTTCGGTGTGTTTGGCGTTAGCTTTGTTTCTGTCGATTACGGAGCCATGCGAAGCACTATATTGGCCAACAATGAACAGGGATTTCTGGATATCGGCGAATTTTCACCGTTTGCCTACGCGCTTGGGTTTGGCTACGCTAAGTCTTTAACCAATAAGTTTTCGGTTGGCGGGCAAATTAAATATGCCTTCCAGGACCTGGGCGGCGGTGTGGTTGGCTTTGGGGCGGATGAATCGCCGCAGACAAAAAAATTTAATGTGGGCGTTCTGGCTTTCGATTTTGGCATTCTTTATAAAACTGGATATAAAAGTCTGATGTTTGGAATGAATATCCGAAATTTTTCGCAGGAAATCGAATACCTTGAAGAATCCTTTCAATTGCCTCTGAATTTTGAAATGGGCATTTCTATGAATGTGCTCGATTTTACAGAGATGGATACTGAAAATCACAAACTGCTGGTTTCGATTGACGCCACCCATCCCAGAGACTATCCCGAACAATTAGACATGGGAGTTGAGTATGTTTTTCAGAAAACCCTTGCTTTGCGGATGGGCTACACCACGCCCACGGATGAACAGGGCGTTAGTTTTGGCGTTGGTTTCTCGCCGACGGTCTCCGGGATGAATATGGTTCTCGATTACGCTTATACACCGTTTGGAATTTTTAACGACGTGCATCGTTTTTCATTCAATGTTTCTTTTTAAAAAATATAATGAAGAAGAGCTATGGTAAAATTTAAAAAAACAATCGTTGGCATTTTGTTAAGCAGCGCTCTGGCATTCGCTGGCACCACGGGTAAAATCAGCGGGCTGGTTACCGATGCAGATACCGGAGAACCTCTGCCGGGCGCTAATATTTACGTACAGGTGGGCGGCCAAACAATGGGCGCGGCCAGCGACGTAGATGGCTATTTTGTTATCTTAAACATTCCCCCTGGTTCCTACACGGTTAAAGCAGCCTATGTGGGATATAGCCCTGTCGAAATTAACAACGTGGTGGTACGAATCGACTTAACCACGACGTTGAACATTAAAATGAAACAACAGTTGCTGGAAGCTGAAACCGTGGTCGTAGAAGCCAGAAGACCGATTGTGGTAAAAGATATCTCTAATAGCCAGCTAAACCTGGAAGCCAAAGCGATTGAAAATATGCCCATTACCAGCATTAACCAGGCGTTGGTGTTACAGGCCGGCATAGAGTCAAGCGCAGACGGCATTATTATCAGAGGTAGCAGCCCCCGCCAGGTATTGTACATGGTTGATGGCCTTTCGATGAATGACGAACGTTCCAACACTCCATATTCGTTTAACAGTATTACGGCTATCGAAGAAATTCAGGTGCAAACAGGCGGCTTTAATGCAGAATATGGCGATCTGCGAGCAGGTCTGGTAAATGTGGTTACCAAAGAAGGCAGCACAGATCGCTACACTTTAAGTATTTTTAGCAATGTGCGCGATATCGCTTTTTTAGGACAGGCGAAAAAACATTTTGGCCCGTCTCTTTACAGCAGAGACTCTTATTTTAACAGACCGTATTTTGATCCGGACGTTATGTGGACCGGCACAAACAACGGCGCCTGGGATGATTATACCCAGAGACAGTATCCTAAATTTCAAGGATGGAATGCCATCTCATACGCTACGTTGCAGGACAATGATCCGTCTAACGACTTAACCCCCGAGGGCGCTAAAAGATTGTTTGAATGGCAACGACGACGTCAGGGCGAAATACACGAGCCCGATTATGTAATAGATATGTCCTTCAATGGGCCAGACCCGATTATGAGGCTGATCCCTGAATGGAAAAATAAATATAATCCCAGATTCCATTTGAGCTTTTATAAAACCAAAGAGATGTTTGTATTTCCTCTTTCACGGAGTGGCTATAATGAACATCAGACGCAATTGAAATACACCTTTAACCCAACCAGCAGTATGAAGGTGATTTTAACCGGTATGTATGGCGAAATTTTTTCGGTTTCGCCTTATCAATGGACTACCACGCCTACAGGCAGATTGTTACGTTCGCAATCAGAAGTGGCAAATCTGTTAAGCAGCACCACAGGCGCCAGCATTTTGTACATGCCCGGCTATTACAGCCCGGGAGACATTTACCGCACCCTGGTTGGCGCAAAAATAAGCCATGCGCTTTCTTCGCGTACCTATTATGACGCCAGCTTCCAGTACAAAGTCAGCCGTTATAAAACGTTTCAGATGGCCGAGCGCGATACCAGCAAAAAATATGAGCCGGTACCGGGTTATTTTACCGATGAAGCGCCTTATGGTTACTGGGGATATGCCGTGGCGGGCATTGATGGCACCAGCATGGGAGGCTGGATGAATCTGGGACGCGACCGGAGCGTTATTTCTACCTATTCATTCGATTTTAATCTTACCAGCCAGGTGAACAGTAAAAATCAAATAAAAACCGGTTTGCGTTTTGTTTATAATATTTACGACATTAATTCCGGCACATACAGTCCAAGCATGAGCACCTGGACGCGTAGTATGGTTTACAAAGTAAAGCCGTACCGCATTGGTTTTTATGTGCAGGATAAACTGGAATACGAAGGGTTTATCGCCAATATCGGCGTTCGCCTGGATTATTCTGATCCGGACGTAGAATGGTATGACCTGTCCCCGTATGATCCTTATTTAAAAGCCGGATATGGAAACTTGATAGAAGAAGAGGCCCCCAGAACAAAAGCAAAGCCACAATTTGCGGTCAGTCCCCGGTTGGGCGTATCGCATCCTATTTCAGAAAATGCTAAACTTTATTTTAACTATGGACATTTCAGAACAGAACCAGCCTCTTCTTATCGTTTTAGATTGCAAAGAGAGTCCAATGGCCTGGTAACCTATCTGGGCAATCCTGAGTTACGATACGAAAAGACCGTCGCATACGAATTGGGCTATGAACATAACTTATTCGATATGTTTTTGTTGAAAATAGCAGGGTATTACAAAGACATTAGTAACCAGCCCAGTTGGGTTTACTATCGCAATATTAACGGTTCGGTCAGTTATTATAAAATGTCCGATTTAAATTACGAAGACATCCGCGGAATTGAGTTTACCCTGACCAAACGCTACGGTCGATGGGTTACCGGTTTTGTGAACTATACTTATGACGTGCAAACCTCTGGCTATTTTGGATATTTAAGATATTACGAAGATCCTAATGAACAAAGGCAATATCTACGAGAAAATCCGTACCAATCTAAGCCAAGACCTCAGCCTTACGCGCGAGTCAATTTGAGCTTTCGGACGCCGTCGGATTTTGGACCCCAATTTGGCCCTATCGGATTGCTTTCCGATTTTGATTTGAACCTTCTGGCCGTTTATCGAGAAGGGAGCTATTACACCTTTAATCCTTTTAATAAGCCGGGCGTTTTGTACAATACACAGTGGCGCGACTATTACAACGTGGACTTGCGTTTCTCTAAAAAGTTCAGCATTAAAACCGCCAACCATAATTTTGACATTCAATTTTTTATGGATATTCGCAATCTATTCAACTTTAAATACATGAGCTATGCTGGTTTTTCTGATAATCATGACTTCATCGATTATATGAATTCATTACGTTTTTCATGGGAAACCGGCGATGAAAAAGGTAATGACCGTATTGGCGACTATCGTCCGGTTGGCGTGGCCTACGATCCACTTGAACCCAATCCGAACAACGATCCTGAAATTGCAGCGCGGAATAAAAAGAGAATAGAAAGTAAGTCATATATCGATATGCCAAACATTAAGGCTCTAACCTTTTTAAATCCAAGAGATATTTTTTGGGGTATTAGATTGAACTTTAACCTGGGAATTGTAAAATAAAATGAAAAAGCAAGGTATGTTTAAACAATCGATTATCGCTATCATCGCCATTCTGGCTTTAGGATTGAATCTGGTGAATGCTCAGGTTCAATCGACTGAAAAGAGATATATTCGTATCGGATCTTTGCAAAGCCATTTTTCTGCTTATGGTTCCGAACGCGCCTGGAATAATCGCTATTACGAAGGCCTGCGTTGGCCGGCTGAATACCCCATGCAGGATAATTCTGTAATTAAACGCTTCTGGATCGGTTGTGAAGATTTTAAGGATGAGCTGGGAAGTTCCTATGAAAAATATGTTATCTATTTTGCGGCAAGCTTTGTTGACGAAGCGCTCTTTCCTATGGAATTGAAGCAAATCGCAAAGTTTGAACCGCCTTATGTTTACGTGGATGGTAACAATATTACAGCGCCCTATATGGATGATATCGACGAAATCAACCCCAATATCGTTCCTGATCGAATTATTAAGAATGTGGTTAATACAAGCATGGGGCTGACGCTAAAACGGACAATTTACGCCTTTAGTCAGCAATATCATGACAACTACTACATTAAAATTTTTACCTTTGTGAATACAGGAAACACAGACTACGATGATGAAATTGAGCTGCCCAATCAAACGTTAAAAGGCGTGCGTATTGCCTGGGGCACGCGTTACAGTGTGTGCCGCGAAGGCGCAACCGTAATTGGCGGTCCGCAACAGTGGGGTAAATTTAGCTGGACGACGCGTCGCGGCGAAGACTATGCGGCTCATGCCACGGAACAGATCACCTTAAATAATCCGATTGTCGACTGGTTGCGTTGCGGTTTCCAGTGGGCGGGACAGGGCGACGTCAATACGGTGATCGATAATATCGGCGCGCCGGATTATACCGGGACAGGAAGGTTAAAAGCTCCGCATCATGCCGGTGTGGCTATTTTACATGTGGATAAAAGCCCTGACGATCACAGTGACGACCCCAATCAACCAGTAGTGCTGGGATGGCATGCCGGCGATAAACGACCGGATATTCAGGGAATTTCCAAGCCCAATGAACCGCAGATGATTCAAACCTACAACACCCTTTTGAGCGGCTCTCCATATATGGGTCTGGGAGGAAATGAACGTTTCGATGAAAAATATATGGAGTCCAATCCCGTCCCATATACCGTGCATAATGACGCCGGCGGTACCAACATTTGGGTGGCTTATGGTCCATGGGATCTGGCGCCAGGCGATAGCATCACCATTGTAGAAGTGGAAGGCGTTAGCGGTTTAAGCAGGACGATGGCCGAATTGATTGGCAAACGCTGGAAAAAGGCGTATGATGATCCCAATGACAACGGGCCATTTGAATTACCCAATGGAACGACAACCGATGACAAAGACGTTTTTAAAAATGAATGGGTTTATACCGGAAAAGATTCAATATTGTTGACTTTCAGTCGCGCTAAACGTAATTACGACATGGGATTCCAGATACCCCAACCGCCATTGCCGCCGCCTGTTTTTCAGGTTGAATCGGGAGGCGATTTAATCAAGTTAAGTTGGGCGGCCAGTCCGTCGGAGGGCGATCCTGATTTTGGCGGTTATCGCATTTATCGCGCCGTGGGCAAGCCAGACACTGTTTTTAATGAAATATTTGCCTGCGGTAAAGGGACTGATAATCCAGAAATCGTGCATAGTTATAATGATGTAAACGCGGTGCGAGGTTATTCGTATTATTACTACATTGTGGCCTTTAACGACGGCTCTAACAACCAGACGGATGCCAATCCACACGGAAGTTTACACAGCAGCAAATACTACACGCGCACCACCGAACCGGCCTATTTAAAACGAAAATCTGGCACTGCGCTCAACCAGATCCGTATTGTGCCCAATCCTTACTACATAAAGGCCAGCGCCAGGGAGATGCAGTTTCCAAAAGAATATGATAAGATCATGTTTTACAACATTCCGGGCAAGTGTAAAATCAGTATTTATACGGAACGCGGCGATTTGATAGCCACCATCGATCATAACGACGGCAGCGGCGATGAGGCCTGGAACTCGATTACCGATTATCGCCAGGTGATTGTAAGTGGCATTTATCTGGTACATTTTGAAGTGACCGAAAATATTTACGATCCTGAAACGTCTGAATTGTTATTTAAAAAAGGTGATTCCATCACCAAAAAATTGATAGTCATTCGGTAAGGGTGTGAGGATAAAATGAATTTAAAGAAAATAACCTTCTTAATTTTACTTGTTTCTTTAATTCATCCGCTCTGGGCGCAGAAAAAATTAGCCCAGACCGGCTTTCAGTTTTTAAGCGTAGTTCCGGAGGCCAGGTCTGCAGCGCTGGCCAATGCCATGACCACAGTATCCAATAATTCATCGGCATTATGGGATAATCCGGCTATGTTGGCTGAAATGTCAGAAAGTTTTGATCTTATGATTACGCAGAATAAATGGATTGCGGATATTAAACACAATGCTCTGAGCATGGCATTCAAACCTTCTACAGGTCAGTATGGCGTTATTGGGATTAGCCTTTTAATAGTTGACTATGGCGATGTTGAGGGCACCATTGTCGCCAATAATGAACAGGGATTTCTCGAAACCGGAATGATCAAGCCCAGCGCATATTCTTTCGGGATTGGTTATGCCAAAGCCCTGACCAATAAATTTAGCGTTGGCGCGCAGATCAAATACGCTTCTCAATATCTGGGTCCTGTTATAGAAGGATATTCTACAAGTTCGGCTGAAGTCGGGACCTCAGAGCAGGAGACTTCTGTTTTAGCTTTTGATTTTGGCACGTTTTATCGGACTGGTTTTCGAAGCCTGGTTTTTGGAATGTCTGTCAGGAATTTTTCACAGGAGATTAAGTTTTCACAAGAAGAATTTCAACTCCCCCTGATCTTTAGTATCGGATTTTCGGCCAATGTGATGGAGTTGCTACCGGTAGGAGCCAGGATGGAGGCATTAAAGGACTTGATGGTTACAATGGATGCGGTACATCCTCGTTCGTATCCGGAATATATTAAAACCGGTTTCGAATACCATTTTCGTAAAATGCTTGCCCTGCGTTTTGGTTATTATTCCAGAGTGGATGAACGCAGTTTTACCTATGGCATCGGCATAAAATTATCCAGATTTACGTTTGATTATGCGTACGTACCGTTTGGCGTTTTTGATAACGTACAGCGTTTAACATTAAAGTTTTCCTGGTAAATTAAGAAACAAATTTCATAAAGGGAGTTTTAGGATGAAAAATGTTTCAATAACTCTGCTTTTGTTGAGTGTGTTGATTCTCATAATGACGACCGGATGTAAAAAAGACCCGGAACCCAGTCTTTACGATCCTAATTATGTGAGCGGTCCTCAGCCGATCATAGAAAGAATGGATCCGCCTGATAGCAGTTATGCCGGCGTGGGGACGATAGATGTTTACGGCAAATATTTTATACCCAAAGAGCCTTATGAAGAATACAACCAGTTGTATTTTAATGAAGTAATGGCCGATATTTTGCAGATGACCGACTCTAAAATAACAATTGCCTCTCCGGCATATATCGGCGATTCGATTAAGGTGAAAATTGCCGTACGAGGTTCCGACAAATTTAGTGAGCCGGTTTATTACAAATTAAAGGCTGCGGTTGATACCACATTCGGTCGTCTGGACGATTTTAAACAAAAACGGATTGCATATGCCATTGCAACCGATAGTAAAGGCAATGTTTATGTTTCGACAAGAGTTGAAACAACCCCGCCCTTTGGTCAAATATTGCGCATCAATAAACAGGGGGAACCGACGATTTGGGTGGATAATACGGTATATCTGAAGGCTAATGCCATGAAGGTTGGGCCAAATAACAAGCTGTATGTGGCTTACGCGCTGGGACGTATTAAAGAAATTGCAACTATCGATCTGGCCGATAGCACATTACAGGAAACCTACACCAGGCTGGCAACCGTTCCTAATGACATTGACTTTGATCAGGATGGAAATTTGTGGGTGGCCGCGCAGACAGAATTGGTAAAGGTAAAACCTGATCGGTCAAAAGAGACTCTGGCAACATTTTCTTTGTTTTTGCAATCCATACGCGTACACGAAGAAGGCGGAACAACGTATATTTATCTGACCGGCCAAAACCTGGAGCAGAACGAACAAAAAGTATGGCGCTATCCGCTCAATGACGATGGCAGTATTGGCGCCGAAGAGATTATCTTAGATGCTGCGACGGATAGTTGGCTGGTTAAAGAAGATGGAAATCTGGTCGACATTAAGGCCATTACCTTTTCGGCCGATGGCAAAATGTACCTTGCCACGGACATGAGTCCGGATGCGTTAGTCATTTATGATATGACAACCAGGACTTATGATTTTCAATATCCCGGTTTAATTAAGCCTAAATTGCTTGCCCTTTCATGGTTTGGCAATATTATTTATGCGTCACAAACTAATTTTGGCGAAACCGATGCAAACGTATTACGGATTGACGTAGGAAAATCCGGGGCGCCATATTATGGAAGACAATAATTTTTAAGTGCTAATAACAACAGAAAGGGGGTGTTCTGTCGGAGTAATTTATTCACATATTTCAAGATATTTTACTAATGTTTAACCAAATTTTGAGGAGGGCTTTATGAGTGGCAAGCTTACTAAAGTCGCATTTGTAGTGGTTTTTACAATGTTCATGATGATGGGCAACTTATTTGCTCAGGATTTCGCCCGTAATGCAAATAAAGAAATCCCTGTCCCTGATGCGGATCTGAATACGGGCGGTCTTGGAAACATGGTTACGGGTATGGATTTTGATGGGGATGGTCGTACAGACGTTTTTGTAGTTAACCACAACTGGAATGACGCAGACAACGAGATGTTGGTTCGTATTTACAAATACGAATTTAACGGCACGGCATGGGAAGTTGTCTGGAAAGCCACCTATGATGTATGGAAACAAAATACCTGGCCGGCAATGACTTATGGCGACATTGACGGCGATGGCAAAGGCGAGATTTTTATAGGCCCTGTTAACTGGACAGACGCAACCAACAACCCCAATCCGCCGCGTTTGTTGGTCTATGAATCGGCCGGCGATGGTACGGATGTAATGGGTGTTCCTGATGGTAGCGGTAATTATCTGCCAAACTCCACTTCTACTATCACCACAGAAGACAATGTTAACTTACGTCCTTTCCGTTTTATCCTGAAAGATATTGATGAAGACGGCCAGCAAGAACTTATTTTTGCCGACCGTAGAGCGACTACCAGCGGTTGGTATTTTGGCGTGATGTCTGTAGATAATATTCCTGACAATGGCGACGGTTCCGAAACCTGGACGGTAGAAGTAAACGGTTTAGACCTTGGTTTAACCGGCGCAGAAAATAAATGGGACCTGGCTGTTTTAGGAAACACCATTTATCTGTTTGACGAAACGCGTTGCGATCGCGTCCGCTGGAACAGCGAAACCTCGCAATGGGAGTTATTGGCACCGCAGACTTCCGTATTAAAAGGCGCAGGCTCCTGGAAAAGCGCACAGGTGGTGGATATTGATGGCAATGCCGAAGAAGAAATACTGGTAGGTACCTGGTACACCACCGTTGAAGGCGGACACGGCATCTGGGTTTATCAATATGATGCGACCGGAGACTCTCTGGTTGGCACCAAAGTCGTAGATCTTTCTCCATGGATGACCAGCTATGGCGTTTATGGCGGCGCAGTTGGCGATATTGATCTAAATGGTAAGCTGGACTATGTCTTTGGTTCGCGCGATGCTTCTCCCAATGCAGCTATTTTCCGTGTTGAATATCAGGGCGCTCAGGATCAGGTTAATGATCCGGCTAACTGGACTGTAGAGGTAATCGATTCCAATTATGCTGATGGCGGTCGCTGGGGTATTCTTGGCCTGGCCAATGTGGACGACGAGCCCAGTTTAGAAGTGCTTTACACTTCCAGTGTTCCTGCCGGCGGTCTGTTTGGCGAAAGCCCGATGCCGATCGTTGTTTTGGATTACAACGGCCCGGTAGAAGTTGGCCCATGGCAAAAAGTTGATATTAACTACACCTATGAGGGTATTTTTGGCGATACTCTGGGCGCCAATCATGGTATCGTTGTAGATAACAATGACAATGTATGGGTTGGAAGCTGGGGCGCTGATGCTGTGGTTGTTTACAATCCGGATGGCGTTGAGATGTTCCGTGTAGATTCTATTTTAATTCAGGCGCCTGCAGGCAATGATACCACCGTTTATCTGGCATGGTGCCGCGGTCTGGCAAAAGATCCGGATGGCAACATTCTTTATGCTCAAACCGGGATCGTTGTTAAGCTCAATCCGGCCGATGGCTCGGTATTGGATTATGTTTACATTCCACCAAATGCAGGTGGTTCTACCAGCCCATTGAAACCGGCTGTTGATAGCGATGGCTACATTTATGTTGGTTATGTTGTAGGCGTAACTCCGGTTAATGTTATCGATCCAACGACATTTACCTTTACGCAAAGCATTACGCTCGATCCGCTGGCAGGCGGCTTTGCGCGCGGTATGGAAGTAAGCTCTGACGGTACCAAGATGATTCCGGGCAACCTGGATGCCGGCGTGCATAAATTGTACGTTTACGGAACAACAGACTATGTAAACTATCCGGTTGTTGACAGTGTTTACAAAGACAACCAGGGCGCGCCGATGTTGACCACGCAATCTGTAACACTGGATCGCTTCGGCGGCGACGAAATTTTCTGGGTATCCCAGGATAACAGTTACGGCGGCGGCGGGGCAGATCAGTTAGATAACGCCCTTGTAATGCTCAATTTCCACAACATGACTTACGGTTATGTTTGGATGCCGGATCCGGGCGCCAGCGGTTACACCGGCCCTCGTGGCGCGGCTCTGGCCAGCGATGGTCAAACATGTTACGTGGCTAACTGGAACGGCGGCGTGGTTTACAAATATAATATTTCTATTCCGACTGCTATTGAAAGAGATCATAAAGTGGTATCTGGCTACCAGTTAGAACAAAACTACCCGAACCCCTTCAATCCAGTTACGAACATTAAATTTTACCTGCCAAAGGCAGAAAAAGTAGAATTGACTGTTTACAACATGCTGGGTCAAAAGGTGGCCACGCTGGTTAATGAAAACCTGAACGCAGGTTACAAAACCGTTACGTTCGATGCCTCTAACCTGGCTTCTGGCGTGTACGTTTATGTGCTGAAAGCTGGCGATGTGAAATTAAGCAAGAAGATGACCTTGCTGAAATAATCAATCTCCTCTTACCGGCCTTAGTCATTCGGGCATCCAACCCTTTGTGGTTGGATGCCTTTTTAATAATAATGATTTCTTTTAAAATTTATGAATATTTTCTTCTTTAATCGTCGTAAAATGATTGAAGAAGAAAATGTTTGTGAGCGCGTGCAAAGCAAATTTTTAAGAAAGACGTAAATTGTATTTAAAAGAAATTCTAAAAAAACCAAGGAACAGGAGAGTTTTCTTGAAAGTTTTAACCGTTATTAGTTTGTCTGTTTTGATCTTTTATCAGTGTGTCATGGCCTTAAGCAATCCGCCCAAAAGAGAGTTCAGAGCGGCCTGGATTGCATCGGTGGCCAATATCGACTGGCCTAGCGGCGCGGGACAAAGTCCGGCCAAACAAAAAAATGACCTGATTGCCATGCTGGATGAATTGCAGGAAGCGGGATTAAATGCCGTACTGTTGCAAATTCGTCCCGAGTGCGACGCGCTTTACAACTCCAATTACGAGCCCTGGTCCTACTGGCTTACAGGAAGGCAAGGACGCGCCCCGGATCCGTACTATGATCCTTTACAATTTGCGATTGAAGAAGCGCATAAAAGAGGCATGGAGCTCCATGCCTGGTTTAATCCGTTTCGCGCAGAAAAAACCATTGGCGCTTATTCGTTGGCCTCGAATCATGTGGTGGTTCAACATCCGGATTGGATTTTAAGTTTTACGGAAACCGATTCCAAATTACGCATTTTAAATCCCGGAATCCCTGCCGTTCGGCAGCATATTACCAATGTGATCATGGATGTGGTGAATCGCTATGACGTGGACGGCGTGCATTTTGACGATTATTTTTATCCCTATCCGCCCAATCAAATTTCAAATACCAATAAAGATTACCAGACCTTCCTCACTTACAAACACGGCGACGCCTCCGACAACAACATCAATGACTGGCGCAGGGAGAATATTAATCTTTTAATGAAGATGGTTCATGATAGCATTCAGGCCGTTAAACCCTGGGTTAAATTTGGCGTAAGCCCTTTTGGTATTTATAAGAATGGCGTTCCTTATGGCATCGTGGGAATGGACGCCTACAGCGTGATCTATTGCGATCCGTTGGCCTGGTTAGATGACGGTTCCGTCGATTATTTGACCCCACAGCTCTACTGGAAAATTGGCGGAAGTCAGGACTTTAGCAAATTATTGACCTGGTGGGCCGACCAAACTTACAGCCGGGGGCGGCACCTTTATCCGGGGCATATCTTCGGAAGCAGTTTTTCGGTAAACGAATTGCCCAACCAGCTGGGATTGGTGCGCAACAATGGCAAGGCGCTGGGAGACATCTATTTTAGCGCCAAACACTTTGGTTACAATACGCTTGATTTTGCCAACAAAGTAAAAAATGATTATTACCGCTTTCCGGCGCTTGTGCCACAGATGGATTGGAAAGATCTAACACCGCCGGAGCCCCCGGTCGCTTTTTATTTTACACAAGCGGAAGCGGACGAACCGTTTCGTTTTCAATGGCAGGCGCCGATTGCTTCAGGAATTGACAGCGTTATACGCTTTGCTGTTTATCGTTTTGAACAGCAGCCGTCTGGCCAGACGCCGCCGACCGAAAGTTCCTACATCTACAAAATTGTTGGCGGGCAGGAGTTTTTTCCGGCTTACAGAGGTGAAAATTATCCTGAAGTCTTTTTTGCGCTTACCGCAATCGACCGCAACGGCAACGAAAGCGCCCTTGGGCCGGTTTTGCGTATAACGCCGCCTGATATGCCGTTGTTGGCCTTTCCTGAGAACGGCAATACATTTATGCCGGACACCATTGTGTTAAACTGGACGGTAAGTCCGGGCGCCTCTTCTTTTTATCTGGAAATTTCAGCCGACAGCGCTTTTGGTGAAGTTGACTATGTGGCGGACGGAATCAAAGATGATTCGCTAACCATAACCAGTTTACTCGGCCAGACAACCTATTTCTGGCGAGTAGCGGCGCAGAATCCCGCAGGACAAAGCGATTTTTCCACCATTTACCATTTTACCACCGCCTTTCCTCTGCCGCCTCTATTAGCTTCGCCCGCTGACGGCGAAAGCGAAGTACCCTTAGACACGGTGTTGAGCTGGTACAAAAACGACGTGGCCACCAGCTATCGTATTCAGCTTTCGCAGGCTTCAACCTTTGTGCAGGAACTGATGACCCTGGATACGGTGGTTACTGATACCTTCCTTGTCGTTCACAACTTAGAGCCTTTTACCAGAAAATGGTATTACTGGCGCGTAAAGGCCTTTAATGAATTCGGCCAGAGCGATTGGTCCGAAACCTTTATGTTCCGAACCGTTACTTCAACCTATCTGGCCGACCTGTTTGAAGGGCCGGTGGATTTTGAACTAAAACAAAATTACCCGAATCCATTTAACCCAACAACCAGCATCGAATATGTTCTGCCGCAGGCAGAAAAAGTTACTCTGAACATTTACAATGTGCTGGGACAAAAGGTTATAACTCTGGTGGATGCGGAACAACCTGCGGGTACGCACCGCGTTATATTTAATGGCCAGGGTCTGGCGGCTGGCGTCTATATTTATCGTTTACAGGCCGGAAGCTTTGTACAAAACAGAAAAATGATTTTAATTAAATAATAAGGAATCACTATGAAGAACATTGGATTGATTGTTTTTTTTATTTTAAGCTGGATGATTTCGCTTTTTGCGCAAAATACGTTGAAAGTTGAGAAAGTTGAGCGTTTGAACCTGCCAGAAAAAAGCGAGTTCTTTTTTCCCAAATTAACGCCCGATGGCGCAAGAGTTCTATTTACAGGCCCTAAATTTGTGGGGTTATTTATGTTCGATCTTAAGTCGGCGCAGATGGAAACTCTGAACATGGATATTGGCGCCGGCTATGAATATCAGATTTCCGGCGACGGGCAATTTGTGGTTTACCGACCGTTTGAATTTAAAAAGGGACGTAAATTCTACGAAATAAAAATTCAAAATTTAAGCGACAAATCAGTAACTGTTCTGGAAAAGGAAAAACGAGAACTGAGCCCGCCGCGGATTGTAAACGCGAAGGTGATCTACCTGAACGATAATCAACCGGTAGCCAGAGCGGTTACGCCCCATTTGAGTCAATCACAACCCCAAAACGAAAAAGCCGTTTTCATTCAAAACAGAACCATCGTTCTTGTTGAAGGTTCCACCAGGAAAGAATTAAAACCATTGGGAGAAGGCATCTATCTTTGGCCGCGTCTTTCGCCGGATGGAACGCGCTTGCTGTTTACCTACGCTGGCGACGGTACGTACATCTCTGATTTAAGCGGCGCCATTTTAACCAGGATCGGTTACGCCAACGCACCAACATGGTCGCCGGACGGTAAATGGATTGCCTACATGGTCGATCATGACGATGGGCACCAGTTTACAGATTCCGAAATTTTTATTGCTTCGGCCGATGGAAAACAAAAAATACAGGTTACGGCTACAGACGACGTCATCGAAATGTACCCGAACTGGGACGGCGTGATGACAAAACTGGTTTTTTCTTCACTAAAAGGTCAGATTTTTATGGCTACTTTAAAGCAAGAGTAACGGAGTACTAAAATGATAAAACAGTTTTTCTTAATGCTTTTAACGGCAACAATTCTCTTTGCACAGGACTTTTCGGGTATTAAAATTTACATCAATCCGGGGCATGGCGGAAATGATCCGGCCAATGATCGCTACATTCCTGAAACCGGTTTCTGGGAATCGGAGAGCAATTTGACCAAGGGTCTTTACTTGATGGAATTGTTACAAAAACACCATGCAACGGTTTACATCAGTCGGACGCAGAATCGAGAGGAAGACGACCTGCCTCTATCGCAAATTGACGAAGACGCCAATGCCCACAATGTGGATTATTTTCATTCCATCCACAGCAATGCCCACAATGCCACGGTTAACTATCCGCTGCTCCTTTTTCGCGGTTACGATAACGACCCGGTTTTTCCGGACGCCAAACGGATGGGCAGTATTATGTTCAATGAGATGAACAAGGCTGATCGCCAGTGGACTTACTGGCCCTATTCATGGGAAAACAACCGCGGCGATTGGAGTTTTTATTCGCAATGGGGCACCAGTGGGCTGGGCGTACTGCGATATTTAACGATGCCGGGCACACTTTCGGAAGGTTCTTTCCACGACTATCTGCCCAATTCGTTTCGCCTGATGAGTATTGATTACCGCAAACATGAATCGATTGCCATTCTACGTTCTTTTATTCAATATTTTGGTTTGCAAAGTTTGCCGGACGGCGTGGTGGCCGGAATTATCCGCTCTAAAACAGAAAATGTTTCTTACAGCTACAATTACAATTCCGGTTTGCCGAATGATAAAAAAAAGGCCTTGAATTTTGCGCGCGCCCGTTTAATACCAGGCGACCGTATTTACGTGACCGATGAACACAACAACGGCTTTTTTATGTTCGAAAACGTTGAGCCGGGCGTTTACTCGGTTATTATGGACGGCGGAGAGTACGCGCCAGACACGGTGCAGGTTACCGTTTACGCCAATCGTACTTCTTATGCTAATGGTTTTTTGGAAAAGGTAACCAATAAAGCGCCGGAAGTTTACCGATACGATCTAACGGCGAATGATAGTTTGGTTTTAACGCATTCGACGATTGAAATTCAATTTAGCCAGGCAATGGATCGCCAGAGCACGGAAAGCGCTTTTAAAATCCAACCGTCGGTTGATGGCTACTTTGAGTGGCAAAACAACGACTTGAAGATGGTTTACGCCCTGTACGATACCCTGCGTCGCAGTACAACCTATACGGTTACTGTTGATACCAGCGCAAAAAACAAAAACGGACTGCCTTTAGCGCAGGCCTATTCTTTCTCGTTTGTCACGGCGTCGGAGCACGTTAGACCAAATATCGTAAATTTTGGGCCGACCATTGACAGCGTACGCATTCAGAGTTCGATTTACATTCAATTCGATTTTCCCATGCGCAGGGAAAAAACCGAAGCCGCATTTTCCATTGATCCGCCGGTAGCAGGGCATTTTGAATGGGAAGAAGATTTAACAGGCTTTAGCTTTGTGCCCGACAGCGCCTTGCAGCGCAAAACGATGTACACCGTAAGGTTGAACGCGCAGGCCGAAAATTTTTACGGCGTGGCTCTCGATTCTGCCCTGCAATTTACGTTTATGACCAGATACCGCAACGAACTGTTGCCCCTTAAATTCTTCCCACAGGATGGGGAAACACATGTAAGCACTCTGCCGCAAATCTACATCATTTTCAACGGCGTGCCTAACAAGTACACAGTTTTTGGCAACGTTCAGCTTGCCGATTCCAGCGGAACGCCCATGGCCATGCGCGGCCTGGATGTGTTTGAGAAAGATGGAAGGGGCGTGCTGATTTTTGAACCAAGGTCGGAATTAGAAAAAAATATGCTTTATTATCTGCGCCTGTTCCCGGGCATGAAAGACCTGGACGGCCTGCCCGTGCCCGATACTCTACAATTCAGTTTCAGAACGGTTCCTAAAACCTACTACAACGGCCACCTTTTGGACGACTTTGAGACCAATTTCGGCTGGCTCGATCCGGACAACGTGCCAGGCACGATGGGCACGGATGCTGATGCGACCCAATTTGAGATAACGCGCACCAAAAAGATAAATGGCATTTACAGCGGTAAGCTGGAATACAAGTTTAGCTCAGACTCCGGCGGCGTATGTCGTTTATTTAATGAAGAAGGGAGAACGATTCCTTCCACTGCCGATTCATTATTTGGCATCTGGGTGTATGGCGATTTTAGCCGAAACCTGCTGCAGTTGCTTTTTGATCGCGGAAGTGATAAAAATATGGTGGTCTGGCAGGATACCATTAACTGGGCTGGCTGGAAGATGCTTATGGTGCCATTGGATTCCATCGGCGGCAGCGGCGATTACAATTTTCACAGCGTGGTGGTTAAACAATTAAACGGCGGATATACCGAAGGCGCCCTCTATCTGGATGACGCCCAGTACGATATGATTATCACCGCGCTGGAAGATGAAAATCCAGCCAATTTATTGCCCGCTAAATTAGCGTTACATCAAAATTATCCCAACCCCTTCAATCCGCTAACGACCATTGTGTATCAAATTCCGGAAAGCGGAGAAGTGCAACTGGCCCTGTTCAATGTGCTGGGGCAAAAAATAGCAGATGTGGTTAAAGCCAGGCAGCAGCCGGGCACGTACAAAATAACCATTCGCGCCGATAATCTGGCCAGCGGTGTTTACCTCTATCGCCTGAAGTTTAAAGATCAGGTGCGCGTGAAGAAACTAATTGTATTGAAGTAGAAAGTAGAAGATAAAAATCATCTAAGCCCGAATGGTTTGTGTTAAGCGATTCGGGCTTTTTTCTTTTGCAGTGAACAAAATTACAGCTTACTTTTAAATAAAATGCGTTAATCATCGAAATTTCATATCGAAGATGAGATAGAAGAAACTACGTTTTGCCGAAAAAGGGCCAGGGTTATGGATCAAAACACGGCCGAACGGCTTTTAAAAATCGCCGTTGGCAACGCCGCTGCCCGTTTCAGGGAAGGTCAGTGGGAAGCCATCGATGCGCTGGTCAATCAGCGTCGTAAGCTGTTAGTTGTTCAACGAACGGGCTGGGGAAAAAGCCTGGTTTATTTTATCAGTACGCGTATTTTGCGTGACCGGGGAGGCGGACCCACCATCATTATCTCTCCTCTATTGGCTCTGATGCGCAATCAAATTGAAGCGGCCGAGCGCATTGGCATTCGGGCGCAAACCATTAATTCCACCAACACGAAAGAATGGAAGGAAATTACAGAGCAGGTTCTTGACGATCAAATCGACGCCATTCTCATTTCACCTGAAAGGCTGGCCAACGAATCATTTTTGGAAACGTTGCTATTGCCCATAGCCGAAAGAGTGGGCCTGTTGGTGGTGGATGAAGCGCATTGTATTTCTGACTGGGGGCATGATTTCCGCCCTGATTATAAACGGCTGGTCAATGTACTGCGTCACCTGCCTCCCAATTTGCCCTTGCTGGGAACGACCGCCACAGCCAACGACCGTGTGATTGAGGATGTACGTCGCCAGCTGGGAGATATTGATGTGATACGGGGGCCCTTGATGCGCAAGAGTCTGGCGCTGCAAACCGGCAGATTAACCGATCAGGCCGAACGCCTGGCCTGGCTGGCCGAGCAGCTGCCGCAGTTGCCCGGAACGGGGATTGTTTATGTACTGACCATTCGGGATGCGGAACGCGTGGCCAACTGGTTGAAGCAGCAGGGAATAAAGGCTGCGGCTTATTACAGCGGCGTGGAAGATGAGAATTTTGAGGACAGCCATTCGTACCGCTTATTTCTGGAAGAACAATTTTTATCAAACCGCATCAAAGCGTTGGTGGCAACCTCCGCCCTTGGCATGGGATACGACAAACCGGATGTCAGTTTTGTCATTCATTATCAGGCGCCGGCTTCGGTTATCAGTTATTATCAACAGGTGGGACGCGCCGGGCGCGCCATTCCCCTTGCCCATGGCGTGTTGCTTTCCGGGCGGGAAGATGAAGAAATCCATGAATATTTTCGGCAAACGGCCTTTCCGCCGGCGCATCATGTGCATGCCATTCTCAATGCCCTGGAACAGAGCGACGGATTGTCCATTCGCCAGCTTGAGGCGCAAATTAACTTGCGTAGCTCGCAGATCGAAAAGGCGCTCAAAGTGCTCAGCGTTGAAAATCCCTCACCGGTATTTAAGGACGGCAGTAAGTGGAAACGTACGGCTGTGGACTACAGGATGAATCATGAAATGATCGCCCGCTTAACAGCGCAACGCGAACGGGAATGGCGGGAAATTCAGCAGTACATCGATAGCGATAGGTGTCTGATGGTTCATCTGGCAAGGGCGCTGGACGATCCGTACGCCGAAGAGTGCGGCCGCTGCGCCAATTGTGTCGGAAAGCCTGTGGTGGAAATGAAAACCAGCGAGCCGCTAATTATTAAGGCAAAACGCTTTTTACGACATTCCGAAATTATTTTTAAGCCCCGGCGGCAGGTGGCCAAGGGCGCTTTTGTGCAATATGGATTCCGCGGGAATTTTCCGGAAGAATTGCGGGCTGAAGAAGGCCGAATTCTCTCGCGCTGGGGAGACGCGGGCTGGGGAAGAATAGTTGCAGAAAATAAACATAATGGCTATTTTAATGATGAATTGGTGGAAGCGGTTAAAGAAATGATTGAACAACGCTGGAGACCCGATCCACAGCCGCAGTGGGTTGCCTGTATCCCTTCTCAAAGGCATCCTGAACTGGTGCCCGACTTTGCCAGACGGCTGGCCAGAAGCCTGAAGCTCCCTTTTGTGGAATGTATTATAAAAGTAGCGGAGAATGAGCCGCAAAAATTGCAGCAAAACCGTTTTTATCAATGTCGGAATCTTGACGGTGTTTTTGAGATTAACGACCAGGTTTTGGATACGCCGGTGTTACTGGTTGACGACATAATCGATTCCGGATGGACGATGACGGTAGCCGCCGCTCTGTTGCGTCAAGCCGGTAGCGGATTGGTCTATCCGCTGGCGTTAGCTTCCACCAGCGCCAATGATTAATTTTGCAGTGGATAATAACTAAAGAGCGTGGATAAGATGATTTCTAACCTGACGCAGGCTATCCTGCTTTTGACCACCCATTTAAAGAAGAATGAAGAAAACGATGTGCGGCCGTTGACCCCAACCGAGTGGGGACGATTTGCAGCCTGGCTGAAAGAACAGGGGTTAACGCCCGATCGTTTACTGTTTGCTTTGCCCGCCGAGGTTTTAAAAGACTGGCGGGACGCTAAAATAACCGTCGAACGCATTGAAGCCCTTTTAGATCGGGGCTCTGCGCTGGCGCTGGCCGTTGAAAAATGGGAACGCAGCGGTCTGTGGATCATCACGCGCGCCGATGCCGATTATCCTTTAAAATTAAAAGAAAAGCTGGGCCCTCTGGCGCCCCCGGTTCTTTTTGGCTGTGGAAATCGAAATTTGATTAACCAGCGGGGCGTGGCTGTTGTGGGTTCCAGAAATGTCAATGACACAGATCTGCGGTATAGCCGGGAGCTGGGCGCTTTTCTGGCAAACTGCGGTTTTTCTGTTATTTCTGGGGGGGCCAGAGGCGTTGACGAGGCGGCCATGGCAGGGGCTCTGGAAATAGAAGGCACGGCGGTGGGCGTGCTGGCCAATGGTTTGCTGCAGGCCAGTTTAAGTCAAAAATACCGCGAGTATTTAAGACAAAAATCGCTCGCCTTAATTTCTCCTTTTAATCCGGAAGCAGGCTTTGATGTGGGCAACGCCATGCAACGCAATAAATACATCTATTGTCTTTCAGATGCGGCGGTGGCGGTCCATTCCGGCACAAAGGGCGGCACCTGGTCAGGAGCGCTGGAGAATCTTAAAAAAAAGTGGGCGCCTCTCTGGGTAAAACGAATAGATGATCCGCAGGCGGGAAATCGCCTGCTGGTTCAGAAAGGGGCCCGATGGCTCCCTGAAAAGGTGGATGAAATCCAGTGTGAATGGTTCTTAAATAAAGAAGTCCAGCAGGATTTATTTAGCTTTAACGCGCAAAAAAAGGAGCGCCAGACGGGCGAAATATCCTCAACAAAAATTTACGAAGGAACGAAAGACAAAGAAAAACAAATCAAAGAATCAGCGGAAAATAAATCGGCGATAGCAAAAAATATCGGAGATGCTGAAGATTCAGGTAAAACGCTTACACTGTACGATTTTTTTCTGACTCAATTGAAAAAGCTGTGCAGCGGTAAAGCGCGTTCGATTGAAGAGATAGCGAATGAACTGGAGCTTCAAAAATCGCAGGCTAACGTCTGGATAAAAAAGGCGCTTGCCGACGGAGTTATTAAAAAGTTAAACAAACCGGCGCGTTATTACTGGAATAAAGACAAACAAAAATCATTGCCGCTGGATTAAGCGGTTCAGGCGCTGCTTTTAAGCCCCGCCTGTGTTAGGCATCCGATGGAGTGATGGGGTAAAGGCCCCGCTGCTGGGCAGCGGGGCCTTTGGTGTTTGCCGTGTTGAAGCCAACGCGGTTAGCCGGGCCAGGGGGGGGGGAAATAGAGGCCCGGGGCGTTGCCCCGGGCCGCGCACCCCGCCGCACAAACGGAGCGCTCTGTCAGAGCGCTCCTTCCCCCCCCACCGAAACACCGCAATCGTTTTCCAGTTAAAAAGCGTCACTTTTCTCTCCTTCTAAAAATGACAATTACTGAAAAATTCCTTACATTTCTAAAAATCAATTTCTGATGAGGAAACCATGAAGCATCTGGTAATTGTTGACGGTGTGCGAACGCCATTCATCAAATTTAATACGCTGTTTAAAGACCTGCCCGCCCAGCGCCTGGGAGCGTTTGCCCTGCAGGCCTTGATTGAACGAAACCATTTGAAAGGGCACGAAATTGACGAGGTGATCGTCGGCAATGTAGCCCAGCCGCCCGAAGCCGCCAACATTGCGCGCAACATTGCCCTGTTTGCCGGGCTGGACGAACGAGTGCCCGCCTTTTCCGTGCAGCGCAATTGCGCCAGCGGCATGCAGGCCGTGGCCGATGCCTGGTATCGTGTGCAGGTCGGACACGGCCGCACTTACCTGGCAGGCGGCGTGGAAAGTATGTCGCAAATCCCACTTTTGTTCAATCGCCCGGCTCAGGATTGGTTCAACGATTTATTCAAAGCGCGCCGTACTGGGCAAAAATTAAAAACACTTTTGCGCATTCGGCCTTCCTACTTTAAACCGATCATCGGGTTGCAGCTGGGGCTTACGGACGGTTTTTGCGGGAAAAACATGGGGCAGGTAACCGAAGCGCTGGCAAAAGAATTTAGCATTGATCGTCAGGCGCAGGATGCCTTTGCCTTACAAAGTCACCAGAAGGCCGAGCAGGCGGTCAAAAAAAATATTTTTCAGCAGGAAATCGTTCCGGTCAGCGCGCCGGGAAGCAATCAACCGGTTAAAACGGACAACGGCATTCGTTTCGGTCAGACCATGGAGGCCCTGTCCCGCTTGAAACCGGTTTTTGATTCCAGAGAGGGAACCATCACGGCGGGCAACGCCAGCCAGATTACCGACGGGGCGGCCATGCTTTTGTTGATGGAAGAAGCCTACGCCCTCTCTTGCGGCTACCGGCCGTTGGCGCGTGTTAAAGCCTTTGCCTTTGCGGCGCTAAATCCGGAAAAGATGGGGCTGGGACCGGTTTACAGCATGCGGCGCCTTTTTGAAAAAAGCGGAATTACGCTTAAGGATATCGACCTGATAGAAATAAACGAAGCCTTTGCCGCCCAGGTCATCGCCAATCTGCAACTGGCCGAATCAAAAACGCTGTGTGAAAAATACCTGGGCTTAAACCGCCCGCTGGGAGCGATCGATCTCCAAAAATTGAACGTGAACGGCGGGGCCATTGCCCTGGGCCATCCGGTGGGCGCTTCCGGCGCTCGATTGCTGCTCACTCTGGCCAGGGAAATGAAACGCCGCCAGGCACAGCTTGGTCTGGCCGCTTTGTGCGTGGGCGGCGGTCAGGGAGCGGCCTTTTTGCTGGAAAATGTTCAGGCGTAGGGCGCAGAACACAGCGCGCCGTTTAGAGCGACTGAAAAAAGAGGAGTTTTTATGCAATCTGCGTTCCAATTACACATCGACGATCAAAATATCGCCCTGCTCTATTTTGATCTGCCAGACGAAAAAGTCAACCTGTTCAATGAGCGCGTGTTTGATGAATTAGATGAGATTCTGGACAGGCTGGAAAAAGCCCAACCGGCGGCGCTCTTAATTCTAAGCAAAAAAGAAGGCATTTACATTGCCGGAGCCGATGTTAACGCCTTTCAAAAAATCGACACCCTGGAGATGGGCTGGCAGGCGGCGCGCAGGGGGCAATTGGTGTTTCATCGTTTAAGCAAATTGCCGTTTGCGACCATTGCCGTCATTCACGGCGCCTGCATGGGCGGCGGCACAGAGATGAGCCTGGCCTGCGATTATCGCCTGGCTACTGATCACCCTAAAACGCGCATCGGGTTGCCAGAAGTTCGTCTGGGCATTTTACCGGGATGGGGCGGCACGCAGCGCCTGCCTGCAGTAACGGGACTTTCCGCCGCATTAAGCGTCATTTTGACCGGAAAGGCCGTTTCTGCAAAAAAAGCGCGCGCCATCGGATTGGTGGAGCGCCTTCTTGATCCTCATAAGGCGGTAGAAGAACAGGCGTTGAGCTTTGCCAGAGAGGCGATCCAAAAGGGCTCGAAAATTAAAAAGAGAAAAATATTCCGTGTGGAGCGAATTGGCTTCATTCGCCGCTTGATCTTCTCTCAGGCTCGTAAGCGCGTTTTAAAGCAAACGCAAGGTTTTTACCCGGCGCCATTAAAGGCGATTGAAGTCATCGAAAAAACATGGAATATGCCCATTGAACAGGGACTGGAAGTAGAAGCCCGTGCGCTGGCCGAACTGATCATTACGCCGCAGTCTAAAAATCTGGTGCGTTTGTTCATCTGGTCGGAAGAGCTCAAAAAAGAGGCTCGCAATATGCTTTCCGGCTACCAAGCTGGTCAGACGCAACGTATCTTCTTTTTCAATGTGGATTCAACATTTTCTGCATTGTTCCCTGTACTGCTGCGCAAGGGAATGAAAGTGGCTGTGATCGATTTTGACAAAGAGAGGTTGTCGGCCGTCCGGCAAAGTTTTCTCCGTCAGTTAAAACGGCAGCGGCAAAAAAAGAAAATAACCGCGGTTGAATTTGATCGCCTTTTGCAGGACATTTCTTTTTTAGACACGTTGCCTGCCATTGAACAGAGCGACTTGCTCTTTACCGGCCCGTGTAATGAATCCCTGTGGCGGCAAATTCAACAAAAGGCGCCGGAAACCGTGCGGCCGATTCCGGTTGCCCCTCCATTCATCAGTAAATCCTCAAACTGCGCAGCGGCCTTGAATTTTTGTACCTGGCAAAAAAATCCCTTTGCGGCGGAAGTTATTCTTTCTGATAATGAAGCGCAGGAAAGCTTCAGACCCCTTCTGGACTTGCTTTTGCGCATAAACAGGCTGCCGGTTATGACGCGCGATTATTCTATTGGTCTGGCAACGCGACTGTTTTTAACGTTGGTTGGAGAAGCGGCGCGCATGTTCAACGAGGAATACGCCGAAAAGCAAATCGATGAGGCTTTAACCCGTTTTGGCTGGACCCAGGGCCCCTTTGAAATGGCGCGTAAAATGGGGCTAAAAAATCTCCGTTTGTGGCTGCAACAGGTAGACCCGCAGAAAGACGATACCTTGCGCCTGGATGTAAAAGCTGTTTTAGAGTGGAGCGGCAATACTCGCTTCAGGCGTGGAGCGGTAAAGGCCACGGAAGCGGATGCGCAAAACATTCAGAACAGAGTTCATTTGCTATTGATCAACCGTGCGGCCTTTTTACTTGAAAAAGGTCTGGCGCAGAGGGCCAGAGATGTGGACTTTTTGATGGTCGGAGCCCTGGGTTTTCCACCTTTTGCGGGCGGTATTTTGAAATATGGCGACCATATTGGAATAAATGCGGTAATAAATCAATTAAAACAGTTAAGTCAAAGATTAGGTGAACGCTTCGAGACGAGCGCATTGCTGAAACAGATGAGCAGGGAGCGTCAATTATTTTATCCATAAAAGATTGACATTTTGAACACATTGTAATTATTTTTTTTGTAAATTAGCCCTGTAAAAAAGTTGGTAAAATTTAGGAGGTTGCTGTGAATATTGCGGTTTGTATTAAACAAACGCCAGATACCGAAGCCCGGATTAAATTAACGGAGGACCGGCGTCGGGTAGATGAAAGCGATATTAATTTCATTCTGAATCCGTACGATGAGTTTGCGGTAGAAGAAGCCGTAAAATTGAAGGAAAGCAACGGGGGGGAAGTCACCGTCATTTCTTTAGGGCCAGATCGTGTAACCAGCGCCATGCGCACGGCGCTGGCCATGGGCGCGGATAAGGCCATCCATCTCAAAACCGATCGCCATCCGGACGATCCGCTGGTCACGGCAAAGGCTCTGGCCGAAGTTTTACGCGTCGGCAATTACGACCTGATATTTTTAGGCAAGCAGGCAATTGACGACGACCACAACCAGATGCCCTCGTTGTTGGGTTCCCTGCTGGATATGCCGGCCGCCACGGTGGTTATTAAACTGGAGATCGACGGCGACAGAGTCGTGGCCGAGCGCGAGGTCGACGGCGGCCATGAAGTTCTGGAATTCAATTTGCCGGCCATTATCGGCGCTCAGCGCGGGCTTAACGAGCCGCGTTATCCTTCCCTGAAAGGCATTATGCGCGCTAAAAAGATTCAGATCGAAGAACGATCCGTAGCGCTGGAAGCGGAGCAGCTGCAGGTGGAATCTTACGACTACCCGCCGCCTAAAGAAGCGGGTAAAATTGTGGGCGACAGCGCGGACGCTGTGCCGGAGTTACTGCGTTTGCTTCGTGAAGAAGCCAAGGTGCTTTAAGGGTTCAAATGAAAAGGCAGGAGAGATAAAATGAAAATGTTGATATATGGCGAGCATCGCGATGGACAAATTCGTAAAATTACTTTTGAAAACATTACACTGGCGCGTCAATTAGGCGCCGAGTTTGAAGTGGTGTTCATCGGTCAGGTCAACGACAACTTTAAAGAACAGGCTGCAAAATACGGCGCCTCAAAGGTTCTGTTTGTTAAAAATGAAAAGCTGAATACCTACAGCCCGGACGGCTACGCTAAAGTTTTGATGCGCATTATTAAGGATCGCACGCCCGACGTACTGTTGATGGGCGCCACGGCAACAGGCAAAGACCTTGCGCCGCGCGTTTCCGCTCTTTTAAATGCGCCCATGGCCACCGATTGTATTAAAGTGGAATTGGAAAACGGGCAGTTGAAATTAGTGCGCCCCATGTACGCCGGTAAGGTGCGGGCCAATATTCAATTGAACGGCGATTTGCAAATCGTTACGGTGCGTCCTAACGTGTATCAGGCCTCCGAGCAGGCAGTGGATGCCGGCAGCGAAGAGATTTCGGTTGAAGCGCCGGATTTTAAAGCCATCGTTAAAGAAATCGTAAGCGGGGCAAAAGAAAAGCTCGATGTTACTGAAGCGGATATTATTGTCTCCGGCGGTCGGGGCATGAAGGGCCCGGAAAACTGGCATTTAATTGAAGAATTGGCCTCCTTGCTGGGCGCGGCCACCGGCGCTTCGCGTGCGGCGGTGGATGCCGGCTGGCGTCCCCATGACGAGCAGGTCGGCCAAACCGGGAAAACTGTTTCGCCTACCCTTTATATTGCGGTGGGCATTAGCGGCGCCATCCAGCACCTGGCCGGTATGTCCTCTTCCAAATACATTGTGGCCATCAATAAAGACCCTGAAGCGCCGATCTTTAAGATTGCGGATTATGGCATCGTCGCCGACCTCTTTGAAGTACTGCCGCGCATGATCGAAGAGTTAAAAAAAATGAAAAATTAGTTTCTGAAGAAGAATTTTCTTTTTTTTAGAGATGGCCGGACGCCCTGTCCGGCCATTTTATAAAAAGGTAGAGCGGGTTGTAAAAATAACCATGCTTGTTGACGTTCAGGATATCCAACGGCAAAAGTTGAACATTGAAATCAGCCCGATCTCTGCCGCTGCCAGCCCGCGCTTATGACTAATTGAAATGGAAAGGTGGAAACATACGAATGCCGGGACTCTACTGGTCTGGGGAATGATTTCGCCATGAAAACGCGGTCGGGTGCGCAGCGACAAAGCAAACGGCCCAACGATTCCGTTTCTACTTTTTCACTCCAATGGGTCAGTATGTTGCGAAAAAAAAGTCACTTTTTTTGCAGGTGTTTCTTAATTTTCTCTTCCAGATAGCGTCGGTTCAGGGCTTCAATTTTTTTAATGGTTTCGGCAATCTCTTCTTTACTCATGCCCGCGGTCCAGTCTTCCATCAAATACTTATCGGGATGCTCCAGGGCCAGCTCCACAATATTGGAAAGCGGAATCATGTAGTAGCGGTACAATTGATCGATTTTTGCGCACTGTACGTCAAAGTTGATGGTCGATTCGTGCTGAACGTTGGTTTTGACCACAAAATCTTTATCCAGCCGTCCTTTGTTACGAATGACTTGAATGGCCATGTGCAGGTTGCCGATCCAGCTTCCCACATTGTCAAAGTTTAAAATTTTATTAGCGGCGCGCGTGGTAATGCTCAAACCGGATTGAAAATCTGGTTTGCTGTTCAGCACTTTTAGATCCGACAGAAAGTAGATGTACATGTTTTCCAGGTCTTCCATGGCCCAGCGGTTGATGGGATATTTTTCCGTGTCCAGACTGCGCGGCTGACGGCGGGGATAGGTGATAACGATTTCGTCAGGGTCTGCATTGGCAATGTGGTGGTCGTACACGCGGCGAATTTCAGAATAGCTCAATTGAAAATCGGAATCGCTGACGGCCAGATGTTCGGCGTTCAGGGCATTGGCGATTTGCACCAACAATTCCAGAGGATAGGTCAGACCTAACGGCCGTTCATTGTAATGAATGATCTGTACACGCTGCGGTTTGTGGATGCTTCTGGCAAATACGCCGGCCACTCTTTTGGCGCTTTCTTCCCATGGCGCGTAGTCATAAAAAGCCACGGAAGAGCGCAACCCTTCGTCTTCCAGAAAGTCGCGGGGATTGTCGCCGCAAACCGCGACAATGGTTAAAAAGCCTTCCTCGGGGGAAAAATATTTTTTCTGGCCGTGAATGATCTGTTTCAAATCTTCGTAAGACTTTGGGGAATGTAAATATTGCCGGAATCCAAGAATGTATTTCATCTGACTGTCTCCGTTTAGCAAAGCATGATTCAATTTTACACCGTTTTTGATTACTTTGTGGTTTGACGTTGGGCGCCGTGCGACTACCACAAGGCGCCTTACATAGGCGACCACTCTGGCCCCTTAACCCGGCCAGAGCGTCGCTTCGTTTACGATGAGCGCGTTTCCGCTAAAAATAAGTAATCGAAGATAAAAAGCAATTCTTTAATGAAAGGATGGATTAGCTTTTGTTGATGGCCAGCGCCTGGTCTTTGTACTGAAGCTGGTACAAATGGTAGTAAATACCGCGCTGGCTCAGTAGCTGCTGATGTGTGCCTTCTTCACGCAGGCGGCCTTTATGAAAAACCAGGATGCGATCCACGTGTTGAATGGTTGAAAGCCGATGGGCAATAATTAAGGCCGTTCGTTTTTCCATCAGGCGCTGTACCGCTTGCTGAATCAAAATCTCGGTTTCGGTGTCGATATTAGAAGTGGCTTCGTCCAGAATTAAAATGGGCGGATTGACCACCAGCGCGCGCGCAAAGGAGAGTAGCTGCCGTTCTCCCATGGAGAGGATGGTTCCCCGTTCGTTCAGAACGGTATGGTAGCCGTTGGGCAATTTTTCGATAAAAGAATGGGCGTTGACCTGTTTGCAGGCCTCCACCACCTGATTTTCGGAAATGGTCTGGTCGTGCAGCCTCACATTTTCCAGGATGCTGCCGGAGAACAAAAACACATCCTGTAACACCACGGCCATGCTCTTACGCAGGCGCTGCAAGTCCCACTGCCGTACCTCAATATCATCAATCCATATTTCGCCTTTCTGAATATCGTAGTGTCTGGCCAGCAGATTAATCAGGCTGGTTTTTCCGGCGCCGGTGTGACCCACAATGGCGATCTTTTCGCCGGGCATGATCTGAAAGCTGACATCTTTTAAAACGTAATCCGGCTCGTTATAGGCGAACCACACGTTTTTGAAGGCAATTTTTCCCCGAACGGGATCGGCCCACTTTCCATGGGCGGGGCTGGCGATGTCCGGGCGCGTGTCCAGCAAATTAAAAATACGCTCGGCTGAGGCCATGGCCGATTGCAAGATATTGTACTTTTCGGAAAGATCACTGATGGGCATAAAAAACATCTGCGCGTACTGAATGAAGGCGACCAGCGCTCCATAGGTGGTTAAACCCTCGCTTTTTAAAATGCCGCCCTGCCATAATACAATGCCCAGCGCAATGGCGCTGACCAATTCGATGGCCGGATAAAAAATCGCGTAGTAAAAAATCATTTTGAGATAGGCTTCTGTGTGTTTCCAGTTGATCTGTTTAAAAGCCTCAAAGTTCTTTTCTTCGCGATTAAAGACCTGAACTACGCTCATGCCGGTAATGTTTTCCTGAACGTAGGTGTTGATCTGCGCCAGCCATTTTCGCACATTTCGGAAGACGACGCGCACCTTGCGTTTAAAAATCATGGTGATTACAAACAGCACAGGAATCACCGTAAAAGTTAGCAAAGCCAATCGCCAGTTCATGTACATCATGATGATTACAATGCCGGTCAGCAAAAATAGATCGCCGAAAATGCTGATCACGCCCTGGGTAAACATGTCATTTAAGGCCTGAACATCCGATGTAACGCGCGTCATTAACCGTCCCACCGGGTTGCGGTCAAAAAAGCGGAAAGAAAGTTTTTGCAGGTGACCGAAAATATCAGACCGTAGATCGTACATCACCTTTTGACCCAGTAATTGCGTAATGTAGGCCTGAGCGTAGCTTACCATAAAGTTAACGGCCAAAACACCTACATAAAGCGCGGCCAGTATCTTCAGTTTACTAAAATTGCCGCTGGCGATGTAATCGTCAATGGCCAGCTTGGTGAGATAGGGCCCCACAATACGCAGCAAGGAGGCTACAATAATTAACAATATACCGGCCAGGATCAACTGCTTGTAAGGCAGGCCGTATTTTAGCAAACGGCCAAATAATTTCCGGTCGTAAATCTTCCCTTTTATTTCGTCGCTCTGAATCATTGCCTTCCTGATTTCTTTTTAATCAATATCGCGCTACAGAAGAAAGTAAAAAGATTTAATCCAGCTTACGGTATCTGAAGCGCGGCTCATCAGAACACTTCTCTCTTTTTCAACCTCATTACAACATGCCCGGCAGGCCGGTTTATTCCGCTAAATTATTCGTAACGCAGGGCTTCGATGGGGTTGAGCTCTGCGGCTTTGCGCGCCGGGAAAAAGCCAAAAGCAATGCCCACGCCCGCGCTCACGCCAACAGCCAGCGCCACCGACCACCAGCTTACGTAGGTCTCCCAATCCGAAAGTAAGGTAATTCCGTAGCTGAGTACATAACCGGTAAAAATTCCTGCCAGTCCGCCGATTAAACTGAGCAGAACGGCTTCCAGCAAAAACTGGCTTAAGATATCTTTGCGTGTGGCGCCTAACGAGCGGCGAATGCCAATTTCCCGCGTTCGTTCCAGTACCGAGGCCAGCATGATGTTCATGATGCCGATGCCCCCGACCAAAAGTGAAATTCCGGCAATGGTGCCCATTACAATGTTAAACAGCCGTTGGGTTTCCGCGCTTTGTCTCAGCAGTTGTTCGGGCACAATCATCTTAAAATCTTTCTGGTTTTGATGGCGGCGCGTTAAAACCGATTCCGTAATGCGGGCGGTGGCTACAATTTTGTTTTCATCCGGCACATGGAGCACCAGTTGCTGAAGCTGGCTGTCTCTGGCGGGGCGGTCAAAACGCACGTACAGCGTTTGCAGGGGGGCAAAGATCTGCCTGTTAAAATTCACTTCGCTGGCGCCCACCGTGCTCACTGGCTGGTGCGCCAGAACGCCAATGACTCTGAACCACAGTCTGCCCAGTTTTACCAGTTTGCCCAGTGGATTTTCCGCTAAAAACAGATCGCGGGCAACTTCCGCTCCCAGCACGCAAACTTTCTGAAAATGTTCATCATCCCATTCATTAAAAAGGCCGCCCTGTTCTACTTTCAGGTTCATCAACTTAAAAAAGCGGGCGTTGGTGCCCGTAAGCTTTACGGCTTTACTGCGCGTTTTGTAAAAGGCCTCTGTTTCGTAACGGATAACGGGCGCCAGCGCGTCGATGGTAGAAAGAATTTGTTGTAAGGCTTCTGCATCGCTGAACAAGATGTTGCCTTTCTCGCCGGGTTTGCCTTCGCCGTCGCTGCTCTGGATGATAATGTTGTTCAATCCCAGGGCCCGGATTTGCGAAAGCGTCTGGCGGCGGGCGCCTTCTCCAATAGCCAGCATGGCAATAACCGCCGCAACGCCGAATATAATGCCCAGCATGGTTAAAAAGGAGCGTAATTTATGTTCCACAATGCCCTGAAGGCCAATGCGCAGCAGTTCTTCATCGATGCGGAAGAAACGAAGAAGAACTTTGTTTTCAAGAATGTTATTTTCCAGCCAATTTTTCCAGCGCACGTTTTTCCCTTTATCTTAAAATAATGACGCGCCTTGAAACGCTTTTTGGTTTTTTCTTTTTGGGCTTCACTTTATTCTGTGCGGGCGTATCGGATGCGGACGCACGCAATTGGATGCGATCGCCCTCTTTTAAACCTTCGGTAACCACCACAAAATCATCGTTGCTTTGGCCGGTTTTAATGGCGATGGGATCGCCGTCTTCATCAAGCACAAACGATTTGCCTTCTTTAATCTGAACCGCCTCGATGGGCACCTGTAAAACATTTTCAATTTTTTGCACCAGAATATTACAATGGGCGGTCATACCCGGCTTTAAACGGGGATCCGCTTCGTTTATTAAAATCTCGATATCAAACACGTTTTTTTCTTTCTCATCATCCTGGCGGGCCAGGGTGGCAATGTCGGTTACCGTGCCGCTAAACAGCGTATCTTTGATGGCATCCAGCCGCACTTCCACTTGCTGTCCTTTTTTCACGCGTGAAATTTCATTTTCGTTAATAGAAGCCATGACCTTCATCTTGCTATGACTTGGAATTTCGATTAAAGCCTGCGACCGCCATGGCGTGTAGCCGACCTTTAGTTTAGTCATGCCGCCGCTTTCCCAGACCTTTTTATAAACCACCAGCCCGTCGGCCGGCGAGTAAATGGTTAAACGCTTCAAATCTTCCTGGCGTTGTTTTACTTCCAGTCGAGCCTGTTCCACTTCTAATTCGGCCTGGCGTAAACGCGCTTGGTGGATTTTTTGTAGCGATTCTTTTTTTCTGAGAAGCTGGGCGTATCTTAATTCAGCCTTTTTCAGATTGAGCTCGATTTCGCGGCGTTTATTTTCTGCTTCGTAGATGGCGTTTTTAGCTTGCAGACGCGCCTGTTCCAGAGAGTAGGTTTCCATTTTAATGTCGTTTTCCAGTTCGGCCATTTCATTCTGGATATCGGCTTTGGTGCTGGCCAGATTGGCCAGCGCCGTTTCCAGTTTATTTTGCGCCTCCTGCAGACGTTGCATTTGTTCGGAAGTATCGAATTGAATGAGAAAATCGCCTTTTTTTACAATGGAGCCTTCGGGCGCCAGTTTCACAATCCGGATGTTGCCCCACACATTGGAAGGCGCTTTGACGATAAAAGATTCTACGGCCTGCAACTCGCCATCGACGGGAATGCGGATTAGTAAATCCCCACGCTTAACCGTGAACAGCAGAGCCTGATCTTTTTCCGGCAAAAACAGAAAGACGATCAGTAAAACAACAATCGCCGTCAGTGTAATCCGGAACCTTCTGGATTTAAACCATGACTTACTCATAGATCATCCTGTTCGATTTTAAAACCATGCCGTCACGCAACGCGCCGCGCACATACGAAAAACCGTCCATGCGAAAAATCAGTTCCACCGGAATTTTCTTCTGGCCGAGCGGTTCAATCCATGTTTGATTGGTCTTTTGAAACAGACACCAGTTTGGAACGCGAAACGTATTTTTAAGTGTATCCAGAATAATCCCCGCCCGCACAGAGAGACCTGGCTTTAACCGGTAGTTGGCGCCGGAATCCAGATAAACATCGACGGGGTAAACTTTAACAGTGCTTCCCTTTCGTTCTTCGGTGGCAACCCGGGCGATGTTAACGACTTCGCCGCTGAATACCGTATCCGGATAGGCCACGACCGTTATTTTTACTTTTTGCCCTTCTTTGATAAACGAGCGGTCCACTTCATTGATGGTTACCACGGCCTTCATGCGTTTCAAATTAGCCACCTGAATCACCGTGCTGCCAGGGAACAAAACCTCGCCCTCTTTAATTTTTACTTTTCTGCCGGAAGATCGGTAATAGGGATAAATGACAATCCCGGCATGATCGGAGATCAACTTCATTTCATCTTTCATTAATAGAATGCGATCGAGTTTAATGCGCGCCTGTTCTATTTTAATTCGCTTCAACCGTTCTTTGGCGGCGTTAATAATTTTTTGCGCTTCGAGATTTTGAAAGGCCCTTTGCAATTGCAAACGCGTCTTTTCCAGCTCCAACGCAAACTGTTCGCGAGTCGTTTTCGATTCGTAACGGGCGTTGGCCAGGCGTGTGCTGTCAATCTGGTACTGCATTTTTAACCGTTCAATCGTTTTGTATTGCGTTTCCAGCGCCAGCGCATTCTGTTCCAGAACCTGCTTCAATTCCTGCCGAACTTTTTGCAATTCCTTTTTGGCCTGGGATAAACGATCCTGTAAGGGCTGCATATCAAAATGGACTACGGTATCTCCGGGCTGAACAAAACTTCCTTCGGGCGCCAACCTGACAATTCTGTACTCCATATTCCAGCGCATGGGAACATTGATGTTAAATGTTTCGATCGATTCCAGCTGACCCGTTTCGTGAAGCATGGGCAGAGAATCGGACACGACCGTATTTACTTGCAAAAAGCTACTATCATTTTTAAGCGGGTTGCAAGTGAAAAAAATACCAACTTGCATTAATAATAGCATTGTTTTATAATATTTTCGGAAGTAACGCATGAACCGGTTCGCCATGATTTTGAAATTTAAAAATTACAAAATTTGTTATAAACATTCTAAACGGTTAACAATGCCAGATTAATCCAATGGGAGGAAACATGCCATTTAGCCGCCCAAAAGATTTTGTGCAAAGCGCCAATGTTTTTTTGATATCTCACGTTAAAGTTACTAACCACACGCTCAAATGTATTGCTTTAAGGTTAATGTAATAAATTTTTACGAAAAAATCAGCTGTTAAGATTCAAAAATTTGTCATGAACATTAAATCAACTAAAAAGGAGGAGGCACCAAGATGAGTAAACTGGAAGGCGAAGTGTACTATCCATCCAAAGAAGTAGTGGCCCGGGCCAATGTAAAGGATTACGATTCTCTTTACGAACGATCCATTAAAGATCGTGAAGGTTTTTGGGCGGAGGAAGCGGAAAAGCTGGAATGGTTCAAAAAATGGGACAAAGTGCTGGATGACAGTCAAAAACCTTTTTACAAATGGTTTGTGGGCGGAAAGTTCAACATTGTGCACAACGCCATTGACCGCCATTTAAAAACCTGGCGGCGCAATAAACTGGCGTTGATCTGGGAAGGCGAGCCGGGAGATTTGCGTACCTTCTCTTACCACGCTCTGAACCGGGAGGTGTCATCCTTTGCTCGCATTTTGCACAGCATGGGTGTGCGCAAAGGCGACACGGTTACCATTTACATGCCGCAAATTCCGGAGCTGGCTTTTGCCATGCTGGCCTGCGCAAAGATAGGCGCGGTTCATAGCGTGGTTTACGGCGGCTTTAGCGTGGAAGCGCTGGCCGAGCGCATTGCCGACGCCCGCAGCCGCGTGGTTGTGACCGCAGACGGCGGATTCCGGCGCGGAAAAATCACCGATTTGAAAAAGACCGTGGACGAAGCGATTAAACGTTCGCCAACGGTGGAAAGTTGTATTGTGGTGCGGCGTACCGGCCATGAGGTGTACATGGAAAGCGGGCGCGACTTCTGGTACCACGATCTGCAACAACTGCCCATTGCCTGCCCCGACGGCCAGGAATGTAAAACAGAAGTTATGGATGCCGAAGACCCGCTGTTCATCCTTTACACATCGGGCACAACAGGCAAACCCAAAGGGCAGGTGCACACCCATGGCGGCTATGCTGTTTACACCTCCACCACGCATCGTTATGTTTTTGATATAAAAGAAGAAGATCGCTGGTGGTGCGCAGCCGATCCGGGCTGGATTACCGGCCACAGTTATATTGTTTACGGTCCTTTAATTAACGGCGCAACGGTAATGATGTACGAGGGGGCCCCCAACTATCCGTACCCAAACCGCTGGTGGAAGATGATTGAAAAATACGGTATTACCATATTGTACACCTCGCCCACGGCCATTCGCGGTCTGATGCGCTTTGGCGACGACTGGCCCAAGCGTTACGATTTAAGTTCTCTGCGCTTGTTAGGCAGCGTAGGCGAGCCCATCAATCCCGAAGCATGGCGCTGGTATTACGAGGTAATCGGCCAGAAGCGCTGCCCGATTATGGACACCTGGTGGCAAACCGAGACCGGCGGATTCATGATTACGCCTCTGCCCATTACGCCTTTAAAACCGGGTTCGGCCACCAAGCCGTTTTTTGGCAATGAAGTGGCGGTTGTCGATGACGAGGGGAACGAAGTTCTTGTGGGCGAAGAGGGCAAACTGGTGATCAAAAATCCCTGGCCCGGCATGGCCCGAACCATTTACGGCGATCCCGATCGGTATGTTCAAACTTACTGGAAAGATTACGAGAAGCAGGGTTGGTACAAAACCGGCGATTCGGCGCGCATCGATAAGGACGGTTACGTGTGGATTATCGGTCGCATCGACGATGTGATTAAGGTTAGCGGTTATCGACTGGGAACAGCGGAAATTGAGAGCGCGCTGGTCAGCCATCCGGCGGTTGCCGAGGCAGCGGCCATTGGATTGCCTCATGAGCTCAAAGGTAATGCCATTCACGCCTACGTAATTCTGAAACAGGGATTCACCCCATCGCCCCGGCTGGAACAGGAATTAAAAGATCATGTGGCCAGCGAAGTGGGCCCCATCGCCCGGCCGGAAGACATCCAGTTTGTGGAGAGCCTACCCAAAACGCGCAGCGGCAAAATCATGCGCCGCGTTCTAAAGGCCAAAGCTCTTGGAAAAGATGTGGGCGATTTGAGCACTCTGGAAGATTGAGAACAAAGAAGTAATTCAGATTTGATTCCATCTCGTTCCGCATTTTGGCTGCGGAGCGAGATTTTCTTTTGTGAAAAAAAATGCCCGGTTTGACGAGGTAGGTCTCGTTCTGAGTCCCGATTTAGCGGGGCGAAGAATCCCTTTTATTCAATCAGGGGATTCTTCACTCCGTCCCGATTTCTCGAGACTGAAGCTGGCGCTTCGTTCAGAATGACAGGCTGGCGATCAGTCCACTCTTACACTCTTAACTCATTGCTGCGCTATATTCAACCAATTCGCCGCCTGGCCATTCGTCTTACGCTTCCATTTTTTGTAAAAGGTAATCGATAATTTCTCTGGCGCCGACTCCTTCCGCCTCCGCGCTGTAAGAGGTGACCAGACGATGGCGCAAAACAGGCAGGGCCAGCTTGCGGATATCTTCAATTTCTGGCGTAAAGCGGTTGTGCAAAAGCGCGCGTACCTTGGCTCCTAAAATTAAATTTTGCGAAGCGCGCGGCCCCGCTCCCCAGCGGATCCACTCGTTGATCTTTTCGTCGGAATCGGCTCCCGGGCGCGTTAAATTGACCAGCTTAACCGTAAATTCCACCACATTGTCGGCAACCGGAACCTTGCGTACCAGCTTTTGAAATTCCAGAATATCCTGCTTGCGCACCACGGGGGTAAGCGATTGCACGTCTTCAATGGTTGTACGTTTAACGATTTCCACTTCCTGTTCAAACGTGGGGTAGTCGAGCCACAGACTGAACATAAAGCGATCGAGCTGCGCCTCGGGCAGGGGATAGGTCCCCTCCTGTTCGATGGGGTTTTGCGTGGCCAGCACAAAAAAGGGCAAATCGAGCTCGAAGGTGTGGCCGGCTGCAGTTACGCGATATTCCTGCATGGCTTCCAGTAAAGCCGACTGCGTTTTTGGGGGCGTACGATTGATTTCGTCCGCCAGAACAATATTGGCAAAAACCGGCCCCTTGATAAAGCGAAAGGCCTTTTGACCGGTGGTCTTATCTTCTTCCAGAATTTCTGTGCCTGTTATGTCTGAGGGCATTAAATCGGGCGTGAATTGAATGCGCGAAAATTTTAAGTCGAGCACTTCGCCCAGGGTTTTAATAAGCAGAGTTTTGGCCAGTCCCGGCACGCCGATCAGTAAACAATGGCCGCGCGCAAAGAGGGCGATCAGCAATTGTTCGATGATGTCTTGCTGCCCGACAATGATGCGCCCCAATTCTTTTTGAATGGTCTGAAAAGCATTGGCTATGGCTTCTGCTTTTTGAATATCTTTTCCCATGGTTTTCCCTGTTGTTATTCCATCTGTATTTCTGTAAATTGCAAACGATCTTTGAGTTTACTGAACTGGCTGATTAAAATCAAGAATCAATGACTCAAACGGAAGTTTGATTTACATTGTGCGGGCAATCGAACTGAAATTCGATTGCGGAGGCAGTAAGTGGAAAAGAGAGGTTCAATACCACAAGGTACCCATGGAGTCAATGAAAAATATTCTGGATTTAAAGATAGATGAGTTGCAAGACTATTTTGCCAGGCTTGGCGAGCCGGCCTTTCGTGTAAAGCAGGTTTATCAGGGCCTTTACCAGAAAGGTTACGAACGTTTTGACGAGTTTACCACGCTTTCCAGATCGCTGCGTCAACGGCTGGCAGAAGACTTTGTTCTGCGTTCTTTTAAGGAACTGGATCGCATTACCTCGCCGCTGGACGGCACCACCAAGTTGCTCTGGCAGCTATCGGACGGCATGAAGATCGAAAGCGTGATTATTTACGAGAAGAAACGCGTGACCTTTTGCATTTCGTCTCAAATCGGTTGCGCGTTAGATTGTAAATTTTGTGCAACGGGTAAAATGGGCTGGCTGCGTGATCTGACGGTGGGCGAAATTGTGGAGCAGGTGCTGCAGATGAAAAAACTGGCCGAACGTCCTCCGACCAACATCGTTTTTATGGGTATGGGCGAGCCCATGCTCAATTACGATAACGTGATGCGCGCCGCAGAAATTCTGGCCGACGAAGGCGGTTTGAATTTTAGCCGTAAAAAAATCACCATTTCCACCAGCGGCATCATTCCGGGCATCAAACGCATGGCCGACGAGGGACGGCCCTTTCGCCTGGCCATCTCGTTAAACGCCGCCGATCAGCAAAAGCGGCTGCAAACGATGCCCATTGCCAAAAAGTACCCGCTTGAGCAGCTTTTAAAGGCGGCGCAATATTATTACCAGAAAACACGGAAACGAATCACCTTTGAATACGTACTCATTGCCGGCTTTAATGATTCTATTGAAGACGCTAAGAAATTGGTAAAAATCTCCAGACAGGTGCCCTGTAAAATCAATGTGATTCCGGTGAATTCCATTGATGACCATTTTCCGGCCCCTTCCCAAGAATCTCTGGAACGTTTTGAAGAAGCCATTCAGGAAAGCGTGTACGCCGTTACTGTTCGCAACCGAAAAGGCTGGGATATTCAGGCGGCCTGCGGCATGTTGTACGCCGCCAACGAAAAGCAAAAAATTAAACCGGAAAAACTGTCGCTAACCGACCAGGCGCATTAAAGGAACGGTTACGAAAATGTCTTTTCAAGTTACGGGTTAACACGGATTATTCAGATGGATGGATTACTCTTACTTTTTCTGCTCATCGCCCTTATTTATTTTACCATTCTGCACTTTACTTTTTGGGGGCTTAAAAAACTGCCGCTTAAAGAACAAAGCGCCTTTCCGCAGGTGTCGGTGGTCATTGCCGCGCACAACGAAGCGCAGCGCATCCGGCCCACGTTAAGATCGCTGGAAAAGCTGGCCTATCCCGCCGATCGCTACGAAATCATTCTGGTGGACGACGCTTCCGACGATGACACGGCTTCTGTAATCGAGGCCTTTTGCCAGAAGCATGAAAACTGGAAATTGATCCGTCTGAATTCCAGAGACGATTTTTTAAGCGGAAAAAAACGCGCGCTTAAGGAAGGTATTGCCCGTTCCAGAGGCGAAATCATTTTTACCACCGATGCCGATTGTACGGTTCCGCCGCAGTGGCTTACCTTTATGACCGCATACTTTGAGCGCGATGTGGATATGGTGCTTGGCTACTCGCCGCTTAAACGATTTAAAGGATGGATGAATCGCATTTTGCAGTTCGACAATCTCTTTTCGGCGATTGTGGCCGCGGCGCCGACCACCTGGGGGCTGGCTTTAACCAGCGTGGGGCGCAACCTGGCTTACCGCAAGGAAACCTACCGTGCGCTGGGCGGTTTTGACGCCTTAAAGAAACACCGCAGCGGCGACGATGTTTACCTGACCGAGCGCTTTAGCAAACAGGCGAAGGGCAGGATTGTTTTTTGCCCCCATCCCGAAACGTTTGTGGAAACTCTGCCCGTCACCGATTTTAAAACCTTCTGGCATCAGCAAATCCGCAAAAATAGTAAAACCCTGCGCAAAAGCTTTTTGAACACGGTTTTTTCGGTTGGCGTTTTTTTAGTGTACGCCTATTTGTGGATTTTTCCCCTCTTTCGCCCGGCCTTTGTTGAACTCTGGATGGCGGTCATTGGCCTTAAACTGCTACTGGAGTTTATCACGTTAACGCTGGCGGCGCGGCTCTTTCAACGTCGGTGGCTTGTGCCCTGGCTACCGTTGTTTCAGCTTTTCTATCCGCTTTACATTACCTTTTTCACCATTCTGGGCGCATTCCAGATTTATCAATGGAAAAAATGAATAGAATTCTTTAAATTGGGCCTGCAAGTTGGAGGATTCGCATAACGCCATTTCTGAACAGGAAACACGGCTTTAAAAGGCGAAGGATTTTTAATGAAAGAACAGATCAAGCAAAAACTAACCTTTGTGTTCAAGTATTTTATCGGCCTGGCTTTATTGATCTGGATTCTGGCGCGCGTCGATCGTCAGCAAATGATCCAGACGCTTTTAGAAATCAGGCCCGCCACCTTTGCTCTGATCTTTGTTCTGGTTTTTTTGAATTTATGGATTCAATTTCGACGCTGGAGATATTTAATCGAACAACAATCCAGCGATTTCAGTCATAAAGATTTAATTCCTTCTTTTTTCGCCGGATTTACTTTCCGTCTAATCTTGCCCGGCGGCCATGCCGAAATCAGTAAAATTTTTCTTTTGCCTGGCAAAAAACGAGGCAAGGTAATGGCCTTTGCCATTGAAAAGTTTTTTCAGACGTACGTTAAAACCATTCTTGTGCTGGCCGGTTTGCCGTTTTTGTTTGCCCAATTTAAGTGGCTGTTCTGGTCGGCGGCGATTTTGTTAATTGTTGCTTACCCTTTTTTCCCGCTTCTTTTGAAAACGCGCTGGCTGCAAAAATTTCAGGAAAAGGAGGTTCATTACCATAAAATTTTTTTACGGGCGCTTATTT